>NZ_CP011272.1:5911837-6222986 GCF_001610875.1 Pirellula sp. SH-Sr6A | reverse complement strand
TCCAATCTTCCTCCCAGACCGACTTCCATCACATTCACATCGCACCCCAACTCTCGGAACAAAAACCAGGCGATCGCCGTCGTCAGCTCAAAAAAGGTGGGAATACCCAACTGAGATTCGTCCCAACTTTCGAGCTTCTTTCGAATCGAGTCGATCGCACCCACCAATTGCGTCGGGGAGACCGGAACTCCGTTTACGACAAAACGCTCTTCCAATTGCTCGAGGTGCGGGGAGGTATAGAGACCGACACGGCGACCCGCACGTCGAAGGGATTCAGCCGTCAGCCAGGCAACCGAGCCTTTCCCTTTTGTTCCCGAGATGTGGATGACGGGAGCCGCGGATTGAGGATTTCCGAGCGACTCCAAGAGGGCTTCCATCCGGGCGAGCCGGTAATGCTGCTGGGTGTAGGGACGGTCCGTTGTCTTCTCGTAGTTGAGCCGATCGTAGAGGTAGCGAATTGCCTCGGCGTATTCCGGTTGCGACCTGTCCATGAAACATCGATGAAGCGGGAAAGCGAATGGTCTTGAACTCGGGAAAGATTAGCGAACCGGCTGTTCCAAGTATACGGGTTGCAACTGGGTTTATTTGGCGGAACCGGCAGAGCTCCCCCAACCCGTCGCTTGTAGTTGCCCGGGATCGAATTTATAGTGCGTGTTCCATTGACCGGCATTGAACTGAACCGTACGGGTCCCCCGACCGTACAACGCTGGCAATTCCGTCCGTCCCAGCCAATGGCCTTGCTGGCACTCCAGGTTCCCTTTTCCCAACGACTCGAAACGATGTCTTCAGCAGCTCCTGCAGCACCGGAAACCAATCCGAATCCATCCTCGGCTCCGACCAACCCGGACATCATCGTAGAAACGAGGAGTCTTGGGAAAATCTACCGCGACTTTTGGGGTCGAAAGAAGGTTCAGGCCCTCAAATCGCTCGACATCGAAGTCCGACGCGGGGAGATCTTCGGTCTCCTGGGTCCGAATGGATCCGGAAAATCGACCACCATCAAACTAATGCTGGGGCTCCTTTTTCCGACCTCCGGCCGAGCGTTCGTGTTTGGCAAAGAAGCGACCGACGTCGCAAAGAACGAGCGAATCGGATACTTGCCAGAAGAATCTTACCTTTACAAATTTCTGAACGCCGAAGAGACCCTTGATTTCTACGGCCGGCTTTTCGATATGCCCGCGAGCGTTCGAAAGGAGCGTACGGAGGCCTTGATCAACATGGTTGGCCTCCAGCGAGCTCGTCGCCGTCAGCTTCGAGAGTATTCAAAGGGGATGACCCGCCGAATCGGTTTGGCCCAGGCCTTGATCAACGAACCCGAGTTCCTCGTCCTCGACGAACCCACCACCGGTCTCGACCCGATCGGAACGCGTGAAATGAAGGATTTGATCGTCAAACTTCGTGAGCAAGGCAAAACCATCCTCCTTTGCTCCCACCAATTGGCGGATGTTCAAGACGTTTGCGATCGGGTCGCGATCCTTCACCAAGGAGAGCTCAAGGAACTGGGTCGAGTTGATAGTTTGCTCAAGGTACAGGATGTAACCCAGATTCACGCCAAGGGATTGGACGAAAATACCAAGGCGCAGATTCGCGAGCTGATCGCGAAATCGCAAGGCGAGTTGCTCAAGATGGACAATCCCACCACCACGATGGAAGAGCTTTTCCTCGATATTGTTCGAGACAGCGAAAACCGACCAGGCCGTCGGTCGTCGAGTGCGTCGTAATCGCTTGGGTCTTGGCATTGTTGGAACGAAACGAAACTTTTTGCTATGCGTCTTACACCTGATCAGTTCTGGACCTATTGGGAGTGGTTGTTCGAGCGAGGCGGACTCCTTGGTGGATTCCTGCTGGCCCTCATACTTTCCATCCTCGGATTCCTCGTCGGTTTTTTGATCGCGACGATCAAATACGGCCCGACCGAGGGCTTTCTTCAGGTCGCCAAAATCCTTGGTGAGTTCTTCTCGGTCGACCTTCCTAGGATGTCGATTCGGCGAATCTTCGCGATTGCCAAGTTGTCGTTCAAGGAAGCGATCCGGAATAGAATTCTCATCGTGGTGGCTGTCTTCGTCGTCGCCATCATGTTCGCAGGTTGGTTTCTAGACCCGAAGGCGAGTAATCCCGCACAACTCTACATTCCAACGGTCCTTACCTTTACGAATTGGCTCATGCTGCTGATGGGCCTCTTTCTGAGCACCTTCAGCATCCCACGCGATATTACGAATCGTGTGATCTACACGATCGTCACCAAACCGGTCCGTCCCACCGAGATTTTCCTCGGACGTGTTCTGGGCTTCGTGGCAGTTGCGACGATGAACTTGGCGATCTTCGGCGTCATGAGTTACTTCTTTATCGTTCGGGGACTTTCGCACTCGCACGATTTGGAAAGCCTTCAAAACGATGGTCTTGCAGGTGAAACGACCAATGTGCGTTTCCACAGCCACTCCTTCACTCTCAACGAAGATGGCCTCGGCACGACGAACATGGTGAAAGGTCACCGGCATATTGTTCGCAAAGTGGGTGACAAGATCGTCATCACCGAGCAAGTCGACGATTTGACGGCTCGCAACCCGGTGTATGGCACGCTCCGATTCACCGGTCGAGACGGCGAGGAGAACACCGGCTACAACGTCGGATACATGTCGGAATACCAGAAGTACATCGAGGGTGACACGCTTTCGTCTGCGATCTGGACATTTGAAAACGTGAATCCCAGACTGTTCCCGGACGTACTCAATTTCGACATGACTCTCTCAGCGTTCCGCACGTACAAAGGGGATATCGAAACCCCCGTCGGCGGCGTGGTCATATTCCGAAGTTTGAATGGCGAAGTCGAAAGCGACCGCATCCCGTTTCGAGTCAAGGAGTTCCAGATCGATCAGCATTCGATCCCTCTCAAGCTCAAAGGATTTCGGAAAGGGGAACCAGCCGACTTGGATTTCTTCACCGATATCGCTCAAGACGGGTCGTTTGAAGTCGTGGTTCGCTGTCGCGATCGAGGACAGTATCTCGGGATGGCGGCCGCGGATCTCTATTTGAGAGCGTCCGAAGGAACGTTTCTGTGGAACTTCGTCAAAGGGTACATCAGTATTTGGCTGCAGATGTTCATCGTGGTTTGCTTTGGCGTGATGTTCTCCACCTTCTTATCGGGGCCGGTTGCCGTCATCGCGACGATCTCGGTGATTGTTTTGGGAATGTTCGGATGGTTTATCGACAACCTCACCACCGGTAAGATTGCCGGAGGAGGGCCCGTGGAAGCATTGGTGAGACTCCCGTTGCAAAGCGGCTCCGAAACCCAATTGGACTTGGGAAATGAAATGATCGAAGGTGCGATCAAGGGCGTGGATCGAGGGTTGCTCTTTTCTGTCTCGACGCTGAAATCGGCCCTTCCGAACCTGTATGATCTAGAAACGTCGGATTTCATCGCCTATGGGGTTAACTTGTTTGACGGTCTGCTCGCGCGGCATCTCACGATCGCATTCGGGTACTTCGTGATGACCAGCGTTATTGCGTACTTCTTCCTCAAGACTCGAGAAATGGCGGGTTAAGAGCATGAATAAAAGTCTGTCTCGCAAAGTCACCTACATCATCGCGATCATCGCGCTGCTCCTCCCCCTTTACGCCTTAGGCCGCCCCAAGTCGGGGGCGATTTCGCAATTGCGAAATCGACACAACATGGGCCAGACCTATCTCGGTCAGCTCGACCCGACCAGCGAAAGCATGCGATTGGCCACGCTTGGGATGAAAGGAATCGCTTCCTCCATCCTCTGGCTCAAAGCGGACTACTACAAAGAGGAAAAGTACTTCGACCGCTTCTCGGCAACATTGAACCAAATCGCGCTCCTTCAACCTCACTTCATCAGCGTTTGGCAACACCAAGCTCACAACATGAGCTTCAACGTCTCGCCTGAGTTTGAGGATTATCGCCAGCGTTACGAGTGGGTGAAAAAGGGAATCGACTATCTCGTTCGCGGGACCAAGTACAACGAGCGAAAGCCAATCCTTCAATACGATCTTGGACACTATGTCGGGAACAAGATCGGAAAATTCGACGAAAAGAAGCAATACCGCGAACTTTTCCGAAAGGACACGGAGTTTCACAATTACTTCACGGAACAGGGGCTGCCTGTTGAGACCAACGCATTGGGATACGATCAGCGACCCGACAACTGGCGAGTAGGCAAGCTCTGGTTCAACCGTGCGGTCGAGTCGTTTCAATCCGGTAACAAGATCCCGAAGACTCCGCACCTCTTGTACTGCTATTCTCCTCTCTGGCAGATGTACTACGGCGAAGCGATCCAGACCGAAGGGATCTTGGACGACCGATCCAAGTTCGCGTGGGAGCAAGGGGGACGCGAGTGGGCAGAATACGGTAAGATGTCGATTCCTTGGAGCGGCGACGGTCAGATCAAATTGCTCGAGGTCGATGCGGACGCGGCGGCAATTCGTGAAAAGAGAGCGGAACTCGATAAGCAACTGGGCGGGGCTCGCGAAACCATTCGCGAAAGTCGCTTTGCAAGGCTCCCACAGGATCTCAAGGATGCTTACCAAAAGCCAGCCGAAGAGCGATCGCTGACAGAGTCGGAAAAAGCCGAAGAAGCAGAACGCCTCATTTCGCCTTCTCCAGCGGAGGCCATTGCCGAGGCGCCCAAAGATCAACAACCTCGGTTGCTGCAGCTTTCGACGGAAATCAACAAGATGGAGGAGAAGCTTCGCATTGCCAATATCTACCGCAGCAACGTGAACTACGCCTATTGGGAAACGAGGGCCAAAGCGGAGCAAAAGCAGTATACGGTCGATGCCCGACGATTGCTTTACAACGCAGATAAGATGATCGACGCCGCCGACATCAAAGGAGCGATCGAGAACTACGAACAGGCTTGGACCCTCTGGGATACCGCCTTCAAACGATTCCCGATCTTGATGACAGAAGAGGTGGGGGAAGACGTCCTCAAGTCGATCGGGCGATACAACAAACTGACCGAAGCCACCGATTCGGACGACTTTGTGCTCAAGTGGTTTATCGACTTCCGACGCGCATACAATCAAGACCAGTTGAGTTTCGACGTCGAACAAAAGCTGGCGGAATGGAACGCACGCGCCGCAGCCCTTGGCGACGATGCGGACTTCACGGAAACGAAAGAGATGAAGGACCTGCAGCAGCGTTTGTCAGCGCCGAGCGAGACCAAGGAAAACGCACCTCCGACCGACCCCTCGGTGACAACTCCAGCACCTACCGCTCCCGAAGCTCCCAAGCAATCGATCGAATCTTCTGCGAAATCATCCGATCCTGCGGCGACCGACGTTCGACCACCAGTCCTCGAAAATCCAGAGTCTCCGAATTGATCGAGATTCCCATTTTTTGCGTTCTCGGGTAGGTTGAACGTATGGGACTCTACGAACGCGATTACTACCGAGACGACACCATTCGACTACAGCCCGACTGGGATGGTAAGTCCGCAGTTAGCTATTTGCTCCTGCTCAATATCGCGATCTACGTCGCCAACATTCTTCTCAGCAATTTCAAGGCCAACGACCAGGGAATTGTCAACAACGCATTGATGCTCGCCGGTTCCGACGCGACCAAGCCATGGCTCTGGTGGCATACGCTTTCGTATGCTTTTGTGCACGATGCGTCCGCCAACGGTGGGATCTGGCATATTGTATTCAATATGCTGGGACTCTATTTCCTGGGACGATCGGTTGAGGATCGCTATGGAAAGTGGGAATTCCTACGCATCTATTTGTCTGCCGCAGTGCTCTGCGGGGTGGCTTGGCTGCTGAAGAACTCTCTGATCGGAGCACCAAACTCCCGATTGCTCGGCGCCTCGGGCGCAGTCATTTGCATCGAGATGCTGTTTGTATTGAATTTCCCCAAGCAGGTGATCTACCTGTTTGTCTTCCCGGTCCCAGCCTGGGTGCTTGGCGTTTTCCTGGTCCTTTCGAATTTGATCACTACCCCCACCTCTCAGGTGGCGGTCGATGTCCACATCATGGGTATCCTGATCGCGGTCGCGTACTTTTTCTTGGGATGGAATTTCTCGTTCGTCCAAGACCTCGGTGGTGCGCTCCGCCGATTGAGACGAAAGTGGCTTGGCCCCAAGCTTCGAATCCACGAAGATGTCGAACTTGCCTCAGGCACCGATGACGCCGAAGCGGACCGCATCCTGGCGAAAATACATGAGCTAGGAAAGGATTCCCTCACCGCCAAAGAACGCAAGTTCATGGAAAAATATTCGCGGAAAGTCCGCGCACGAAAACAAGAATTCTAAACAGTTGTTTCTATCTCGATCACCTATGCCAAAAACCATCAATTCCTTTTCCACGCTTCGTCAAAACATCGCCGGCATTCCCGTCGCGGATCTCGTCAAGCAATTCGGCACGCCTACATACGTTTACGATGCTGCAGTCATTGAAGAGCGTGTTCGAGATCTCGCGAAGTTCGACGTCATTCGATACGCGCAAAAGGCTTGCTCCAATATCGCCATTCTCGATCGACTCAGACGGCTCGGTGTCGTCGTCGACGCAGTCAGTGCAGGCGAAGTCAAACGGGCGCTGGCAGCCGGCTTCGACCCTCATAGCGACCCCCATGGAATCGTCTTCACCGCCGATGTCATCGACAAAGAAGCTGCGGAGATCATTCGCAACAAGAAGCTGCACGTAAACTGCGGTTCGCCCGATATGATCGATCAACTGGGAACCCTGTGCCCTGGCGCGAGCGCAACTCTTCGAATCAATCCAGGGTTCGGGCATGGACACAGCCAAAAGACCAATACCGGAGGACCGCAATCCAAGCATGGAATCTGGCACGAACAAGTGATCGAGTGCCTGAGACGCGCCGATTTGCATAACGTCGCTATCACTGGACTCCACATGCACATTGGTTCTGGCACCGACCTGGAGCATCTGTCTCAAGTCGGAGAGGCTTTGGAGAAAGTTGCGATAGAAGTTGGCCGTACGATTACGACGATCAGCGCAGGAGGTGGGCTGCCAGTTCCTTATCGCGAAGGTCAGACCTATGTCGATTTGGACCAATACTTCTCCATTTGGGATGCTACGAGAAAGCGACTTGAGTCCAAGTTTGGGCATGCCATTCAACTAGAGATTGAACCGGGTCGCTATTTGGTTGCCGAAAGCGGTTACTTGATCGCTGAGATCCGCGCTGTCAAGAAAATGGGTGACAATCTCTTTTACCTTCTCGATGCCGGATTCAACGATCTAGCGCGACCTATCCTTTACGGTGCGTACCACCCCATTTCGATCGCACACAAAACTCCGAAAACAGACGTACCCCACATCGATGTCGTAGTGGGTGGACCGCTTTGCGAATCGGGCGACATCTTCACCCAGGAGGAGGGAGGGTTTGTCGCCAAGCGATCGCTCCCGCTCGCATCCGTTGGGGATCACTTGATCCTCGAAGTAGCGGGTGCCTATGGTTTTGTCATGGCGAGCAACTACAACGGACGGTACCGAGCCCCCGAGGTCTTGATCGAGAATGGACAACCAAAGTGCATTCGTACGCGAGAAATATTCGAAGACTTGATTCGTGGCGAATCGATCCCGTCGGTGTAGTATCCGCTTGAATGATCGTGGGATGCTCAATGCGATTGGGTGCATGGGAACGGCGTTAAACGACGCCGTTTCCTTTCCATGTCGCCTAACCGTTTTGCTCGTTGCACTGACTCAAGTTCGCTTTTTCTACGATCTCCTTCACCGTTCGCCAATCCACACCAAGCCGCTGGCCGGCCGCGCGGTAGCTACCCGATTGGGCATAAACGAGCGAGAAGTAGCCTTGTAGAAGGCGTTCTCGATCGAGAGAGCCTTTCTCTACGCTGGACAGAAAATCAGTGCGAGGCGTTCTCTTCTGCCAAAACGGGTCGTGCACGGGCAGGTAATTTCCACGAATGACGATGCTTCGCACGCATTGTTCCAACTCCCGAAAGTTTCCACGCCAAGCGTAATGGGATCCCAGATTTCGAGAGATCCATTCGACTACTTGCTCCACCAGTTGTTCCGTCCTATCGACCGTATCGGGAAAGATTCGAACGGCGATAAATCTCACAAAGTTCGCGATGCTCTCGGGTGCTTCATCGAGTTGAATGCGAAGAGAAGGTGTTTCAATCCGGTCTGCGCACAAACGATAATAAAAATCTTCCCGAAAACGTCCTTCTTTCATCTCCTCGGCAAGATCTCGGTTTGTCGCCGCAATGATCTTCCCAATGAACTTACAACTGCGAGTATCCCCGACGCGCTGGAACTCCCGTGATTGCAGCACCCTGAGCAGCTTGACTTGTAGGTAGGTATCCAACTCGCCGATCTCATCCAGCAATACCGTACCATATCCAGAACAAATGGCCGGATCTAGAAACCCCTTGCGATCCTGATGGGCACCCGTAAACGCACCTTTCACATAACCGAACAACTCCGACTCGATGAGTGTTGGCGAAATCGAACTCAGATTGAGGCCAATGAAGCTGGCGGAATAGTCCGCAGCGAATCTCTTCTTCCTTGCATCGAACTCGATGAATCGCGAGTACGCAATCGATTGAGCAACTAGCTCCTTTCCAGTACCGGAGGGACCTGTGATCAACGTTGGAATATCACCCATTTGCTTGTAGAGTGACTGCCGATAGCGGCGCATGTCGTGGGTGAAGATCGATTGCCACACGGTAGCTCTTAGCTGCGCCGCAGCCGGCGAAACTCCCACGATGTGGCGGAAGATATGAAAGAAGGCTCGTTCGATCTGAAAGAGGCCGGCGAAAAGTGTGTCTCGATCCAATAGCGAGGACAACTTTGTGCGTTTGAACTCGAAGAAGTATCGAAAGTCGTTCGCAAACGAGTCATAACTTGCGAGAATATCGTCCTCAGGACGGCATCGAAAACCGGATGCGGGTACCTCTATCGCATGACTCATATAACGAGCGTAAAGCAGATAGAGAACTAGATCTTCATAAACTTCCCATTCCCGCTTCCCCGCTTCCTCTCCTGCAAGCAACTTCGAGCGCAATTTCCCAACCAACTGCTCACAGCGATCACGCAAAGCTACCAGGTTTGGGAACAGATCGGCCGCCGAACACTCCGGGCGGAATTGAAGAAACGCGGGAATGCCCCTGAAGCTCTTTCCAAGAGCTTTCTTCTCCAACACAACCCGTTCTGGCAGAAACGGATTGGCATAACCAATACCAGCGATTGCCTCCGCAGCCCGCCATTCACCCGTCGTCAGGAGCGACATAACTAAAGACCCTTAGTACAAAAAATGTAGCGCATGGACCGCATTTATTGTATTAGGGCTAGCGCCTCGGTGAGGCGGTTTTCACGAATAGAACCTTCTAAACTCCTCACGAGAAAGGACTTGAAGGAATATCGCTCGTCTTGGCACACGATTCGCCTAGGAGTGGTCCTGCTTGAGGAGGGTCGTCCCTGCCTCGAATTTTTCCATGACCGCATTCCCCAGGGAGTACATGATGTCCGTCGATACCCTTCTCTCGACAAGATCGCTTCGCGCCCGGTTGGCCAAATTCATGTCGCGACCGCAGCGACATCGTTTGCTCCATGGCTATCCTCTCGCGGCCGCAATGCGATTCGCGGGCGAGGACGAAAGGCAGCGTGCAGCCCATTGCGATCCGAAGTTTGTCTTATCCCGAAACCCCTCGCATCCGATGCTGGTAGGCGTGTTGCCTCATCCTTTTTGCAATCCGAAGATTAGTGGATGCGGCTTTTGCACTTTCCCGCATGAAGCCTTTAGCTCCGCGAAAGCGGCTGCGGTCTCTGCCGCAGTGGAACACGAGGTCGAGCAGAGGGTTCCCCCGTCCTCTAGTTTCTACCAAGCATCGGTCGACGCGCTCTATTTCGGGGGCGGGACGGCCAACCTTACACCGGCAGATTCCTTTCGTCGTCTATCGCATTGTCTCGTGCAAGCGTTCGATCTCACCAAGGCCGAAGTTTCGCTGGAAGGTGTTCCTCGCAACTTCGTTCTTGGCAAGCCATTGCTGCTCGATGTGATGACCGAGGAGATTCCTGCTCGTCATTTCCGAATCAGCATGGGTATTCAAACATTCTCAGAAACACAACTGGAGAAGATGGGGAGGTTAGGGTTTGGACGACCAGAAACGTTTGCATCAGCAGTGGACGCGGCACACGTACGAGGGATGACTGCCAGCGGCGATTTGCTTTGTAATCTTCCTGGTCAAACTTTGGAAGAGATGAAGTCAGACGTACGAAAAGCAATCGACATCGGGCTTGATCAAATCTGCCTTTATCATCTCGTTATGTTTCCTGGTTTAGGTACCGCTTGGTCTCGTGACTCCTCGTTGACTTCGGCTCTTCCGAGCAACCCGGAGGCAGAGCACAATTGGTGTTCGCTTCGCGAGACATTGCTGCAGAACGGATTTCACCAAACTTCCCTTACCAACTTCGAGTACAAACAATTCGAAAACGACGCCCGACGATATCGATACGAACCGATAAGCTATGAATCGAGTCACTGCCAGGTCATGGGATTTGGTCCTTCGGGGATCTCGTTTGCGGCCTCAGAGGATGGGCACTACGCGCTCAAAACGATGAATCCCGAGAGCTCGTTGCAATATATGCAATCGGTCCGTTCGCCATCGCCGATCTGGAATCGCTACTATTCATACGATCGCTCGGATTGGGAGGTGCTGCAAGTCACCCGACGTCTCGCTTCGCTTCGATTGGACGCCCACACGGTTTCGATGCTGCAGGCATCAGACCGGTGGGACCGATTCTCCGAAAGGTTAGAATTGTTGCGGGAGAAAGAGCTGATTCACGGGGATCGTACGGGGTACGAGCTTACTCCCAAAGGAATGTTCTATTCGGATTCCATCGCTGCGCTGATGACTGAAATACGGTGGGACGGCCGCGACGAATTGGCACGGAACGATGTGCACACCAGCAACAGTGGAGGGCATATGTAAGTGCGGATACGGCTGGCCTCACCGTCAAAGAGATGCGCGCATTTTGAATCGAATGTCCATGCGCCCCCAATCTGCTCCGAATGACAACCATCCCCTCGTTTGCCCTCAACGTTTCTCCCCCGACTGGGGTGGCGACTCCCCTTCCCAGTCACCTCCCTTCATCCTTTCTAACGCTGCAAAATGCAATCACTTATTCCTTTCAATCAAATCATGCTTCAGCTGTATCGCGAGCGGGGAGGCGATCCCGCGTTTTGGGCAGAACCATTCAATGCGATTAGCAATGCCTCGTTCCTTATCGCAGCTGCACTAGGATTAGATTTCGCAACGCGAAGGCGGAGTCTCGATCCTGCGACTCTCGCATTGATTGTGTTGGCCGCAACGATCGGCTGTGGAAGCTTCCTTTTCCACACGGTTCCATCTATTCCGACGATGTGGCTCGATATCATTCCCATCACCTTGTTTCAAATCTTATTCCTGTGGTTGATCTCCCGAAAACTACTTTCGATTCCTGGCTGGCTCGCAGCGTTGATCGTGATGGCTGTCGTGGGAGGGTCCTATGCCTTGATGCCGTTCAAGTCTCCCCTCAACGGTTCGTTGTTCTATATCCCGTCTTGGGTGGCCATGTTGGTCTTCAGCCTGATTTGGGCTTGGACCAGTCATGTCGAACGTGGATTGCTCGCACTTTCCGTTTTGTTCTTTACACTCGCTATCGCAGCCCGGTCCATGGATCGGGACGTGACGTGGTCCATCGGCACGCACTTTATATGGCATCTGTTGAATGGCATCGTGGTCTACACGGCATTGAGGTCGTGGGTTTTAGCGAGTTCTCGTCCGGATAGTGAACTAAACGTCTGAAATCACCCATCCGACGCAGTGCCCATTCGATCGCGGAGACTGTGGAAGGGCTCGCGATAGCCGGCGGCGTTCGAAATGACGAGCCGTCGACGTGAAGTAGAAATACGCTCGTCCTTGGGATACAATAACGGTCCCTCCCAATCCCGTGCCTACCATCTCGGCCTTGCCAGGCCCCCTTCCCGAGTACAGATTCGATGCATTCACTTTTGAGCTGCGTTCGACGCATCCCAATCGCAATAGGTTTGGTGATCGCTATTTCGACTCCAATCTGTGCACAAGAGGGAATCGCTAAGGCAGAGCAAGCCACTGAGGTTGAGTTCTTTGAAAAGAAGGTCCGACCTGTTCTCGTCGAACACTGTTACGAATGCCATTCTGCCGAAGCGAAGACGGTACAAGGTGGCTTGTTGCTTGATACGGCCCAAGGTCTCTTAATGGGTGGGGATTCGGGCCCGGCACTTATCCCCCATCAAGTGGATAAAAGCTTAATCATTCAAGCCATCCGATACGAATCGAGCGAAATGCCGCCTCGTGGAAAATTACCTAAGGAGGTGATCTCGGACTTGGAGAACTGGGTAGCAAACGGTGCGATCGACCCTCGCGTTGGAACACCTACCGCCGTCAAAAAAGAGATCGACTTCGAAGAAGCCAGAAAGTTTTGGTCCTTCGTGCCTCCCCAACATCCACCGATTCCGACCCCCCAACGCTCGGATTGGGCAGAATCGACGATCGATCAGTTTACGCTCGCCACCATGGAAGCCCAAGGACTCTCCCCTGTTCGCAAGGCTGGAAAACGGGAGCTTATTCGACGTGCCACTTTTGATTTGACAGGTCTCCCCCCGAGCCCCGAAGAAGTGGAGTCCTTCGTAGCGGACGATTCCTCGAACAGTTTCTCCAAAGTCATCGATCGCTTGCTCGACTCGCCTGCCTATGGAGAACGTTGGGGGCGTTATTGGCTCGATGTCGCGCGTTACTCTGAGGATCAAGCGCATACCTTTAGCGTTCAACCCAATACCAATGGCTATCGTTATCGCGATTGGGTAATCGCAGCCTTCAATGCCGACCTTCCTTTCAATCGGTTTGTTCAACTGCAGATCGCGGCAGATGTCATGGACCTCGACGAGAACGAACGACTAAAACATCTCGCAGCTCTTGGCTACTTTGGATTAGGTGCGCAGTACTACAAGAATACCGACGCCGCCAAAGCGACTGCAGACGAACTCGATGACCGCATCGACACATTGACTCGAGGTTTCTTGGGATTGACCGTCTCATGCGCCCGGTGTCATGACCATAAATTTGACCCGATCCCCACTCAGGATTATTACTCGTTGGCTGGCGTCTTCCACAGTTCTCGACTGCACAACGCACCTCTCGCGCCAGAGGATGAGGTGAAACGCTACGACGCAGCCCAGCAGAAGATCAAAGAACGGGAAGAGGAAATCAGTCAGGCGATTGCAAAAGAAAGCCCCAAGATTCGCGAAGCACGAATCGAGGAGGTCTCGCGTTACATGTTGGCAACACGAGCCTATCGGGCTGAGAAATCCAAAGATCCGACGCTAAAGATCGCTGCCTTCGCGAAATCGAACGATCTCGAAGAACCGACCCTTAAAAAGTGGAGCGAATACCTTAAATCAAAATCTGATTCTCCACCTCGATCTTTGAAGCCTTGGTTTGACGAAACGAGTTCAACCACAGGGGAAGCCAGTGGTTCGGACGCTGCGTCCCTGTTCCAGAGGTATCTGCAATTATTGATTCGGCAGCGCGATGGCTCGTTGACATCCGAGGAACAAACGGAACTAGCTGCTCAGACTCCGATCGGCAATGCGCGATACACCAGCGCACTGGTTACCAAGGGGGCGCCCGTGGTTTCCATCGACGTGGATCTAGCTGGAGCGAAGGAACTGGTACTGGTCGTCACCGACGGCGGCAATGGCGCCAGTTGCGACCATGCCAACTGGCTCGAGCCACGGCTGATCACCGCTTCCGGTGAAGTTAGTCTCCTCGATTTGAAATGGCGATCAGTCTCCAATTCCTATGGCGAAGTCAAAATCAATAAGAGTGTCAGCGGAGAGGCCCTCCGGGTTGCCGGACAGACTTACGAAAGAGGGATCGGAACGCACTCGACTTCCGTGATCACCTACGCACTTCCAGACGGTGCCCTTCGTTTTCAGGCGACCGCGGGGCTGGACAACAGCGGAAGCGATCAACCGGGCGGTTGCGGTGAGAATGCGGCCGTGCAATTTCGAGTGTATACAGAAGCCCCAACCGACCTCAGCTCTGGTCAACCGGACCTCCTTGCCGAGCTATTTGGCGAGAAAGGGGTCTTCGCCATGGAATTGCCTTGGATCGAAGGAAAGCTTTCCCCCGAAGTGCGAGAATTGCTTGCAGCGCAGCGCGAAGAACTCGAAGAGCTTCGCAGAAATTCCCCAGCGAAATACCCGATAGCCCACGTGATTGCCGAATCCAAGCCATCGGACTTGAAGGTTATGATTCGAGGAAATCCAGCCAATCAAGGCGAAGTGGCTCCTCGAAGGTTTCTTAGAATCTTAAGCAGCGATTCCCCATCACCCTTTACTGAGGGGAGCGGCCGGCTCGAATTGGCTCGAGCGATCGCATCTCCTGAAAACCCACTCACTGCGAGAGTTATTGTAAACCGGGTATGGCAACACCATTTCGGTAGAGGCCTCGTCGCGACGCCCGATAATTTTGGGAAGCTGGGAGAGCCGCCGACCCACCCACAACTCTTGGACTACTTGACTCTTCGATTTCTCGATCAGGGCTGGTCGCTCAAAGCATTGCATCGAGAGATCATGCTTTCGGCTACCTACCAACTTAGTACCGATGCAAATGAAGTGAACCAGCAAATCGACGCTGACAATCGTTATCTCTGGAGAATGAATCGACGCCGATTGGACGTAGAAGCTTGGCGCGATGCGTTGTTAGCGACTTCGGGTCGACTCGATCGTAACCTCGAAGGGCCTTCGACGAATCTTGCTGAGGCCGGAAACAATCGGCGTACGATATACGGATTCATCAGTCGCCACGAGCTTGATAACATGCTGCGGCTTTTCGATTTTCCCGATGCGAACATCACCGCTTCGACACGTGCCGAGACGACGGTACCGCAACAGCAACTCTTTGTGCTCAACAGCCCATTCATGCTCGAACAATCCAAAGCCTTTGCAGCACGGGTTGAGAGAGAAGGTGGGGAAAAACTCGAGAACAGGATACGCCGAGCCTACTTGATAGCGTTCGGCCGCAAAGTTCTTGACAGCGAACTGCAACTAGGACTTCGCTATTTGCAGTCAGAAGACAGCGACGACACGCGTTCGAATAACAAACTCAGTCGATGGGAACGCTACGCGCAAGCGCTCCTGGCCAGCAATGAGTTCATGTATTTAGATTAAACCACCCAGCAAAAACCTCGACAGATCCCGGCCGGAAAGTTCGCCATGAGAATCCTTCACTCGCAGTTAGGCTCTGATTCCTCGTTCGTCCCATCCCGTCGCGACCTGCTCCAACGACTCGGAACAGGGCTGGGCACGTTCGGATTGGCCGCTGTTTTGGAAAAGCAAAGCCTTTTGGGTCAAGAGTCCCATGGCGTTGCATCGCCTCAAAACCCTCTCGCCCCGAAGCCTCCGATGTTTCGTCCTCGTGCCAAGAGAATCATCCATCTGTTTATGAACGGTGGTCCTTCTCAAGTCGACACCTTCGATCCTAAGCCCGCTCTAGAAAAATACGATGGACAGCGCCCCCCCGGATCGAATCTCAAGACAGAGCGAAAGACGGGCGGGCTGATGAAGTCACCGTTTCGTTTTGGCCGTCATGGCGAGTCAGGGTTGGAAATCAGCGAGATTTTCCCCCACCTGAGCACCTGCGCTGACGACTTGTGCGTGATCCGTTCCATGCACACCAATATTCCGAATCACGAGCCATCGCTCTTGATGATGACCAGTGGGGAAACGCAACCCACGAGACCGTCGATGGGCTCATGGTTGCTATATGGATTGGGCACTGAAAACGAAAACCTTCCTGGATTCGTCGTGCTCTGTCCAGGAAAACCCGTCGTGGGTCCCGCGTTGTGGGGAAATCGATTCCTCCCTGGAATTTACCAAGGAGCACAGATCAACAATTCGAAACTAGACCCAGAGAGCGTGATTCGCGACATCAAGAATGCATCGATAACTCCCGTTGCCCAACGGGAACAACTCGATCTCCTTAAGCAGCTGAATCAAATACATCTAGAACAACGGGGCGGTAACGACAACCCACTGGAAGCCAGGATTCAATCTTTAGAGATGGCGTTTCGAATGCAGACGGAAGCACAGGATGTTTTCGATTTGAGCCAGGAGACGCAGGCGACCAGAGACGCCTACGGAAAAGGAGAGTTCGCCGACGGATGCTTGGCGGCGCGTCGCCTCGTCGAACGGGGAGTGAGAATGGTTCAGGTTTTCTACGGTAACGGACAACCATGGGATGATCATGAAAACATCGCAGACCATGCTCAAAAAGCAAAAGCGGTCGATCAACCCATCGCGGCCTTGATCAAAGATTTGAAGGCGAGAGGATTGTTCGAAGACACGCTCATTCTTTGGGGCGGTGAATTCGGCCGAACTCCCGTTTCAGAAGGAGCCAAAGGACGCGATCACAACAACCATGGTTTTTCCGTGTGGCTCGCGGGGGGTGGCGTAAAAGGAGGAATGGTTTACGGCGCAACCGACGAATTCGGTTTCGCAGCGGTGGAGAACAAAGTTCACGTGCATGACCTCCATGCCACCATCCTCCATTTGATGGGAATCGATCATGAAAAACTAACCTACCGTTATTCAGGACGAGATTTTCGTCTCACGGATGTTCATGGGCAAATCGTACAAGGTATCTTGGCATAAAGTACCCGAGATCGATTGACTCGATCCCTTATCCCCCACTATTCCAAAGTCCCAATGCTAATCCTTTCCCAGTATTCATTCGGTGTCGGCGATCGATTTGCGCACCAGGCGAAAGCCCAGCTAGCTGCATTCCAGATGTTAGAAAAAGCTGGACACGTCGTAGCCCCGGTGTGGAACAAATCCAATCGAGAGCATAACTTTGTCGGTTCGGAACCCATCAGCGTGCTGGAGGCTGCCCAATCGGCTGTGAACGCATTGGGATGGAAGCACCCCTGGCATGTCGATGCGGATCACATCCAATTGGCGACTGTGGATCGATTTCTCGATTGTTCCGATTTTTTTACAATCGATGTCGCAGATTCCATTGGGAAGACGGCATCAGCGGACGAAATCGAACGATTTGTGGACCGACACCCCGAACTGCATAGCGCGATTCGCGTCGACGGAATCGCCGATCCGCTCGAACTCAATAAGGACTTCGTACGCCGCGTTGCCTCCAAATACCTCTTGGCGGTTAAACAAGCGGCACTCATTTATCAGCACATCGCGACGAAAAAGGGAACGGATCGTTTGATTGCCGAGGTTTCCATGGATGAAACCGATTCGCCCCAAACACCTCCCGAGTTGCTGGTCATCCTCGCCGCACTAGCCGACGAAAACGTTCCATTGCAAACAATTGCACCGAAGTTTACGGGACGATTCAACAAGGGTGTGGATTATGTGGGAGATCTGCAACAGTTCGAAAAAGAATTTCGAGATGACATCGCGGTGTTGGCCCATTGCTCTAAAACCTACGGCCTACCATCTAATTTGAAGTTGAGTGTCCACAGCGGGAGCGACAAATTCAGTCTCTATCCGATCATCCACCGGTGCTTAAAGGACACGGGGGCAGGCATTCACGTGAAAACCGCGGGAACGACCTGGCTGGAAGAAGTCATTGGACTTGCTGAGGCTGGTGGTGACGGACTTGAGTTGGCAAACGAGATGTACACTTATGCTTATGAACATGTCGATGAGCTTTGCGCCCCTTATGCGAGTGTCATCGACATTCAATCCGCTCGATTGCCGGCGCCGCAAACGGTGCGGAGCTGGTCAGGAGCAGAGTTTGCCCAAGCCATTCGGCACATCCCTGCTCATCCTCGATTTTGCGCGGACATGAGGCAACTGCTTCACGTCTCCTTCAAATTGGCAGCCAAAGCGGGGAGCCGATACACAGGATTGTTAGTGGCCAACGAATCGGTCGTGGCCGAGCAAGTCACAACCAATTTGTGGCAGCGCCACCTTCGGCCGATTTTTGTCGGCTCGTAACGAGTCCCGGCGACCACGAAACGGGTCGATTCGTCAAACACCATCTCTCGGAGCCCTCCCTCGCCACCAATTCGGCGAGGAGGGGGAACTCCTCGCCCTCCCTCCATTCGCACTGCGAATTTTTCCACTCTTCGACCGTCCAAATCTCTTTGCCTGATTGGTGAATATTCTCGCATTCCATCCTTGAACCTCGCTGCACCGGTAATGAGAATGCAACGATTCTCTCCAATGCAGTTTTCTTTCGTGATTCATAGGACACATTCGTATGCGTTGGCGTGCTAACCGACTGCTATTTATTCTGTCGATCCTCGCGGTAGGCGGCGAAGTGATTCGTTGCGACGTCCCCACCATGGCGCAGGAGCAACCTGTTTCTCCTAAGGCCGAATCTCCGGACAAACCGCAGTCCACACCCGTGGCGGAGCCAAAGGCCAATACCGAGGAAGCGAATCCTAAACCGAACGAAGCAACTCCCGCCGCTTCGGATCAATCCCCACCTCGAGAAAGACCAGCACGAGGCCAAGGTCGCACCTCGGAGGCGCCCGATTCGCGTTTGGAACGCATTGAAAAACAACTTCTTGAAATCACCAAATCCCTCCAGGGGATGCAGAAGGAATCCGAAAAACCGACTGCACCAACCAAAGTCGACCAACCTGCTGCCGAGTCCCCTGTCAAAGCGACGCCCGCCGAAGAAAAGAAAGAATGGGATGGCGTTCTTTCCAAAGAGTGGCTCAAAGGAATTCGATGGCGTAATGTCGGCCCCGCGAATATGGGGGGACGAATTGTTGATCTTGCCGTCAACGAAAACTCCCCGTCGACATGGTGGGCCGCGACTGCATCCGGTGGGCTACTGAAGACAACCAATAATGGCATCTCCTTCGAAATGCAGTTTGATCGGGAGGCAACCGTTTCGATCGGTGCCGTCGCTGTATCAAAGAGCAATCCGGACATTGTTTGGGTTGGAACGGGAGAGAATAATCCTCGCAATTCGGTCTCATATGGAGATGGAGTCTACAAATCGACCGACGGTGGCAAAACGTGGAAGAACATGGGGCTTAAAAAGACGTTTCAAATCGGAGAAATCGTCGTTCACCCCACAGACCCAAACACGGTGTACGTCGGAGCGTTAGGACGACTTTACGGTTCCAATGAGGAGCGCGGTGTCTACAAGACAACCGATGGCGGCGAAACATGGGATCGATGTTTTTATCTCGACGATCGGACTGGGATTATGGAGATGCAGATGCACCCCACGGATCCCAACACTCTCATTGTGACCGCTTGGGAACGCCTGCGCGACGGTTTTGACAGCTGGCCCGGAAACGAAATACCGATTCCCGAAGGCTATGACGGATACGACCCCATTCGCAAATGGGGACCTGCAAGCGGCATTTATAAAACGACCGATGCAGGCAAAAACTGGAAAAAATTGACCAACGGACTTCCTACTGGCCAATTGGGGAGAATCGGAATCGACTGGTTCCGCAAAGATCCGAATATCCTCTTTGCCATCGTTGACAGCGAGAATACTGGAAAGGGACCTCAACCACTAAACGTAAACTGGGGGGCGGTGGGTGCAGACGTCGATGGCAAGATTGTCATCACTCAGGTCTACCCCAAAAGTCCCGCGCAAACGGGCGGGATACAGACCGGGGATGTGGTCATTGCTATGGGTGAGCAAGAGCTGAAGTCGTTTGATGAAATACTCGATTCACTTCGAAAGAAGAAAGGTGGCGATTCGGTTTCGCTGACGGTTCAGCGCGGAGACGAAAAGAAGACGCTCGAAATCAAACTGACCAATCGAGGTGGGCGAGCAGGGGCAACGCCGCAACAAGGAGTTTGGTTCGGAGGAATCGGCGAAGATGTCGATCAAGGCGTCAAGCTTACCCAAGTCAATCCGGAGAGCCCCGCAGGAAAGGCGTCGCTTCAGGTCGACGATATTCTAGTCGAATTCGATGGACAACCGGCGAAAGCTTGGTCCGAGGTTGTCAGCACCGTCACCTCCAAAAAGGCCGGTGACAAAGTGAAGGTGAAGTTCCTTCGCGATGACGAGACCAAAGAACTAGAAATGACCTTGGAAAACCGTCCCACCCAACCCGGTTCGCAACAACCCGCTGCACCGGCTCGCACTTACGTTGGATTCCAAGGGGCGAATGCAGAAAAAGGGGGCGCTCTCCTCACTGAAATCACAGCCGATAGTCCCGCTGAGAAAGCAGGATTGATGAAAGGAGACGTGGTGAAGGGAGTCAACAAGAAGAGTATCGGCACCTACCGCGAATTGACCACCATGCTGGCGGAACTCAACGTTGGAGACAAACTCAATTTTGAAGTAGCACGTGCGACGGAGATGAAGGAAATAGAAGTCATTGCTGCAGAGCGACCCGCTCCCGTCCGTCCTTATACCGCTTCCCTCGGCGGGCAAGCGGCGAATGTGCAGGACCAGCAGGGAGCGAAAGGCTTCGAATACGGCGGTGTCTACAAATCCACCGACGGGGGCGAATCGTGGACACGAATCAATAGCGTCCATTCGCGCCCCATGTACTTCAGTGTCATCCGTGTCGACCCGAACGATGACCAAAAGATTTATCTGTTGGGTGTCTCTCAATTCAAATCGGTGGATGGAGGGATTACCTTTGACGAAAGCTTAGGTCGCTCCGTTCACGCCGATGGCCACTCCCTATGGGTCGATCCCAAGGACGGGAATCACATGATCATCGGAGTCGATGGTGGTGTGTACGTGACCTATGATCAAGGCCGCAACTGGGATCACCTGAATACCTTGCCGATCGGCCAGTTCTATCATGTTGCGATCTCGCCTAAATATCCCTACTACTTGTACGGAGGATTGCAGGACAATGGTACTTGGGGGGGCCCAGCACTCTCCCTTTCGGGACGGGGCCCCGTCAACGAAGATTGGGTCTCGGTGGGTGGCGGCGACGGTTTTATGTGCCGCGTCGATCCGAACGATCCCGATCTTGTTTATTGGACCAGCCAGAACGGCGCGATGGGTCGCAGGAATATGAAAACAGGGGAACGAGCTTCGATTCGTCCTCGCAACGTCGAAGGTCAACCGGCCTATCGATTCAACTGGAATACTCCGTTCATACTTTCTAACGCCAATTCCAAAGTGTTTTATGCGGCAGGTAACTATGTCTTCCGATCCATGGACCGCGGTAACAATCTGGAGAGAATCTCACCGGAAATCACCCTGACGAAACGAGGCTCCGCAACGGCATTGTCCGAGTCGCCACTCGACTCCAACGTGCTTTACGTCGGGACCGACGATGGAGCGCTCTGGGTAACCAAAGATGGTGGTAAGTCGTGGAGTGAGATCGCGAAAGGATTGGATCTACCAGCACCTCGTTGGGTGGCTACGGTGGAAGCGTCTCGTTTCGCGCCCGGGCGTGTCTATATCACTCTCGACGGTCACCGATCCAACGACGACGAGCCCTACGCATTTGTTTCGGAAGACTTCGGTGCAACCTGGAAATCGATCCGTTCGAACCTCCCCTGGGGCTCCACGCGCTGCCTTCGAGAATCCCCCTTCAACGAGAATGTTTTGCTGGTCGGAACCGAATTCCATGTGTTCGCTTCTGCGAACCGAGGAGGGACTTGGAACTCGCTGAACACGAATCTTCCGACCGTTCCGGTCTTCGACTTCGCATTCCATCCGAATAATGGTGAAGTTGTCGCAGCGACCCACGGCCGAAGCCTTTGGATCGCAGATATCACTCCGTTGAACCAATTCGCAGTGCAACAATCGAATGCCGCCCCCCACTTGTTCAAACCGTTAACAGCCATTCGATGGCGCCGAGAACCAGCCCGCGGTGGCACGAATCGCTCGTACGCGGGCGAGAATCCCCCCAGTGGTGCGATCCTCTACTATTCGCTTTCGAAGAAGGCCAAGGAGGCCGTCGTGCGCATCGCCAATGCAGAGGGAGAGACAATTCGTGAGATCCGCGGGCCTGTAGAGCCGGGCTTGCACCGCGTGGTTTGGGATCTAGTCTCATCCCCTCCTCCACGTGGCCGAGGTGAATCGGCTGGTGGTGGTCGGGGCGATTCCGGGCCGCGACGCGGCTCGGGAGGTACGGGCGGAGGGCGCGCGACAGCGGCTCCTTCGGGAACCTACAAAGTCACGTTGACCGTTGATGGAAAAGATCTGTCACATGAACTGCGATTGGTTTCGGATCCCAATGTCACAGCCTTGAACGACCTGCTTGGAACCGAAACCGAATACGATGTTTGGTTCGGCGACGAAGAAGCCGTCGAGGAAGAAGAAGAGGAAGAAGAGAACGAGGGAGTTCAATCCGGATTGCGCGAGCGAATCCACGATTAGATCGAGCCTAGCAAATCTTCGATGTGCTCGAGGGTGAAGGCTAGATCATTTTCAATGTCGAACGATTTTCGCTCCAACGGTCCTTCTTCGAACGAATCGCAGAGAGCTGGACGCGATACTGGATCAACGGGGTCTTCAACGCTTTGATCCGGCGTCACCCAGCTGAACGTTCCGAACAAGTCGTTGCACTCGCGATTCTCGAACGAGTCATCGGGCCTCGTGATCTCGTCACGGACTGTTCCTGGCGATAGGAAATCGATCGGTGTCATGACGACGGTGGTCCAATTCCCAATGGTCGTCTCCGATACAGAGCTTCGAACGCTGAGTGTGCTGATTCCAGATGTGCCCGCGGAATCAGTGACCGCGTAAAAATCGCAATTGGCTTGGATTTGACTCCAAGTCAACGGTCCCGGATGAGTCGTACCCCATGGATTGTATAGATCAAACGTACCAGTCCCAGCGTCGTAACCTGTGACGATGTAGGCGTGAGAACCGACTAAGCCATTCGACACATTCCCCTTCGTGCCGATGGTCACGGCCCGCCCGCCTCCCAGTTGACTTGCCAAATGCGAGGCACTCGATGTCGAAACCGCGTAATTGCTTGACGCATATCCCAGCACCTGCCGGTTGACATTGGACATCCAGCCGCCTTCGATGCCCGCGTACGTGTTGGTTCCGTCTCGGCCGCTCAGCCCCGTTTCGTTCCATTGAGCGTATGCCTTTTCCGCGAGGGCCACCCAGAGAGGTGTCGTCGCACTACTTACCGATTTACCGAGTCCCGCATAGGCGAGGACTCCACTGGACAGTGCAGGTAACTGTCGATTCACCGTGATATAATCCGCTGATGTTGGGCCAAAGAATCGAACGGTAAACGTGCCATCCCCATTATCGAGAAACATGTTTTGGACAGCAGCCGGAGTTTGATCGGCAATCGATGTTATGGATGCGATGAAGTAGCAATCACCGAGATAACCCTGGAGAGCGTCGACGCGAGACGGCGTCCCCGAGAACAGGACACCATTTGCCGTTTGGTACGATATACCCCCTCCTGCAATCAACGGGAGGTCCGCACCTAAAAACCACTTATCGATCAAGTTGTTCAGCAGCGTGGCCGAGCTTCCCACCGACAAATTCCCAGCAGTTTGACCACGAAACTTTGAGTTCGCAGGATTGCTTTGAACCACATCTCTCGCCAATTCGCGAACGTAGGTAGGCATCAAAAACCCAGAATTGCTCGATACCAACAATCGCAAGTCTGCGAGTTCGTCGGAGCCTACGACACCATCGGTCCCTACACTCCGTAGGATCTGAATCATTTCAAGCCTGGAAATGGAACTATCTGCATGCAAGGAGCTTACTAAGCTGCGGAGTGCACTGTTGGTTAAGGACGAGTGCGCTCCTGCAGCGACAATCGTCCCCGACATGGATGCGGAGAGCTGCCCAATGCGTGCGGTTACCTGAAATGTATTTCCCTGTACGCCAGCTTGAAACAGTCCGCCGCTCGAAATCGATCCGCCAGTCGCCGACCACGTTACCGCGCCCAGACTCGTGATTGGATTACCGAATTGGTCTAGCCCCTCGGCACGAAACTGCAGCCGCGCTCCCGCATCGAGCGAAGCCGATCCAGGTGAAAGATGGAGTGTCGCAATCCGCTGTGCGACCTGGACGTTGAATGTCACGGAGCTGTTTCCAGCGCTCGCCCGAACGGTGTAGCTGCCCGCCCTGTCGAAAGTGATCGTCGTGACACCTCGGACAGTCGAAAATTGCGCGTTGTTTCCATTCGGCCCCGAGACAACACTCCACGTAGCACTAAGGGGAGCGGTGAATGGCTTGCCAAATTGGTCAACGCTTCGAAGCGAAATGGCGACCGACGTTCCCGTAGTCGTCAACGGAACTCGTGGATTGATAACCGAATTCGAAGCGTTGATCGCTTCCAAGGTCGTAGAGGTTCTTTCCACATTGACTTGGAATGCGGTTACGGCGGTCCCTCCAGCAACCTTCAAGGAATAGATCCCCGGGGCGGTGAAGGTCAGGCTCGCAGTTGTTCGAGATAACGTACCCGACGCTTGGCCACCGTTAGGCGCTTTCACGGTCGTCCACGTTAGCGACGGTAGTGCTGAGATCGATTGTCCGAACTGATCGAAACCACGTACCGTGAATTGCTGAGTTCGGGTGGAGGTAGTTGTTTGAGCTTTGGGGGGTAGAACATCGCCAATGGCATCGAGAAGCTCGATTCGACTTAAAGTAATGCCCAGCGAGACCGTGATCTGGCTTTGAACAGTCCCCGAAGTAGCGCGTACGGTGTACGAGCCTACTCGATCGAACTGCATGTCTGCTCGATTCGCCGTGGCTTGAACAACAGGTTGAGAGCCATTCGGCTTGGATGGGAACGCCCAATCGATCACAGGCTGGGATTTTAAAGGATTTCCAAATTGATCCAGTCCAACCGCGTGAAAGCGAGCCTGACTCTTCGGGAGCGAAATAGCGTTAGCACTTCGAATAGAAACCTTGTTGGAGTCTTGAATTCCGATGGACGTTAAAGTCGGAATGACATTGGCTTGAATAATAAGACTTGCGTTTCCGCTCGCCACTTTTAAAGAATAAGTTCCCGTGCTCGTGAACTGGAGATTGGTCCCCGTATTCCCGTTCATTGCCGAGAACTTTCCGTTGCTTGGTTGTTTGACTGCCGACCAGCTCAGAGTTGCAAGGCGACTGATGGGCTGACCAAATTGGTCGGTTGCGCGGATAGAAATACTTTGTGAAGTCGTAGTGACTTGAAGTGGATCCGTTAGCGGTGAGCCTTGAATCGAGAAGGCTTGTACTGCAGTAGGTACCTGAACGACTTGAACCCGCAACGTGGATTGCGACGTCAATCCTGCTTGATCGGTGATCAATACGCGAAATTGGTATTGCCCCGCGCGCGTGAAGGTCGCCGTTACACCTTTCGCCTTGTTCGTACCATTGATATCGAACGTCGCACTCCCACCAACGGGCGCGGAGAGAACGGACCAAGTATAAGTGAGCTTCGATTCACCTTGATCGTCGGTCCCTTGAACAATCAGACGCGCCGAAGTTCCCTTAACCTCCGTGCCCGTTTGAAGCTTGGGCGCGGTTTGGACGCGTGGTGCGGTATTGGTGCTTCGAACATTTTGGCTGGCGACGAGAAAAGTATGTCCCAAGGCATCCTGCGGAATCGCGGCCGCCAATAGAGCCTCCATCCCATCTACCGCATTGAGGAGACGTGATTCCAACTGCTCGAGGCCCAGTGGAGTCGTTTTGATCTTGCGATTTTTTTGGTGCGGCGAGGAAGACGAGAAGAACATCGATTGGACCTAACATGAGACGCGGTGTGCCGAACACACGAATTGCACAGCGTCAAAACGCTAGGTCACAAAGGATCACGTAGCCAAAAAAGGGATTGAAAGATGCGGTTACCGAATCCGCAGGAACCCTATCGTCGTTAAAGGCGTTAAAGAGCGAGCGTCGCCCTCTCCCATTTTGATAACACAGCTACCGTGTGGGCCGAGTAAGCAGGGATGGGGACAATTCGCCGAGGATGGAATCGCAAGCCTCGCACACCATCGGGACTTCGATGGAAAGTATAGGGCTCAAGTTTGTCTTCCGCTCGGATTTTTGTTGCTTGGTGAGCCGTTCATTTTGGATCGCTCTATGCCGGGGGCCTAAGGGCCCAACCCGTTCAATTGGCATCGGGCCGATCAAAGCGACCGTGGGTGTGTCGACAGCCACCGACAAGTGCATAGGCCCCGTATCCGAGCCAACAAACAACGAGGCGAGCCGAAGCAAACTCCTCAGTTCGGTAAGGCTTGTCGAGGGTGCGAGCTTGCATGCCTCCGGCGCAAGGGACTGAATTTCCAAGGCGCGTCGCTTCTCGGTCTCACCTCCCCACATAACCAGCGATGGAAATTGCCACCGATTCCAGAGATGCTTGGCAACCGCAGCATAACGATCGTTGGGCCATAATTTGCTCGGCCACCCTGCCCCCACATTGATCATCGCGAATGGGCCGCCGGAGAAATTTTCCTCGACAACCCGCTTTGCCATCAGAGAATCTGTCTCCTGCTCGGCTAGCCGATATTCGATCGCACTGTCGACGACTCCTAGCGGTTGCAAGAGCTCCAGACCTCGATGAACCATATGCCGGCTAGTCGGAGTAACCAATCGATTGTTGAGCCAATAGCTACCCTCTCTTCCATCGTATTCACCCGACGCAAAGCCGAGCCGAACCTTGGCTCCAGACAAGTACGCCAGTAGCGAACTCTTCATTAAACCTTGTAGGTCTATCGTAAGATCCGGATGAAAAGCTCGTGCAAGCGACGAGGCCTCTAGAAACTTTGAAGGGGTCCGAAATGAGAGTTTGGGAATGGTGATCAACGTATTAAGATCTGGGTGCCCGCGAAGAAGTTGCGAGCCCGGTCCCTGCACAATCCATCCAATTTCCGCCTTTGGAAATGCACGTCGCAACGCGCACAGGACGGGAACCCCGAGGATGACATCCCCAATCGCTGATAATCGAACGATCAGAATGCGTTGTGGCGAGTTCCGGTGCGGCGGCTTGAACTGGGGAATTGGATTCCGTTCCATGCGTTGGCTATTTCTTTGGAGGAGGCGACGCAAAAAGCTCCACTGCACACACTGCCATACTGCGAACAGCCATCGGCAACGCCCGATCGATATCGGGATAAAACTCGGGTGAGTGAAGGCTCATTGTCTGCCCCCGTTTCTTCATGGCAGCAAGCCGCCCAGCATCGATCACCCCCAAACGATACATACACACAGGAACCCCCGCGATGCCGTACTGGCTAAAGTCCTCGCCCCCCATGACTTGTTCTGCCTCCTGGACGTAGTTGGGGCCGATCGACGCAGACACACGGTTCTTCAATTGAAGCGTCAATGCCTCATGATTGAACAGAGAAGGGGTACCATCCGAAAGGGTTACCGTTGGTTCTTCCGCTCCATAGGCCATCGCAATCCCCTTCGCTTTGCGTCGAATGGCAGCAATGAGTTGCTCTCGGACCTCGGGAGAGTAGCTTCGAACTGTTAGCTGCAGATCGCAATAATCGCCGATGATATTGTGCTTGGTCCCGGCATGAATCGAGCCAACGGTAATAACGGCAGGTTCGGTCGGTTTGAGTTCACGACTCACGCTCGTTTGGAGGCTAAGGACCAATTCCGAAGCTTGAACGATTGGATCGATGGCGGTGTGAGGGGCTGCACCATGCCCCCCTCGACCGTGGACGCGTATGTCAACGCTATCGACATTGGCCATCATATAACCGGCTCGGAAGGCGACCTGTTCCACTGAGGATGCTTCACAGTGAAGCGCAACGACGGCATCGGGTCGTGGAAACCGAGTGAACAATCCGTCTTTCAACATGGCTTCGGCCCCTCCCCCACGCTCTTCCGCAGGTTGGCCGATCAGGACCAACGTCCCTTTCCATTGATCGCGATGAGCTGAGAAAAGCCTAGCCATCCCGATCAAGTTTGTCATGTGGACATCGTGACCGCATGCGTGCATGACTCCCGTGGATACCCCTGATGCCGTGACGATCTTCTTGGTGGACGCGCGCGGGAGTCCTGTCGCCTCCGTTACCGGCAATGCATCGAGATCGGTTCGAAGCATGATCGTCGGCCCACTACCGTTAGCAAGGACACCGACAACTCCGTGTCCTCCTACATTCTTGGTGACTTCCAAACCGGCAGCCTCCCAAGCCTTTGCGACGTAAGCCGCCGTTTCCACCTCTTCGAACGAAACCTCTGGGTTCTCGTGTAACCACCAATAGTCCGCGACCAGGGAAGGAATATTGCTGTCCAGCCATTCCTCTACCCAAGGCAAATTACAACGCGGGCCATCTACGGTTCTTCGTGCATTGGCCTCTTGTGCCACCACCGTCAGCGAGCCATTGATAAGAGTCCACGAGGAAAGCACCCAAGCCATCAGCATGAGCGTCGCTCCACGGGTCGATGCGATCTTGCCGCGGAGGAGCAGGAGAAAATCTTGTTTGGGATTGGGGAGGAAGACCGCATCGGTCGCGCGAAAGGGATCTGGTGTGGGGTAGGACATGTTGCTTGACGGGCTCGCGTTTGCGAATGCGACTGGGGGGCGACACCAATCGATGGAGTCTTGAAGGTTGCCGATAAAGGCCTATCGGACACACCGGCCCATACGTCCACGAGCCAGTATCGGCAATGATACTCGAAACAGGAGTAGGAAAGCTAGCGAGCCACGCCCCCTTCCACTGCGGAGAACTCAGCCCAAACCGGTAGGTGAGAACTGACCTGCATGGCTTGATCGTACGAGAGATTGAGTTGCCTCAGAAAATCGATCACACCCGCGCGCCCGGTGAATTCGTCGGTAGATCGCGTTGGAAACAAAATGTTATCGAGCATCCATTCGCCCGACACCGTCGTGGCGATCTCATCGATTGCCATATGAAGCCCCAATCCCGGTACGGCCTGGATCTGCGTGGAGGAACTTGAGAAATCCCCCAGGAGGATCACGTCGTCTTCGGCTCGCCCGTCTTGCCGAACACTTCGGACGAGGGCTGATAAGAGAGCGCGTTCCCGATCGGTCGAAGCGGGATCGATACGCACATTGACCAGCGAAAACGTAAACGCTTCTTCGGCTCGCAGTCGCTTGGTACGAAACCAACCCACGAGTGGCTCGTAGTCCATCAAGTTTTGGGGATCTTCCACGGTATACAACTGATCGCGGTCCGTTTCGATGCGTGCTGTGTCAAAGAGAAAAGCGAATTGCTGCTTAGCATTCTCCGGTCCCACGCGAGGACCAATGCAATAGTCATAGCGACGATCGCTCATGTTGATGCGATCCAGGAGCATGGGAAGAATATCGGTTTGCCGTGAATGGATATGCTGCAATGCGATCACATCAAACTGACGAACGATGCGAGCCAGCGTCTCCACGACAGGAAGCTTCTGCAGCTTCGACTCCCCAAACGAGTGAAGATTAAACGTAGCGATTCGGATGCGTGGATCGTTGTTGGAAGACGTCGCCGAAACAGGTCGTTCCGTCGTACTAGTACGGGAAATAAGCGTCCCCCACCCGCTCCAGGGAGAACTCCCTTGGCCTTCTTTCTCAAGTCCGTTCGCCAGCTTTTGCGGGACAGGATCGGCCGTAGATGTATTGGGAGCTAGCGGCACAGGATTCGAGGATCTCCAGCCAATCTCTACCGCTTCCGGGGTCGGTTTTTCATCGCCGACCTTCTTTACCCGAAGATGCTGCCAGCCAGTCAACGTGTAGTGTTGGGATCCATAGACCAATGCGCCGACCAATGCCGTGATAGCAAATGTTCGCTTTCGAATTGGAAACATGATTCGCTGCGGTTGGAAGCTCCCCTTCAAGTCGGTCGAATGACGCGAACCGACACTCCTACGGGGTCCTTCGACCTGCGAGCCGACCCGCATTGACGTTTCTCGAAAAGTTCAGGAGAGACTCGCTTCGAGAAAGGTGATTGAACAAATCGTATCGATCGTAGAGGCCAAGGCGCCGGATCGACAGCAGCCTGGACGACGGTCCTCCTAAACACCTAAATGGCAGGCTGATTACCCCTCGCTAACGCTGCCCTTTGATCGTTTCGGCGTTTTGTTTGGGACTGCCATGAATATCGAGATAATCAAGCATTCACCGGCGAGGTTGGCCAGACGAATAACCACAGCCGCGAGCAAAGCGATTGGCTGCCCAACCAGCGGCGCGAGCAACCACGTAATCACCACCTCGCGAACGACCGCACCTCCCGGGAGCATCGATGCAAAACCAGCCACCGCACCTAAGCAAACGGCGCTAACCACGGCAGACCATCCGAGAAAACTTCGAAGTTCAGGCTGCTGACTCATCGCCAACAGAATCAGCCAACCTGCCGTACCCTGTATCAACCATCCAAGTACCATCCAAGCCGAATTTCGAATCATGAACAATCCGGTGAATGCAGTCGGAATCGTTTTTGGCATCTTCCCAATCTTGCTCTTGGCGACGATTCCAATACCTAACTTGAAGAAGTGCGGGGTGAGTGCCGCAAACGCGACAGGAAGGCAACACGCTGCGGAAAGTTTGAGCCAGGTTGGGACGTCCAAAAACAAAAGTAAAAAGGCACCGAGAATCGCTCCTGTCGCAACGCCGGTCAGAGTTTCAACAAAGACGCTGACCACCCCTGCTCGAATCGCGAGTCCAAAAGGTTGCAGCTTTCCAACCCGGAGGATGAGAACCATCGCCTTCCCTGGGACGTATTTGCCTAAATGCCCGAGGAAATAGGCATGGAGGGTCGCGGCACGTGGTAGCTCCTGGCCAAAGGAACGAAGCGTTTGAATCCACGCGATCGCACCAGGGAAGAGTCCGAGACAGTACAGTGGGATCGAAGCAGCAATCCATCGCCAATCGAAATCGCTCCACGAGATTCTCCCCTCGTGCGATTGGATTTCGTTAATGGCCCTTTGCACAGTCCAATATAGAAATGCGATGACGACTAGGAATATCGCTGCTTGAAGAAGCCATTTCCATTTAGACTGCCCCGACGACTTGCTCTTGGGTTCAGGCGATTTCCCTTGGGAATTCGCGCTCTGGGCTGGAAGATTGGAGGGAGTCGTCAAGATTTCACCAAATGGATCGAAAGCAGATGTGGAGTAGGGGTTGAGGTAGAGCCGAGCACAGGCTTTCGATAGACTTTGGGAGGCTGCGACACCTCTTTTTCGACGATTCTAATCCCTTGAAGTGCTGACAATGGCTCGTTACATATCGTTTGCTGTTCTTTTGGGCATCATCGTGGTCATCGGGGCCTTGTTCTACAAGGTCATGATTGGATTTTTTATCCCCGTTTTTTTGGCAGCTGTATTGGTTGTGGTCTTTCGGCCATTGCATCGCTGGGTCTGTTCCAAGGTGGGCGAGCGAGACCATGTGAGCGCGGGTATCACGACGACATTGATTGTATTGATTGTCCTCATCCCAGCTGGACTCGTTTTAACCATGGCGGCCATTCAAGGCGCTGGCTTGGTCGCAGACGTCGCTCGCATTCCATCGAGTATACAGGTGGGATTGGCGCAACTTCGAAAGAACAAATGGGTGAACCTAGAGTACCCCCATGCCGATATCGTTCGCGAGATTCAAAGCAAAATCGACGACATCCAAAATGAAGTAACCACCCAGCGTTCTTTAACAGGACTCATGGAACAATCCGGGCTGGTTCAGGGTGACATCAAGGTAATACGAAGGCAGCTTGATGAACTCGTACCCCGACTTCGCGAGTTCTCCCTCCGCGAAATCGAACGCCAGATCTTGGACTCGCGCGGTAGCGCTTCCACCGAAACGGGTCTCCATTCGGAGTTGGCCAAAGTGTTCCTCGACGCCGATCAACTCCTGGAAGGTGTTATCTCCGGGCGTTCCAAACCAAATCTCCCCAACGACGAATCGATTCCACAAACCGATCTTGGAATTGTGACCAAACCGGCCATCGATGACAGTTTTGTATTGGTGCGATCGAGCAAACTGCCGGAACTCAGTGGATTTGATGCCGTTGAGCTGGAAGCGATCAAACAATCGCGAACCAAATATATGGATACCGCGATCAAATGGATGGAATCTAAAGATCGGATGCTGGCCGCATTGGATAGGCTCGCGTCCGGTAGCGCCGCAGACATGGTCGAACTCCAACGCGAATCCTTGAGCCTATCCCAAGAATGGTCTTCGGTGAAAGAGACTTTGTACGGAGGTGAGTGGCTCGGATTGCTCAAAGAACTGGCCAACCCAACTCCTGAGCAAGTGCGAATGATGACGCAGTCCACCATCGAGTATCTGCAACCAAAGCTCCTCTCGTTTACGGGCGACTCCGCTGCGTTTCTCGTCAGACTCGGAATTGGAGCGGCGATCCTACTGCTATCACTCTACTTCTTTCTGTGCGATGGTCCTGCGATGATTCGAAGCATCATGGAGCTTAGCCCCCTGGATGATCGATATGAGCTGGAACTCCTTGCAGAATTCGATCGCATCTCCCGGGCGATCGTATTGGCAACCGTTCTGTCTGCATTGCTACAAGGGCTTACAGCAGGAATCGGATACTACTTCGTCGGAATGCCTTCTCTCATTCTTCTAACGGCTCTGACCTGCACTTGCGCTTTGGTTCCTTTCGTCGGCCCCGCCATCGTTTGGGTCCCTGTCTGCTTTTACCTAGCCGTTTATCAGGAGAACCTCACAGCCGCAATCGGCCTTGGGATCTGGGGATCGCTCGTGGTCGCCAGCGTCGACAATGTCGTCAAGATGCTCGTATTGCACGGTCAAAGTCAGCTCCACCCATTGCTGGCTCTGCTGAGCGTGCTCGGTGGAATCCAAGCGCTGGGACCCATCGGTATCCTTATCGGTCCCATGGTCGTGGTCCTGTTGCAGACTCTGCTTGGGATCCTCCGACAAGAACTTGGGAAATTCAAAAAGCAAGATGACGGCTCCGATATTACCGAAGCCGACATACGCGACCTAAGCGTGATGATCCGGAAACCCAAATTGAAATCCAAGTCCTCGAAGAACCTCCCGGACTCGGAGGCTGCCCCCAAAGCCACTCCAGAGGCCACCTAACGATGAATCTCCAAGAACTAAAAGCAATCCAAGCACCTCTCAAAGAAGGTTATCGAGCCCATCCAGAAACCGCGATCGTCAGCATGATCGCTATGGGCGAAGCGAAGGTTGGGGACCAACAGTGTGTTGTCCCCTCTCCCAGTGGAATGATCACTGCGGGATTGCATCGAGCCGCAGGAGGAACCGGGAACGAAGCGTGCAGCGTGGAGATCCTATTGGAGGCATTGGTCGCCTGCGCCGGTGTTACTCTTGGGGCGGTCGCGACAAATATGGAACTGCGAATTCAATCCTGCCAAATCCAAGCTAGTGCAACGATGGATTTTCGAGGGACACTCGGTGTCGATCGATCGGCACCGGTCGGGATCACTTCCGTCGAGCTCGAATTCATCATCGAAAGCTCGGAGCCATCCGAGTCGATCGACAAACTCGTTTCTCTTACCGAGCGCTATTGCGTGATCTACCAAACGCTTCGAGCCGCCACACCGGTGCAGACGGTTGTTCAGCGACGATAATCGCCAGTCGGCAGCAGGACGCCAGACCGCTGACGAACATCACGAGTCCGTTTCATTGCCTTCCGCTTAGTAGCTTCCATGACGGCTGATGGCGAGGAGCCTTAGTGCTTGCTTTGCATCACCACCCGTGAACTCGTAGAAACGGGACGCATCCGTTCGCTCGATCCGATTCGGAAACCGTCCATCCATCAATAAATACAAGTGGTTCACCTGGTCGTTCCATTCCAACCCTGGCTTCGCAACGCGTTCGACAAACTCTTCTAGCTTCGCGTACGGCTTCGCAACGGAAAGCAAGTACAAGAGCTGTTCGTCGGACATTTGCATCGACAAAGGCTTCGAGGAACCAATTCCATTGGACTTATTGACGTCCGCCTGCGCCAGGAGCGAACCATCCGATCGGCCGTTGTTCGGCACAACCCATTTTGCAACTTCGCTCGCGGTATGACGAGCCGATTGGGAGGTAGTCAGTGCCACGGACGGTACGAAAGCAAACAACCTCGATCGGCGATGGTATTCGGTGAGCAACTCGTCGCTGGCTTGGAGATACCAACTTGCCGTCGGCTTGGCTTCCGGAGTCCTCATGGCATCGGTCAAAAGAAGGGACGCGACCAAATCTCGGACGCTGCCATTGGCTTGCAATTGACTGCAAAGAAGGGATCGGAGATCCGTGCGTTCCTCGGACGCTTCCGACTCTGTCAGGCCAAATGCAGGTACCAAGGGTTGATGAAAAATCTTCGACCAGACGAGCTCGACCAAACCGGCTCGCGCGTCACGAGACTGCTCCAGCCAATCGGCGATCTTGATTCGTTTACTCGAGTCTACATCGTCAATGGGGAGCCCCGGCTCTGCCATGACCATCTTTCCCGCCGGGTCTTCATAGAAAAAAGTATCATTCTCGTTGGAAGCATTCCTCGCGGCAGACGGCTTTCGGCGAGCAGATACCTTCGTGAGTTCGGCCGGGAAGCTCCAGAACAAATCGGACTTCACCATCGAATCATTTCCCCAGTTCGACAGCGCCCGATCGTTCGCCGCATGGCACTGGGTACATGCCACCAACGTGTTACCGCTGCGGTGTAAAAGACTCGCAGCCACTCCAACGATCGGAGCATCCAAAGAACTGAATCGACGTTTGATCTTGGAATTCTTTTCCATGTCACCTGCGATGGCGGACTCACGCATCATGATGTCGTTCCACCAATAATCCGACCAGCTCTCGGCGACTTGGTTTCTCTCCAACGCCAAGGTGGATTCCAACTGCTGGATCCGGCGATCCTTAGCCAACCCCTCTTGAATCCAGTCCACGAATTGCTGCAAGGCAGCGGGCTGACTTTTGAGCGAATGCAGCTCGGTCCCCAAATAATGCTCGGCGAGCATCCGACTCCAATGGATGGTGAACTCCTCGGATTCGATCAGACGGTTCACGAAGCGTTCCGTTCGGTCGACTCCCTTGTCAGCTCGAAACGCCTCACGCTCCGCCGCGGTCGGCATTCGCCCTACGGCGGCCAACGAGACTCGATGCATCCATGATTCACCTATTGGCTCTTTTCGAACCTCGACTCCGACTCGCTTCCAAACCTGGTCAAGCTGCGCATCGACGATCTTGGTCAACGCAGGCGAGGGAATCGCAGAAGGTTGCGGCAGGGTCACAACCCACTTGAACCGGTCCTCGTTCTCCCTCGACGATTCAATCGGGGGGACCTGTTCCGAACGTGCTGGCGGTGCAGCGACAATCGCATTGTTCGTTTCTACAGGGGAACTGCGATCTCCCTCGCCTTCTTGGTTGGTTTCATCCTGCTTGGTCATCGAGGGAAGCTGAGGAGTATCGAGCGATACGACGTCATTTTCAGTGGTTCGACTGGATAGAAGTGCTTCATATCCTAACCAAATGCCAGCGCAAGACGCCGCCAAAGTCAACAGCGCAGCACTCCGCCGAACCCAACGATACTCCCAGGGACGCGGATGGACCCGCAGCATATCCGGTTCTTGAGCAAGGCTCCCGCGACGTCGCGCCTGCAGGACCGTCTTGAACTGTCCGTCTGAGACGAATTCGACATCGGCTTGAGCTGCCCCCAATGCCTCATCAAGAACGTCATCACTATAAATCGGCCTTCGACGGCTGGCGGGAGGGGGCTCGACCAAGCCCATCTGCTTGGCTCGAAGCTTGAGCAGAATGCGCTGCTCCAAGTCGGGGGGGGTATTTCCCTGGAGCAGGTCCCTTAATAGCGAATTGAGCATGAACTCCCCTGCCCGGGACGGCGGGAAGGGCTTTCCGTTTCGCTCTGGATCAAATGGATTCTTAGCCACCTTGTAGTTTCCCGTCCATACATTGCCTCAGCTGTGCTTTGGCACGCTGCATTAAGTTTTTTGCGCCATGCTCGGTGATACCGAGCGTCTGTGCGATGCTCTCCCGTGTGGCATCCTCGCTAAATCGCATCTTCAAGGATAATTGGGCACGGGCCGTAAGCCTCGAAAAACACTCGGCGAGCGCATCAAAGACTTCACCTCCACGACCTTCCTCTCCTGCCCAACGGACCCACTGCTCATCCAGCGCATCCATCGCATCGGTCGTGGTCATTCTCCGATGTTTTCGGCGATAGGTAACCAGCAAGTGATATGCAACACGTCGCAAGTAACTCGCAGTCGCCGATGGACTGATCTGGACAAACGGCCGCCTCAAAACAGCGATAAAAGTTTCCTGGGTTAAGTCATCGGCCAAGGATTGCTCACAACCCATCGCGCGCAAGTACCTCCAGACCGATGCTTGAAACTCTTGAATGAGTTGCTCGGGTTCGAGGGCGTTTTCGGATTCTTGCGAGGTGAAGGGTTCGCTCGTCAAAGGATCCCCGATTAGGTAAATAGGTCTTTGATAATCTTGCCACTATTGGCAATCTTCATGGGACGACCGCTCTTGCTCGTAAAGGTCGTCTCCAAGGATATTCCTAATGCGTGACAAACGGAAGCCATGAGGTCTTCCGAGGAATACGGATCTCCAGTGATTTCGGTTCCATCTTCGTTGGTTCCCCCAACAGCCTGCCCCCCCTTGATCCCACCGCCCCCGACGACCACGCTCCAAGCCCTCGCCCAGTGATCTCGCCCTGCGTCCGCATTGATTCGCGGCGTTCTTCCGAACTCACCCATCCAAACAATAACCGTGTCTTGCAGCAATCCCCTCTGCTCGAGGTCTTCAGTGAGAGAAGCCATGGCCCGGTCCAATACGGGCAAGCGATCATTTTCGAGAGTCCTAAAGATGCCTTGATGATTGTCCCAACCACCCAAATCGACTTCCACGAACGGAACGCCCGCCTCCACCAACCTCCGGGCCAGCAAACATCCTTGGCCGAAGTTGTTCTCGCCGTACTTCTCCTTCACTTCCTTAGGCTCTTTGTCCACCTCGAACGCCTGCATCTGCGCGCTGGTCAACAAATCAAAGGTCTTGCCCAAAACCTTGCGGTGGTCTTCGACAACACCTCCCCGCTTCTGACCAATAAACGAGTCTTCGATCGTCTTCAATGCAATCTGGCGCTGCATCAGTCGATCCTTTGCCAAACTCATCTCCAAATTGCGAACACGGCCGTTGCTAGAAACACTGAACGGTGCCCAGGACATCCCTAAGAATCCAGGCCCTTCGCTCGCGCCACCAACGGAAACGAAAGGAGGAATCTCCAATTCCGGCCGCTGGACCATCAACTCATGCGCAATCACCGCACCATAACTTGGATAATCCACATTCGCGTCAGGCACATATCCGGTGTGCATGTAATACCTGCCTCGGTTGTGGTCGGCTTCGCGCGTGCTCATCGATCGAACGATCGCCATGTGATGCATTTGCTTTGCCATCAACGGCATATGTTCACAGATCTCAACATCCCCCGATGTGGAAATGGTCTTAAACGGTCCGCCATTATCGGTACCCGGCTTTAAGTCCCATATGTCCATCGAGCTTGGACCGCCTCCCATCCACAACAACACGCAAGACTTGCGATTCTTCTTCAGCGTATCTGCGTGGACTCGCAGCGAATGGCCTAATGACAACGAAGCTCCCATCATCGTCGCGGCTCCAGCCATGTGCGACATGAAGTGCCGACGATTCATCCCAACCGGTGTTGCAAATCGTGACCACATAAGTAACTACCTTCGCTGACTAGATTTCTGATTAGATGATGAGACTTAGAAGTATCTTCTCGGTACGGTGAGGCCCGAACGGACCCGTTAGTGATTGAATATGAACTCGTTGCTGTTCAGAATCGCCCACCACATATCTTGTAACATGCCTCCCATATCATTCTTTCGGGCTACCAAAAGCTGATTGGCTATGGAAAGCTCTTCGCTGCGAGGCCGCCTACCCAGACCCGTCAAAAACAGGATCTGGACTTTCTCCGCGACACTCCCTTTCTGCTGAGCAATCGATCCGAGCCAACTCCCCGGATCTGTCGAAATCGCTTCTCGAATCAATTCCCCATTGAACATCATCAAACTCTGGGGGATCGAGCCATTGAAGGTCGTGGTCTCGTCTCCTTCGTCGGTTCCGAATGCAACCACAAACTGCTTCATCCATTCGTCGCGACGACGCGCTTGCTCCTCCAAGCTCCCCTTGCGATTGGCCTGGGTTGCTACCGCTAAAGATTGAAACAACTGCTCAGCACTCATCTGCCGAGTATAGAAGTGCGAAAACTTGGGTGTCTCTCCCTGGCTCGGGTCATCTGTCTCGTTGTTGCTCGTCATGCGCGACGATAGCTGATAAGGTTGCGACATGGTGATCCACACCATCAATTGCTTGAGGTCGTAACTCGTGTTCCGAAAATCACTCGAAAGCTCCTCAAACAATTCGGGAAATGAGGTCGGGCTGTGCGGACCAAGATCGTCGATCGGCTTCGTAAAGCCATAGCCCAGGAAGTGGGACCACATTCGATTGACAATCGCTTTGTCCAAGAATGGACTCTGCATCATGAGCTGCCCCAGCTCCTCACGGCGATTGACTTGCTCCACAAATCCGCTCTTCCCGATTTCGGTCCCATCGATGAACACGGGATAAGCAACCTTCGTCAAGCCATTGCGAAGCTGAAAATATATTTCCGCCTGATCAGGACGCCCCCCCTCTCCAGCAAAATCCTGATTAATCAACTCAGCGTGGTCCACATCCCGAGTCCCCGCGACAAACTTTCGCAGCGCTCGGGTTTGCCGAAAGAAAGCATTGAACTCCCAAAACTTCTGTTGCTTCCACTGATTGAACGGATGGTTATGGCACTGCGTGCACTGAACCTGCAATCCCAAGAAAATGCGAGACACCGCTGCAGTAGCCTGCGTTCCATCCTCCTCGTTGACTTTCATCGCCAAGAAATTCGTCGCACCATTGAACCCCTCGGTTCCAGGCTTTGTCGATCCCGTGGCCGTAACCAATTCGTACACCATGTCGTTGTAAGGCTTATTTCTCGCAAAGCAATCTCGCAAGTACTTCTGCATACCGGAACGATCCGTGAGCGTTCGATCTTCCATGCCGCCGTTTCGACCGATGAGAACGTTTGTCCAAACTGTCCCCCAATGATTTGCATATTCTTCCGTGTAGCGATCGTCGTTCAAAAGCTTCTGAACCAAGTTCAGTTTCTTCGAAGGAGCCTTGTCTTTGGCGAATTCCGCCAATTCCTCGAAACTGGGTATCCGTCCAATCAGATCCAAATAAACGCGGCGGCACCATTTAAGCTCGTCCTCGACCGGCGAAGGTTTCACACCCGCATCCGCCCATCCTGCCTGCATCGCGAGGTCAATTTTTTCGACCTGAGGGGGCAACGTCACCGCCCCCGGCTTTTCCGCTCCCACCGCGCCAGGGACGAACGTCCCCGCGAGCACGACCCACGCAGCCAAAGGCATTGCAAACCGATTCGCGGAGGATCCAAGGGAATGGCAATTCTGCGACCAAGCCATCATGTGCTTTCTCTAGAACTGAACAGGGTAGAGTGACGACTCTCTGTGGGCTCAAGCAGGGAATTGCTGCTTATTGTACTCAGTTTCCCTAATAATCTTCCCGATTCTATCAACCCGCAAAGAGCGATCCTTAGTGGCCAGCTCCCCCAAACGATACAATCGATCCGATCTTGACCCCGCAAGATCCTTAGCTAACAGCAAGCATATGTCATTTCAGTTGAACCAGGCCGCAAAGCCAAAAAAACGACCGCCGAATACCCGCGTCAGCTGCTCCCATGCTTGGGGTGTCGAGAGCTTCCCATCCTCCAAATAGACTTCCCACCCCGAACCTTGGACCATCAAAACCAAGTCGAATTCGCGGGGTTCGAGGAAAACCCGGCGAACATTGATTCCCGTTCCTTCCTCTGGGACGAGAGGCCCCTTGTTCCTTCCGCGTTCTGGATAGATGCGCCAATAAGGAACCAGTTTTTCTCCCTTCAAGATCGCTTCTAATTCATTCAAGACTGCGTTCCACCCCCTCACCAGCTCCCGATTCACAGGTACCTGCAAGATTCCAGTTTGAGTCGGACTGGGGATCCACTCCCGATCATTGTCGGACTCCTCGGTCGCGAGCTTCCAAAACAACCGGCTTTCCTCCACCATCGCGAGGAGGTGATCATGCGCCTTTCGCATGCGCGCTGGCTCGCGACACGGGAAGCGACATAGATGGATAGCTGCAATCAAGTCGCTGATGAAGGCGGGGTCGAACCCTCCGTCGGCATGCCGATACTGTGTGAGCAAATAGGGGCTATCGATTTTGGTAAAGAACAAGTGGCCGCACCGTTCAAAAAGCTCCTTCTGATCATGTGCTAACACGACCTCACTGAGCGCCAAGAGAACATGGCAGTAGCCACGAAGCCAAGCGATATCCGCACTATCGATTCCTACTTCAATATCGTCCCCAGCTGTCCGAAGCGCGGCGGGACTAATCTCTTGTAGCATCGCTTTGAACGTTTCTGCCGATGACCGCTTGTCGTCATCGTTCCAATCGAATTGCACCTTTCCAATTTTCAACACGAGCTTGAAGTCAGAGTCCGCCGGCTGAGCCAACGCCTTTTGAGCGGATTCAATTTCCTTTGCAAACTCTTCCAAGGCGAAGCGAACCTTGTCGTAGGAGACCAGCTCTGGATCGGCGTTGCTCGGAATCGGCAATCGAAAAAATGGAACCGACTCGAGATAGAACTGATCTCGCACGCCAAAGCGATACCAGGATTGCCCGAGCCCCTCGACGGCGTGGAGGACTCGGGTGATTCCCCACAGACATCGAGCCGACTCATCCGAGGGATCCCTATTGGACTCCACTTCGAAATGCTTCACGCAAGCTTCGAGACCTTGCGTTGTGATGAGCTCATTCCAAGTAGCATCGTGATCGGCGCATGCAGCAGGCAAGCTCTGACTGGAACAGAGATGCCAACCGAACCAAAGAATCGCCCCACCCCCTACGATCAATCTGCGAACCCTACCCATTTGGTTTTCCCCCGTGCATGAGTTCCATCGACCACTCCTGTGCACTCTTCAGCATACGCGAGCTCGTACCTCGATGGGCTGATGCACAAAAAGAAAAAGCGGCCAGCGTTCTCAAAATGAGTTCGTTCGCCGCTTCTTAGATTTTTCGCGGGGAGTCAAAACGGAGCTCTTCCAAGCTATTTGCCTGAGCTCAGCTCGATCGTGAAGTCATTCTTGCCGCTGGAAACAACCTCGACAACAATCTCACCCTTTTGAACACAACCTGCCTTGGGAGCTGCTTGAGGTTTGGCGGATTTCCCCCCCTGGGAAGCCAAGTCTTCGTCGCTCACTCCCTCCGATTCCTCGGAATCCTCATCCTCGCCACCTACATACACCACTTGATGCTTCCCCACGATGGCACCATCGAATCTGTCATAGGTGGATAACACAAATCGTCCATCCGGACCGAGTGACGCAGAGGCTGGTTTGCCGGACTCCAGACTGTTGTCGACCGAAATCGGATTGAATGAAACCGAGCCGGAAGTGACAGGTGCACCGTTGCAAAGCACCACACCCTCCGCGGGAACCACTTTAAACTGAGATCCATTGCAACCACCAAAGACGACAGGCAAAAGCAGAACGAAACCAAGTGCATATCGAACGGAAAAAATCATGAACCAATTCCAAATTGAAAATGAGTGAAAACCAGACGCAAGTAGATTCTAAGGAATCGCCCTTTTAGAAATCCCCATCGAATACTTCTCCGCCATTTCGAGTGGAAAGCGCTCGATAGGTGGTCATGTTGATGTTCTGCGAAATGAAACGAACGGAACCATCTCCGATCGCGAACTGCGCCCCACCTGTGTGATAGCTGCCTGCGTATTCGCCATCGTTGTTGAAGAACCCAGTAGCATCTCGTGTGTTGGCATTGATAGGGTCATCCGTTTCCATGCCGACCAAATATTCGGAGATGTCGGTTGGAGGATTGTTGTCGCTATTGCCCGAGAAGTTGTAGCGACGATCGCTGCCCGGCATGCGATTGGAGTTGGGAGCCCCTCGCAGCTCATCTTGCACTTCGGCGACCATGAGCGTGTTCGAGGTTCCGTCTGGAATGCCTCCAAACTTGACCTGACTATTCATGAAGAAGATTCCGTTGCCGTTGTAACCGATATCGGTTGCCGCATCGAGCTGATCGTCATTGAACGTGGTGTTGCCGCACACGCCATTGTAAGTGCTCAATTGATATCCGCTCTTCGAGGGATTCTGCACTCCGTCGGGGTGACTTGGGCATTGGAAAAAAGGAAGGCGAGTCGTTCGCCCTGCAAGCGTTTGCTCGGCGGATGTCTCTCCTCCAATGTCAGTGCCCATGACTGGAGCCACTTGGTTGTAAAGGTTGGTCTGCTCTAGAAAGGGAAGGATTCGGGCATGCCAGGTCCAACCGTCCCCCCGCATAGGACTCCCGACCCGCACGATGTTGCCGGCAGGAAAGCACTTGAACGAGCTTTCGTAGTTATGCAGCGCCAGTCCAATTTGCTTCAAGCTATTGGAGCACTGCATTCTCCTGGCCGCTTCTCGTGCAGCCTGGACCGCAGGCAATAGGAGTCCGACCAAAATGCCAATGATGGCAATCACAACCAACAGTTCAACCAGGGTAAATCCGCGCGCAGAACGATACCGAAGACGGGTCATCGCAGGGTTCCTAACAAAGGGGAGGGAGGGAGGGCGCAAAACGGGGAGGGAGGGAGGGCGCAAAACGATCTAGAGGCTCGGCGGGGGTGGGAATATTCCCTTGCAGCCCTCTAAAGGGGCCTCGAGGGTCAAGGATACTGGCACCGCCCGACTTGCGTCAAATGATTTGCGAAGATTTCATGAAGAAACCGTGAAGATGGCAAAACGGGCAATCCAGGAGGACTTTTCTCAATTGGAAAAATATTCGGAATGGATCAAGTCTGCCGGCTGGGATGTCCGATACGTCAATATCGGTCGGATTATTCCGCTCGAGAAGACTTTACCTTCTGCGTAACTACCAACGCCTACGCAGAATCGACCTCTAAACATGGAAGTGAACGTCGTGAATCGCTTACTCGCACTCTTTTTCGTTGCGACGGTTGCAGGGGGGACTGCACTGGGTCAAAACCAAGGAACGCGTCTAGCTGCGACTTCGTCAGTGAGGAGTAGTGGTGATGCTGTTACCGCTCGATCGAGTAACGTGCCTCGCCCCGCTCCCAGCCGACGCGTCCCAGCCAGACTGGTTGCTGACCAAAGCCTCCTGGAATCTGCCCCTGTCGAAGGGGAAGTGATTTACGAAGATTCCGCGGAACCGATGGTGATCGGTGATAGCTATTCGCCAGAAGCGGGGCTCGCTGCCATCGGCGCGGGTTGTGCCTCGTGCGACGGCGACGGCTGCTCGACCTGCGGTGTAGGTGGCCCGCTCGAGTTTGACCTTTGCAATCCCTACGGCTTTGATGGCCGGCAGCTCTGCATCTGCCTCCCGTCGCACGGCTGGGCCAGCGTCGAATACTTGATGTGGTACGCATCGGGCATGGAATCACCAGCCCTCGTCACCACGTCGCCTGTTCCGACAGCTCAGGCCTCCGCAGGGGTTCTGCCCAGTGCAACAACCCTCTATGGCGGTGACAATAACATCTTGACTGACCGCCTCAACGGTATGCGAGTTCGCTTTGGATGGTGGTTTGTGAACAATCCGAACCTGGGACTCGAAGGAGAATATGTCGGAACCGCCAACGAAAGCGAAACCTTCGATCGAAACTCGAACGGCAATCCGATCCTGGCTCGACCTTTCTACAATGTCCTGACAGGTCGCGAAGACGCAGAACTGGTCGCCTTTCCAAGCGTTGTCTCGGGTCGCATCCGAACGGAAGCAGAATCGCAATTCACCGGTGCAGCCGTTCGCTTTCGACGTCAACTTTGCTGCAGCAGTGGTTGCGGGATCTCGCCTCTCACCTGCGGTCCTGTTCCTGCTCAAAGCCGGATCGACGCAACCTTGGGATGGCGATACTTCGAACTCGAAGAAGGACTAGCTATTCGAGAGGATCTTTCGTCCCTCGACACGGCGAATCCCGGCAGCTTTGTCCTCAACGACAGCTTCCGAACCCGAAATCAGTTCAATGGTGCTGAGCTCGGTGTGATGTGGCAAGGACGACGCGGATACTGGTCGCTAGATTCCTACATGCGATTGGGCTTGGGCAACACGCGACAAATGGTCACCATCGCAGGTAACACACAAACGACCGCAAATGGCGCTACCACCACCGCAAACGGAGGTCTGCTAGCACAACGCACCAACATCGGCACCTACACACGCGATCAGTTCGGTGTCGTGCCTGAGATCGGTGCAACCGTTGGCTATCAATTGACGCAACGACTGCGACTCACCGCCGGCTACACCTTCATCTACTGGAGCAACGTAGTTCGCCCAGGGGACCAAATCGATACATCCGTTAATCCCAACCTCCTTCCTCCCGAAAATCCCACACAAACTACATTCTTGAACCCCAGGTTTGCCTTCCAAGATTCCGATTACTTAATCCAAGGCCTAAGCCTCGGTGGCGACTATCGCTGGTAGCTAGCAAAAAGCGACCATTAGCGAGCTAAACACACGAGAAGGCTGGTTGTGAATGCAACCAGCCTTTGGCCGTTTCAGAGTTAGTAATGAAGGCAAGGAAGCCGTTCGAACCTATAACGACCCAGAGGTTCCGCTTCCTGAAGATTCAACTGGGATGGAGCAAGCGTGACATGGCAGGCCTCTGGAATCAACTCATCAAGCGTTTGAGTGGCAATCGAGCAAAACAAGTTCAGCAAGTTTCTCGTGCTCGATCTCAGCGACGGCTGAGAATGGAGATGCTGGAAGGCCGCGCACTCATGGCGGCGGACATCACCGGCACTGTCTTCCATGACCTCACCGATAACAACATCGACGGTGCCGATCCCCGTCTCGCGGCTGTCTCGGTTGCCCTCTTTCGCGATGGCGGCAACGCTACCTACGAAAGCGGAGCTGGCACTTCGGCCGCTGGCGACGATGTCTTGGTCGGCACGACAACTTCTGCCGCGACGACCGGCCTTTACTCCTTCACCGTGAATCAAGCCGGAACGTACTATGTCGTTCAGACATCCGCCTCCGGCAGCTTGATCCAACGCCCGAATGCTCGCGTTCAGACCATCAACGTTTCGGCAGGGCAAGTCGCCGGGGTCAGCGTCCAAACAATCGACTCGTTCAACGACACTTCGCAGACCGTTACAGCATCTACTTCGGGAACGAACCCTGACTTCAATTCCATCGCAGCTACGGAGGCGCTGGGGGGTGAACGAGATCTGTTCGCAAACGCAACATCAGGCAGCTTGAGCATCGAAGTCGATAACCCATCGACCACGAATCAAGTAGTTTTCAATGTGGGTGCCGGTGCAAACGGTGTTCGTCAAATCGTCTATGACGGGGCCGATGGTGATGCACAGCTTCTCGACAACGATGGGCTTGGCGGTGTTGATCTCACCTCGGGTGGAACAGCCAATGGCTTCCGATTGACCATCGGTGGTGAGGCAGGCACCTCGATCACGATCACGGTCAACAGCGGAGCCAATGCTTCGAGCCGTACCGTTGCAATCCCCACCACGGGAGGTGGCGCACCGACCGATACCCTGGAGATCCTCTTCGCAGACTTCACGACCAGCGCTGGCACCGGTGCTGACTTCGAAGATGTAGGAGCTCTCACCTTCGAAGTAACTGGCCCTGACGCGGCCGACGTTACGATCGACCTGATTGAGACCTTTGGCCCCACCGTCCTCACACAGAACATCGCCAACCTATCACCCATGACCATCGGTGATCTGGTTTTCGCGGATCTCGATAATGACGGGCTGTTTGACTCCTCCGGAACCAACCCCGATGTTGGCTTGGCCAACGTCACGCTCCAGCTCTTTACCGACACCAACAGCAACGGCACGTTCGACGACGGTGTGGATCAGCAGACGACCAATAGCGCCGGCAATCCGGTGAGCACGACTTCCGATAGCAGCGGAAACTATCTGTTCACCAACGTTCTTCCCGGCAGCTACTTCGTGGTGATACCCTCGAGCCAATTTGCTACTGGACAAGCCGCAGCGGGATATATCGCTAGCTCCACCACTCCAGCTGGTCAACCGAACAACGCGAACACCGCAGCGAATATCACGGGTGTCGGCGTCGTAACCGCATTGGTCACCCTGGCCGCAACGGCTGCGCCAACCGACGACGGAGATACGGACAACAATACGGATCTCAGCAACGATATCGGTTTGGTACCCCAGTACGACCTAACTGTGGAGAAAACGTCGACATCCACTTCCGCTCCCGCAGGCACCACGATCACCTATACGATCAACGCTCGAAACGATGGTCCTTCGCCCGCAACCGATGTGAGCCTCACCGACAACATCCCTGACGGTGTACAAATCGTTTCGGTCACTTCCAACGTCAACACGGACGTCATCACCATTCCCGCCAGCGCACAAGACACGATTGCCGCGAATCCGGACGATATCGTAATCGAAGTCGGCAACTTGGCCGCGAGCGCAACAACACAACGCACTATCACTGTGGTTGCTTTTGTTCTTCCAGAGACCGTCGGAACCGGTACGCCGGAATCCATCGAGAATACGGTCACGATCGCAGGCTTCGGTACGGAACTAACCACGCTTCCCAACACCGATGCGCTTTCCTTACCGGTAACACGCAACGCAATTCTCGAACTGACCAAGACGGCCACTCCAACGACCGCCGTGGTGGGGAGCAACATCACCTATACGCTGACGATGCGGAATACGGGGCCAGCGACTGCTCGCAATGTCGTCATCAATGACACCTTGCCCGACGGTCTCGATTTGGTTAGCGTCACAAGCAATGTTGGAACCGCGACGGGGACCCAGGGAACAAGTGGGAATCCGGACAGCATTGAAGTCACCGTTGCCAATGTAAACGTTGATTCTCCAAGCACCGACACCGACGTGGTCGTAACCATCGTCGCTACCGTTCTCAACTCGATCTCGGGCTCGACGATTGCTAACACCGGTTCGGCGGACTCCGATGACTCCGCCGGCGTTACCGCCAACGCGAATACTCCGCTCGCTCGAAACGTCGACTTGGCAATCACCAAGTCCATTACGACTAACCCAGCCTCCACGGCAACCCCCGCAACCGCCGCTCCTAACTCGACATTCACCTACACGATTGTCGCGAGAAACGATGGCCCATCGGCTGCGACCACCGTCCGCGTAACGGACAATCTCCCGGATGGTATACGCATCATCAGCGCGACATCCTCAGATGGAACCGATACGATCACCATTCCCGCCTCCGCGCAAGACACGACGGCCACCAATCCAGATGACTTGATCATCGAAGTAGGGAACCTGGACGTCGGCTCGGCGAACCAAACCACGATCACGATCATTGGGGTCGTACTCCCTGGTACGACGGGAACCTTTACCAACGTTGCTACCATCGCAGCGACCGATACTACGGGGAACATCGAAGCCGACACTTCGGATAACTCTGCGAGTGTCGCTGCGAATGCACCGAGGACGGTCGATTTGGCCGTGACCAAGACGGGACCAGCGACCGCCGTTTCCGGAAACACCATCACGTACACCATGTCCGCTGTGAACAATGGTCCTTCGGATGCCGTGAACGTACAAGTCTCCGATGACATTCCCGACGGACTACGCATCATCAGCGCGACGGTAAACGGATCACCCGTTACGATCCCAGCCAGCTTGTCGGATACGAACGCTTCGAATCCCGATAACTTGGTCCTCGCGATCGGAGCCCTAGCCTCGGGTGCTACCAACAATACGATTCAAATCGTAGCTGCAATCCTACCGAGCAGCACTGCTTCTTTGGTTAACAGTGCGGTTATCAGCACAACCGACACCGCAACAGTGGAAACTCCGAACACGAACAACGCGTCCACGGTGACGACAACGCTGACTCAGCAAAATGACGTCGCCATTACGAAGACGGGACCATCGACCCTTCCTGCAGGTAGCACGATCACCTACACGATGAACGTGACCAATAACGGTCCTTCGTCAGCCACCTCGGTAAACGTTTCGGATACGCTGCCAACTGGAGTTACCTTCGTTAGCGGAACATCCTTGATCGGATCTACGGCAGCCGGTACGGTCGCATCCGGTGCGAACAATTCGGCTACGGTCACGATCCCAACCCTGGCTCCCGGCGAAACTGCAGTCGTGACGATCTTGGCCACGGTTTCCGCCACCTCTACAGGATCGATTACCAACACGGTCACAGTGACCGCTGCCAACGATACGGTCTCGACCAATAACACGTCGACGGCGTCGACTACGCTAACCGCCCCTCTTCCTTCGAACATCACGGGGCGTATTTATGTCGATAGCAACCGAGACGGTGTCGGACAATCGACCGAGAGCGGAATCGCAGGAGTGACTGTGACGCTGACGGGTACCCCCACCGGCGGATCGACCTCGATCACGCAAACGACGACCACCAATGCGAACGGGGAGTACACGTTCTCCAACGTCGCAGCCGGCACCTACGCGGTGACGTCGGGCAATCCAAACGACTTCAATTTCCAAGCTGCGAACCCCGGGTCAACGGGTGGTACTGCGGGCGTTCGACAGATCACGGCCATTCCGCTTGCAGCGACCAACTCGACCGCCAACAATGTCGGTTTCGTCCGGGTCTTTAGCAAACGATTGTTCCTGTCCTCATCGACACGATAACCACCCGAGATCGGATAACCATGAGCTCTTGGACTGTTTTGAAGCATCCGCTAGCCTCCCACCACTTGGCGATCCTGCGCGATGCTTCAACGAAGCCAGCTCAATTCCGAATTCAGATCGATTTGCTCGCAACCTTGCTCGCCATTGAGTGCTTGCAAGACTTGCAACTATCCCCCAACTCCGTGCAAACGCCGATGGGGTTAGCGGCAGCAGAGACTCTGAAACAAAGGGTCGCTATCGTACCAATCCTTCGAGCGGGCCTTGGTTTGGTTTCCCCTATCCTGCAGCTCCTGCCGGATGCCGAAGTTTGGCATTTGGGAATGTACCGAGACGAAGAAACGGCTCTCCCGGTTGAATACTATTCCAAACTACCCGCCGATCACCCATCGGATATCGGCCTCGTACTAGACCCCATGCTCGCCACGGGAGGTAGTATCCGACTCGCCATCGGCGCTTTGAAGAAATGGGGCGTTCGCGATATCCGGGTCCTAAGTGTGATCGCATCCACTCCTGGCTTGACGCAACTCGTTGAGGAACATCCCGATGTTCGAATCTGGGTCGGCGCGGTAGACCCAAATCTCGACCATCGGAAGTTCATCGTCCCCGGTTTGGGCGATGCCGGAGACCGTATTTTCAATACGCGATCTTAACGGTCCAAATCGTAACGGCCCAAGTCTTAACGGCTACGAACACGCTGACGATCAGCCAATTTCGAAATGCGAAGCTGCCGACCTACTACCCAAGCTCGGCCAAGAATCTTGAACAAGTCTCGCGGCATTCCTTTTGGCAAATAGACAGTGCTATGCTCATCGAAGATGGTGATCTGACCGATGTAGCTCGAGTCCAGTTCAATCTCGTTGGCAATCGCGCCAACCAAGTTACCTGGTTTGACCCCATGCTGACGGCCGACTTCAACTCGAAACAGCTCCATGCCTGCTCTCGGGGATTCGTCGCGAGGCCCCGAGGCATCCCCCCCCTCAAACTCGCCGCGTTGCTCGCGAGGATCAAAACGAGGTGTCTTGGTCCGACCGCGCGAGAATCCGTCGCGATCATCTCGAGGCCCACGATCGTCCCGATCCCGCCGATCTCGGCCACGGAGTGCTCGATCAAGCGAGTCTTCTTCGGGCAAGAGAAACGGGCGTTCTCCGGTGCAGAGCTTTGCTAATGCCGTGGCGGCTTGCTCAATGCTGAACTGGTGTTCCTCGCAGCACTCCTCAATCCACTTCTTAAACCTTTCAGCCGATAAAGAATCCTGCTGATCTACTTCGACTTGGCTTGCAATCTTCGTTTTTAATCGTGTAATTCGGGCTTGATTGATCTCGCGCACGGTAGGAACTTCCATCGGCTCGATCGCTTTTCCGATCGCGCGGTGGATATCCTTAAGAAACCCGCGCTGCCTTGGGGTGATAAATAGTATGGCTTCGCCATCACGTCCCGCTCTGCCGGTTCGACCGATTCGGTGAATATAGGCTTCGGTATCGAAGGGCAGGTCGTAGTTGATCACATGGGTAATGCGCTGGACGTCCAAACCGCGAGCAGCAACATCCGTCGCTACCAAAATTTGGACAGAGCCATCCTTCAATTGTTCAATCGTTCGCTCGCGCTGCGCCTGAGCAATCTCACCATTGATCGCGACGGCGCTATAACCCATGCGATTGAGCGCTTCTGCGATCTCGACGGTCGCGTTGCGTGTCTTGACGAAGATAATGGTGCCATCGGAAGGTTCATGCTCCAGGACTCGCTGCAGTACTTCCAATTTGAATTTGGGTTCAATCATCAAGTATCGCTGGCGGATCGTATCGGCCGTTTTTTCCTTCGCAGCAATCGAAACGACATGCGGCTCCTTCAGATGTTTGTCGGCGATCTCTCGAATCGCGCTGGGCATGGTTGCTGAAAACAGGGCGATCTGTACATCCGCGGGTGCTTGGGTCAAAACCCACCGCACGTCGTCGACAAACCCCATCCGCAACATCTCATCCGCTTCGTCGAGGACCAAACACCGGAGCTTATCGATCTTCAAACGCTCCTCGCGCATGTGATCCATCACTCGGCCGGGCGTTCCGACTATGATTTGAGGCCGCTGCCTTAAAGCTTGAATCTGCTGGGCATATCCGCTTCCGCCGTACAAACAAGCGACATGAAGCCCTCGCATCGACTTTCCGTAACGCTCGAAAGACTCGGCAACCTGGATGGCTAGCTCCCGCGTCGGAGCCAACACCAGGACTTGAGGGGAGGAATCGTTGACGTCGATTCGGCACAAAAGAGGCAGAGCAAAGGCAGCCGTTTTCCCGGTCCCCGTCTGGGCCTGGCCCAACACATCTTGTCCGGTCAACAAACTGGGAATCGTGGCGGCCTGGATAGAAGTCGGGGTGTGATACCCCGCCGCGGCCAAATCGTTGCAAATGGGCTCGGGCAATCCTAAAGTCAAAAAACCATTCGACGGCGCAGCAGCGTCCGTCATCTCTTCGATGGGAGTACTCATCAAAACTCAGTAGTTCTAGCGTTATGTCAACCCAACTCACCGTTGGCTGCACGCTACGATCGCATGCAGTGGATCGGGAAAGTCAAGTTCACTCTGCTGCTACTCAAAAACATTGCAGCCACCAAACCACCATTCCCATCGCTCACGACGAAATCGTACCAGTTCCGACGTTTTGCAGAAGTGACAAAACAGGGAATTGCTCCGAAGTCGTCTGGAATACGAACTAAACGCGCTGCCCCAGCCGCTGAGCAAGCCGAAGCAATGTCTGACTCGCATCGTTCTCAACCAATTTCGCATGGATCAAATGCAACTGCGTGCGATCCTCCCATGCCTCGGTTAGTGCGCGGTCAAACTCCCCCTCATTCTGAACGTAATGGCCCCTACCGCCCCCATAAACCTCCGGCAGTTTCCAATACTTCCACGAGGGAATCTCGTTGTAATTCCAACTCCCCGACTGGAGAAATCGCTCGGTTCCATAACCGTGATTGTCGAGCACGAGTAAAATGGGATTGTGCCGATGCCGCACCAACGTCGCCATTTCCTGCCCGGTCATCTGGAAGGCTCCATCTCCCACAATGGTGAAGATTCGATCGTCCGGCTTCGCCACGCAAGCCCCCAATGTGGCAGGCACCGAAAACCCCATGGAAGTGTAATAAGCCGGAGAAAGGAAATCCGTTCGATCGCGTATCACAAGCTCCGATGACGAAAACAACGCATCGCCGATATCTGCAATCACAATCGTATGCTCATCCAACTGGGTGTTGATGCGCTGAATCATGCGGCTTATCTCCAGCGGCCTCCCAGACTCGATAACCAACGGCTCCGGCCGCTTCAGATGAAGCCCCTCGGGGATCGGTCGCTTCGCGGGTGTAGCCCTGCCGTCGATCAATCGCTCCAGAAAGTCTCCAAGAGGAACGTTGGGGAACTGATGAAACGAAATCTGCAACTGCTCACTCGTCGCATAAATGCAGTTCTTGACTTCCAGCTGGGCCGTGTAAATCCCTAAATTGATGTCGGTCATGAAGGCACCGAGCAATAGCACGCAATCGCTCTCTTCGACATACTTTGTGACATCCTCACGCCCCATCGCTCCTTCGTATAGCCCTATATACAACGGATGCGTCTCGTCGATCACACTCTTTCCTAATATGGTCGCCGCGATCGGTATGCTGGCTTCCTCGGCAAGCCTCAACACCAAGTCCTGTAAACCGAATCGATGGATTTCGACTCCCGCAATGATCACGGGCCTCTTGGCTGCATTCAATCGTTCGATCGCTTCCTTTACGGCCTCCTCTAACGCCTCCGTGTTGTAAAGGCTCGCAGGGCGCTTGTATGCGTGCGTCACCGAAGGAACCACGTCGACCATGTCGCGTGGCAAATCGATGTAGACCGGTCGCTTGTAGCGATAACACGCATCGAGGACTCGATCGATTTCACTGAAGGCGATAAGCGGGTCGTCCAACTCAACCGCCGCAATACAAAGCTTCTCAAAAACCTCACGCTGCGTACTGAAATCGCGGACCTTGTGGTGCAATAGCGGATTGTTCACGCGTTCCCGCAACCCGGGAGAACCGGTGAGCATTACCACCGGCGACTTCTCCGCAAACGCACCCGCGACGCTATTGCAGACAGATAACCCACCCACACAGTATGTAACGCATAGAGCGCCCATACCCCGAATCCGAGCATACGCATCGGCGGCAAACCCCGCACAATCTTCTCGGGTGCAACCGATCGTTCGAATGGGGCTCTGCTCGAGCATGCTGTAAAAATGGAGGATGTAGTCCCCCGGGATCCCAAAGCAATCGCCGATCCCATAATCCTGTAACCGCTTGATGAGATACTGCCCGATAGACAATTCGGCAACGGGCCGCTGTCCACGTGAAGAAGGCTTTCCTGCCGAGACTCGCCCAATCGAACTCAAGGGATCGTTCATAGGTCTTCCAACACTGCTTCCAAAAGAATAGAACGGAAATCCAGACGAGAGGTGTTTCCGGACCGGGGAGCAGCCCCGTTGGAATTGTAGCACTCAGGCTACGGGTTGGCAGAACGACCGAATCGAATTCTGTTTGATTCGCAATTTCTACTTGAAGGTGGAAACGTCGACCTTCTCGCCGCCATTCGGGCTGATCAGCGAGTCGAGAACGGCTCCCGGAACCGTATTGGGAATCCGAAGCCCCTCCTCCTGCGCTGAAACCGCAGTAAAGGAATCGCGAAACAATCCACCGAGGTCCTTCATGGGACGATTACCAGGGCGCACCCCTTGCGAGATGTCGATATCCCCTGGCTCCGTCCAACTGGCCAATCCATGCTTGGTCTCAACCAACAAAAGAGTGGGATCGTCGATGTTCTTCGAGGAGAGAGGGCCCGATGGCGGAAAAAGGGTTCCCGGGCCAATGATCAACGCATAGTTGGTTTGAAAGCCCGCCATCGCGTCCGAATTGGGACTCGCAAACTCCTCGGGCATCTTGGACATGCACTGCAAGTTATTTGCACTGTCATACGGTTGATCCAATTGAAATGCGTCATATAGCGACTCATACCCGAGAAAGGGCAAGATCAAGACACGCCATGAGTAAAGTGCCGTCCCTTTGTCATCATAGACCACAGGCGGCGGATAAGTCCCGTAACGATCGGCATACTCATTGAGCGCTTTGGCGATCAACTTCATATTGTCGATGTCCTGGTTCTGGGCCGCTAACAAAGCCCGCTTTTGAATCGTCGGCCAAGCCATCCAAACTACTGCGATCAAGGCTACCAATGCGGTCGCACTACAAGCCGCTGCGATCAACATCGGAAAGGAGCTTCGAGAAACCGAACGCGCTGCAGTCTTTCTCGTCACAACTAAGGGTGCTGGCTCGAGCACCCCCCGTTCGTTGTATCGAGGCATCGCTACGGTCTTTCCACATCCGGCGCATGGTCCCGTTTGCCCCGCATACCGATCATCTACCTTGGTCCGATGATGACAGAACGGGCAGATAAACTCGAATGGCATACGTTTCCCTCGTGTCGTACCGGTGAAGCCGAATGCATCACAACGCCGCAAGGCGTTTACGATTTCCGACCAACAAACTGATAATAAGGTGTACGCACCAACGGTAGGTAAGGAACTTTGGCGCGGCTTTCCTTCAATCGTAACGTTTCGAAATGCTTCTGAAGATAGGGCAGGTGATCCGGGCTCGGAAAGACATTATCGTTGGCAAACCATACCGGCCAAAACGATCGCGTGCCCCAACGATGCTTTGCCAAACTATCGGCTGGGTGTTTGCGCGCGACATAAAAATCGATGACGCCTATCAGACCTCCAGGCTTGAGCATCCGCAAGGCATTGTCGATGGCCGCAAACCAATCGGGGATCATCGTTAGGGAATAGGAAAAGGTTACCACGTCCGCGGCTCCTTCCGGCGGCAACCACTGCGTCGCGTCTCCAACGACCGCCTCCACATTCGACCAACCATTCTTCTCGGATCGCTTCTTGACAATGCCTAAGAGCGACTCGGCCAAATCGACGACGTAAACCTTTTCAAAACGCCGAATGCCGTCACCTGCAAATTCCAAGTTCGATCCGGTTCCACCTCCCATATCGACCCAAACGCCACCCGCACTGCGATCGACAACCTCGCGATAGACATCCTCGCGCCCCTGTAGAAGTCGCTTTCGAAAATCGTCGTACCCCTCCGCTTGCCCAGCGTAAAAACTTTCCATCCGCTCGGAGTGCGTTTTCCCTCGAACAGGTCGAAGTACCAAATGGTAGAGAATTTTGAGGTCGTTACCCAAAGACATAAAGGGTTACCCGGTGCAGGAGCTATTAAAATTGAGCTGCTATCCTAACCTTTTCCCCCCGAACGAGTAGGTGCCCCACCATTGAGAATCCTCGCCGATTTCGGTTTCAGGATCGCGACGAACCTTTCGGACTCGCCCGCTACCGCAGTCCAGATTAACATACGAGCGGCCAAAAAGGGAACTCACTGCCCCTTGCTCTCAACATACCGAACCTTTCGATTTGTCCATCCTTTCCCGCGAACACTCTCTCCTCCTATGACGCAACAATTCTCTTTTTCCGTCCTTCGTCGCCGCTCTATCCTCTCGCAGTCACTCATGGAGGGAACGAAAATCGCCTCCCTGACTGCTTTGTTTGGACTTAGCGTGGTCGCGATGCCCTTCGCCTCGGCACAAGAATCGACGCAACAATCAAAGGGTGAAGTTCCCCCGCTCGCAGCCGCCTCCGATGAAGGCGAAACAGCCATCGGCTCCTTCAAGTTTCCGGACTCGATGGAATGCAATCTGTTCGCTGCCGAACCGATGTTCGCTAACCCCGTCGCCTTCGCGTTCGACCGATTGGGACGCGTTTTCGTTTGCGAATCCTATCGACAAAACAAAGGGGTTACCGATAACCGCGGGCACGATGGGAAATGGCTCGACGCCGATTTGGCCGCGATGAACGTTCAAGACCGCATTCGCTACCATCGAGAATTGCTCGGCAAAGAAACTTCCGAATACGAACGATTCGATGACCTGATCCGCGTACTCCTCGATCGAGACGGGGACCATCGAGCCGATGACAGCAAAGTATTTGTGTCCGGCTTCAACGCGATCGAAGAAGGGACCGGCGCCGGCGTTCTCATTCGAGACAACATGGTTTACTACACCAACATTCCAAAACTATGGGGATTCAAAGATTCAAATAACGACTTGGTAGCCGATGAAAGGATCGTCCTTTCCGATGGGTACGGTGTTCGCGTCGCATTTCGTGGTCACGATATGCACGGTCTCATCCTCGGACCAGACGGACGCCTCTATTTTTCCATCGGCGATCGCGGATACTCGATCGAAACGCCCAATGGAACCTTCCAAGACCCCGAGAGCGGAGCCGTGTTCCGATGCGATCTCGACGGCACCAACTTGGAGGTCTTCGCGACCGGTCTGCGCAATCCACAAGAACTGGCTTTCGACGACGAAGGAAACCTCTTCACTGGAGATAACAATTCGGACTCCGGTGACAAGGCGCGATGGGTGCAAGTCGTGCAAGGAGGGGACACTGGGTGGCGAATGATGTACCAATACCTCTCCGATCGCGGCCCGTTCAATCGAGAGAAAATCTGGTATCCCTACGAAGGAACCGAAAGCCCAGCGTACGTCGTTCCCCCTATCGCCAATCTCAGCGATGGCCCCTCGGGACTGATCTGCTACACCGGCGTGGGGTTGGACAACAGCGAGCAATACAAGAACGCGTTCTTCCTGTGCGACTTCCGAGGACAGTCCTCCAACAGCGGGATCCGTCGAATCCAACTCAAACCAAAAGGGTCCACATTTGAAATCGACAAGAACGAACAGTTCATTTGGCAAATCCTCGCGACCGATATCGACACAGCCCCCGACGGAAGCTTGGTGGTAAGCGATTGGGTCAACGGTTGGAACGGTGAAAACAAAGGTCGCTTGTATCGGTTTGCATCCAAATCGAAGGATGTCCAAAAGACAGGCAATCAATCTACCGAGGAACTGAAAAAAGGCTTCCGCTCGCGCTCGGACCAAGACCTCGTTTCCCTGCTTGCTTCCCCTGACCGACGATTGCGTCTCGAAGCACAATGGGAACTGGCGAATCGAAAAAACGTCAACGCTTTGGTCAACGTCTTGCAAAACGCAAAGACTCGCAACGAAAAACTGCACGCGGTCTGGGGGCTTGGCCAAATTGTCCGCCAACAAAACGACACCGTCGCTGGCACGGCATTGATTGGAGCGCTCAGCGATTCCGATGAGTATGTCGTCGCGCGAGCCTGCGATGCGCTCGCGGAAAGCAAAATGGATTTCTCCGAACAAAGCATCAGCGATCTTGTTCTTCACCCCTCCGCGGTCGTACGCCGACAAGCCATGTTGGCAGTGGCAACAAAAAAGATGACATCCGCGTTGGACCAAGTCACAAAAGCAGTGATCGAAAATGCGGATCAAGATCCCGTGCTGAGGCACGCTGCAATCATGGCCGTATCCAAAGCGCTCGACGAGGAAGGAATCGATCGATGGAGCAAAAACCCCAACGAATCGGTGCGCGTCGTACTCGCCGTCGCACTCCGGAAAGCCAAGAATCCTGCGATCAAACTTCTGCTTGGAGATGCTTCGGTCCGCGTTGTGAAAGAGGCTGTACGGGCTATATACGATGTTCCCGAATTTCACTCCGAGTTGCCCGCTCTGGCTGCTCTCACTATCGCTCGGGAATTCGACGAACCAATTGTGCAGCGGATCCTTCATGCGAACTATCGCCTTGGACAAGATGTAAACATCGATCGATTGGTCGCATTCGTGACATCGAATGTAGGGACCGAAAAGATGCGTGAAGAAGCCATGAACCTACTCGGTGATTGGGCCTCTCCCGGATTGCGAGACAAAATCATGAATCGCCATCTGCCTCTCCCCGACCGATCACCAGCACCCGTGATCGAACGGTTACAACAAAATGTCGCTGCGTTGGCCGCCACTCCCGATGCCGTCCGCGACGCATTTTTTAAAGTGGGTGCGAAGTACGACATGAAAGAGATCGCCAGTCTCATCGAGTCGATTGTCCTCGATTCCAAGGCATCGGCTCGCCGCCGCGCCGATGCGATCGCCGCCCTCGCCACGTTGAATCCAAGCGAATTGATGAAACAGGCGAACTCCCTCCTCCAGGACTCGCAAGTGCCGGTGCGGATTGCGACCATGCAATCCTTGGTAAAGATCGACAAACCGGCCGCTGGCTCCGCAGTTGAGAAAGCCATTGCATCAAAATCGACAGAAGAACGCCAAGCCGCATGGGACCTGATCTCCGCACTAGATGACTCCGTTGCACAGGCCTTGCTCGCCAAATCAGCTCCCGAGTTCTTCGCCGGCTCCCTTCCCAAGGATACATGGCTCAATGCTATGGAAGCCGTCGCGGCCAAAGGAAACCCCGAGATGAAGCGAACCTTGGAAAACCGCGAAAAGGAATCCTCTTCGAAGTCCGCTTCCGATCCCAAGCTGGCCTACGCCGATTGCGTGGAAGGAGGAAATGTGGAAGCAGGACGCGAGCTCTTTTTTACGCGAAGCAACCTATCATGCGTCCGATGCCACAAAGTAGGAGCCACCGGTGGGGAGGTGGGGCCCGTTCTCAGCGAGCTAGGAAAACAAAAAGATCGTACCTACCTCCTCGAGGCAATCGTTGCTCCCAATCAGACCATCGCGCAAGGCTTCGAAACCGTGGTCATATTAACCGAGGACGATGAAACAATCTCAGGTATTTTGAAGAGCGAAACCGATTCCAAACTCAGCCTGATGGACGCGCAAGGTGCCGTGATCGAAGTGGAGAAGGATGCAATCGTCAGCCGTAAAAAAGGACTCTCCTCCATGCCCGCTGATTTGATGAAGTATCTCACAAAGCGAGAATTGAGAGACTTGGTTGCTTACCTCTCAAGTTTGGACGGCTCGCCCGCCTCCCTGAAAAACTTCGGTGCAACAGGCGGTCACGCAGTGGAATGAATTGGTTCTCTCGCAGAACTGCCTTATTGAGCAATCAATCTGCCGGGCGATCCGCCGACGGATAGCCTGGCTTGCACCGCAAAGTCGTTCATCGAGATAAGCCAAATCGATCCATCTCCTGGATTCGAAACACAAGCCAAGCGATTCTCAGGGAGGAAACAAATTTCGTGATGCCCCGAATGACCCTCGATCTTGCTCGGTGCGAGCTCGAGTGTCTTGAAGATGGTGGCATCCTCCAAACGCTTGTCCCCATTGGGATCAAGATCAATGATTGCAAGCGATTCCTGTGCCTCGCTTTGGCGTCGATCTTGAACCACGAACGCAATCTCCTTACCTGCGCGAGTCGTAGCTGTCTTCGGAGAGACCAGAGCTAAGCCTTCCCCCGTTGGAATCGCAACCTGCCTCAACTCCAAACGTGATGCGCTGGCATCGATCATTCCCAATTGGGAATTCGTCCCAGATCCGTATGTAAATAGGACATAGTTCCGGTGGTTCACAAACGCTCCGGTACGGTTGGGACGACCGGTGACCGAATCCATACCGAGAGAGATGTGCTCGATCGCATGAACTGTGGGAGGTTCCTGGAGCATCGAATCCGAACGTACCGAACAAATACCATCGGCTGGGGCAAAGAAAATCCTGCCGGCGTTGGCTGTCGCACCGTGCAATCCACCCGTCGGCAGCTTGAACGAATACCCCTTTTGCTCCGCATTGCCACCTGTACTGACGACATCGATCCTTCCCATGTTGTCGCCGTCGCGATCTACCCAGGTTGCGTAGACCACTTCTCGACTTGGGGCGGCCAATGTGATGTGGTTCCCTCCTCCTGAATAAAACCGAGACATGTTCGATCGGCCTGCTCGAATCGCATACGGATCGACAACCGTAAAACCGCTTAAGGCATCGTTGGCGATGACAAACAATTGGTTGTATTGATAGACGTGAGCCGGGTTCCCTTGCTCTTTATCCAGTTGTTTAGCAAGCAGTGTTGGCGAAGTATCGTAATGCCAATGGAAATGATCGCCATGCTCTTCTTTCGTGACCCCCGACTCGAACGCAACCCAACCGCTTTCGAACGACCCTTTCTCCTTGTCGTGGATACCCACCAGCAATACTTGATCGATCGCTTCCATTTGCACCAAGCTTTGATTGTCCAGGTTTAAAGAGGGGAAGCTTGCAAGAGGCTGAGGGTCCAATTGCCACGCTTCGCCAGATCGCTGGAGATCTCCCCATCGAACCGATTGCGTGCTCGTGTCCTGCCAAAAAAGACGGGCGACGGTTCGCAGCTTCGGTGCGGCAGATGCATTCTTCGGATCGCTTCCCGGGCTTTGTCCGTTGCACAGTTGGCTACAGAAACCAAAAGCGAGGAGGGCGCAAACAAGTTCTTTTTTCATGGTAGATAGATAAGATTGAAGGTGCAGAGGTTGGTTACGTTTTCGACTAGTCTTGCAACACGGCGACTTCTCCACCATTGGCGGAGAAGCTATTTCGATAAGGAAGTTCCTCGACCTGGTTGGATACGAAGCGGACCGATCCATCCAAGAAACCAAGCTGTGCGCCGCCGCTGTGCATGCTGCGAGCGGAGTAGAAGCCCCGACCATGGATCCCAATATCTGGAATGCGTGAATTGGGAGTGAGATAACCATTGATCGTCGTAGCGAATGGTACGCCTCGAATCCAACTCTCCCCGCGATTACCACGGTAGCTATTTGTAACGCCGGGAAAAATCGCGCTGAGATTGGGATTGCTGATCAACCCTCCTGAGACCCACCCTGGGCCAGCCGGGTTGCTGGTCGTCCCTGGCCAATTGGCAATCACTCGCGCCGGCATCCGTGTCGGAGGTGTCGTCAGCATGCTTTTATCCCCCAACAACGTCTCTGCAAACAAGACCGTGTTGGAGGTTCCATCGGAACATTTGCTGAGCCTCGCGAAAGATCGCTCCCACATCATTCCATCGGTCTCGTAACGGTCGTCGTAGTAGGTCCCTCGGCCGCTGCCGGTCGAGAACATATAGCTCAGACCAGCGCTCCGACCCGCCGAACCGTCCGAAAACGTGACCGGAAAGAATGGCTCTTCGCCATCACTCGGGCACAGCATGATAGGAAACTTCGCTCCCACTAGTCCCGCTACGGCAATGTCAAAGCGAGCCGCGAAGGCGGGCCCCACCAGCAAAGGACGCCCATAATCCACCAAATCATGCAGGGCCGCTTGCTCCATATAAGGCAACACGCGAGCTTGGGCTGAGTAGGTACTCGATCCCATTAGCCCCGGCAAGCGTCGATAGGCAGATTCGTAATTGAGAGTTGCCAGCCCCAACTGCCTGATGTTGTTGGAACACGACATCCGTCGAGCAGCTTCCCGAGCCGCTTGCACCGCAGGAAGTAGCAACCCGACCAATATCCCGATGATCGCGATGACAACCAACAACTCCACCAACGTAAAACCCGTTCTCTTCGCCCTCGTCCGAACCATTCTCGTTCTCCTCGTTGATCGAAGGACCACAACCGTCGCGCACCACTCCAGCCCCAGCGTGGAATGCAAAGGAAAAACCCGACACGCTACACATATGCATACCTTATGCATTTACGAAGCTAGGTCAACAGACAAAAAGGAGAAAAGTCAGAAGGGAGGATTGGCGCGGAGGGCTTGGCTCGATCCCAACCATCTCGAGCGTCCAAAAGAAGCGGTGCGCAACCGCAATGCAAAACAGCCGATACGGTCGTGTTCTGTTCATCGAAGGCACCATGGGCCTGCGACGAAGGCGACTCGCTTCGCTTCTGCACGTCGCATCGTGATGGGTTCAAGTACCGGAATGAACTGGCTAAGAGAACCAATGCAGGCTCGCTTCCCAGGACCGGCGCGAAGCGAGGCTATAGGTGGAATTTCCGACACGCAGATCGGCACAAGATTAAGGCAGCCACGGTCCACGCAATTCGAGCGTAATCAGTGGACGGACCTAGGCATGCTTCCGTTCAGTCGGAACCGCCAAACATCGTCACTTTTTAAGCCAGCCCAGTCCAACCAGAAACGCGTCCGCTTCAACGAGTGTTTTGTCAAAGTCGTTTCCGCGATTGAAGAAGCCGTGCCCTGCACCTTCGTATCCAATGAGCTTGCACGGCCTGCCGGACTTCTCCATCGCCCGCTCGAATGCAACAGCCGAAGCATAGGGAACAGTCGTGTCTTGCTTGCCATGAAGAATCAAGGTCGGCGGGGTGGTCGAATCGATGTGATGAGCAGGCGAGATCAATCGTGCCTCGACACCCAGGCGCTCGACTGTCAAAGCAGACTGGATCGCGGGGGATTCCCAACCTTCGATCGGAGCAAGCGTGCACGCCGGGTTGAGAAGAATCATCGCGTTAGGACGCTCCTCTCTTCCGAAACCCTTGATCGTACCAGTGCAAGCAGCCAGGTGCCCACCCGCCGAGCCGCCCGATGCCGCAATCTTATCCGGATCGATGCCGAAGCGCTGGGCATTATCCCGAACCCATGCGACCGCGGCTTTAGCGTCTTCGACGCAATCGACGACCTTGGTACCATGACGTGATTTCACGCGGTAATCGGCGGTGATTGCGATCATGCCACGTTGGGCGAAATGACGCGCTTGCTTTTCGAATTGATCCGGTGATCCCGAATTCCATCCCCCACCAAAGAAAAACACAATCGCAGGTTTCGGTGATTGAAGATCCGTTTCCCCAAAGATCCAAAGCTTCAAATCGATCGCGCCGACCTTCCGATAGGTTTCAACGCGGGCGTCCGAAAACGTTGGCGGATAGTTAGACTGGGCGAACAGCGTGGTTGCAAAGATACAATGCAAAACAAAGAGAATGGTTTTCAACGGGGATCGCTCGCTTCAAGTCCATAGCCGAGAAAAAATACAGAGCTCGAATCATTGTACTCTAGAGATCAACACGCGGGTCTTCGACGCTCCAATAGCAATTCGATGGTTTCGGAAACGATTGTTTGGGATACTCCAGGACCTTACGATGGACCAGCGTAACGCGACGAGTGCGTTTTGCTCCGTTCTCGCCGTCTTTTACCACGCGTCGCAAACTCAGCTCGATATTTCGGTTCCGTTTTCCCTTTGCATGTCTGATATCTATGTTTGCTTTCCCATCTACTTCGGACGCCGTACGGCCTACCATCCGACTGTTGAAAACCTTGGTTATCGTTATTTTCGCAGGAATGAACGCCCAATCCCAGACGTTCGACGAGAGATTCGAAGATTGGCCTGTCGATCTGAAAATCAAAGGGGTCATTGTCGCGATACACTCCGAGACGATCCCAGACCACGTTCTCGAATCGTCCTTACCCGATTCAATTTCCAAGTCGATTCTGGTGCTCACCAATCGAGATCAGGATGAAGTAAGTTCCGAGTTTCAAAACACACAATCCAGGCCTACTGCCCCGAAGGTGGAATCGATCTCCCTCATCGAATCGCAACAGGAAAGCACTTACTTCCAAAAATGGGACACATTGGTCTGGAGCGAATCGCGCACACCCGACGAAATTCCACCCCCATTGATGAAACGTTTCGAACAACTTGCACGTGCACATATTGATCGGGGCAAAAACCTAGTCATCGCTGGGCCACATGCGAAAGCTCTTTCGAAGTTCTATATCCGTTCATTAGAGGAAGGACATCCTCGAATCGCAGCAGGGATGAATTTGTTCCCCGATGTGGTTCTGGAAACCAACTGCCCGAAGTCCCGGGAAGGGAATCCCCATGTCCTCAGTGTTCTGGCAAGCCAACCGCGTTGTGTTGGGATTGCCTTGGAGAGGAATAGCGCCGTCGTATTGCGAGGACGGAAACTACGAGTCTTGGGATCTGGCGAAGCAACTCTCATGGTCCAAGCCAATCGATTCCACCCCATTCGATTGCACACCATTACCTCTGAATCTTCGGGTGCGAACTCCCCAAATCGCTACCTTGCTGATTTGACCGAATGGCGGCGAGACGCGATGGACAGGACTCTCCCCCTATTCCCACCCACAAGTCCTGGATTACCCGTTGTTGAAAAGGGGACCCTCCTGATTGTGGGAGGGGGCGGTCTACCTACTGGCCTGATGGATCAGTTTTGCGAACTAGCCGGCGGACCAGAAAATGCAAATCTCGTCTACATACCCTGTGAGGAGCGCGAAGACGTAGCGGAGGAACAATCGATCATCGAAAACTGGAAGAAACGAGGATTCAAAAATGCCACGCTGATCCACACAAAGGATCGCAACAAAGCAAATGAAGACGAAGCGTTCCTAGCCCCCTTAAAGAAGGCGACTGGAATCTGGTTTGGTGGTGGAAGGCAGTGGAACTTGGCCGATTCTTATTATGGGACAACTGCCCAGCGACTTATGAAGGAAGTACTCCATCGCGGCGGAGTCATCGGTGGCTCTTCGGCAGGGGCTTCGATCCAAGCGCGCTACTTGGCTCGTGCTACCCCGATCGAAAACTTCAATATCATGGCACCGGGTTATGAACGCGGAGGTCTTGGGTTTCTCGATGGTGTCGCTATCGATCAGCATTTCACCCAGCGAAGCCGACAACGCGATATGACGCATCTTGTGAATCGCTATCCGCAACTACTTGGGATTGGTATCGACGAAACGACTGCGATCACAGTTACCGGGTCGAAAGCCACCGTGTCAGGAAAAGGAAAAGTCTATTTCTACGATCGACGGCAACCCGTCTATCCTGATCGTCCTGACTACATAGCATTAGCGTCTGGGGAATCGTATGACCTAGCCGCAAGAAAAACAATTAACTCGGAAATGCCGAAAACCAAAAATGAATAGATCGATGTTCCGTTGCAACGTTGGCACCTAGCGACCGCCGTGAGGTTTGCGAAGATCCCAATTTCCGCTCTAAATCTTTTGAATCGCTCGAAAAAGCCCTTCGTTCGATCCTCGATTCCAACGATTGCGATACCCTTGCCCAGCTAAATCAATGCAAAGGCAAGCATCGCTCCGGTGACGCGTTGGAATCCGACGATGTTAGCGCCCAGGACATAGTTCCCAGTTGCTCCAAACTCGGAAGATGTTTCATAACACGTACGATGACTTTCAATCATCATCTCATACAACCGTCGCTCTGTGTGTCCAAAGGACCAAGCGCCACGAGTTACGTTTTGATGCACCTCAAGCGCAGAGGTTGCGGCCCCACCTGCATTGGCCTGCTTCCCTAGAGCAAGGTTCCAATACGTGGGCGCCACCACGGTTCCAATACGTGGGCGCCACGAATTCCCATGCTTTCAATGCTTTCAATGCTTTCAATGCTTTCAATGCTTTCAATGCTTTCAATGCTTTCAATACGTGGGCGCCACTTCAATACGCGGGCGCCACTTCAATACGTCAGCGCCACCTATTCCCCCGTTGCATGCAATCTTTCCCCTCCTACGTTAGATGGGTGCCCCCCAAACTCCACCCCTCCCCTTTTGCGTCTTGGCGCCTTCGCGAGAAACCTCCCCCCAAAAGGTGGGTGCCTCTTATTTACCCTCTCCCCATTTGGTGGGTGCGTACTACCGCGATTAGGTGGGTTCCTCCTATCGCTGCATTACCGCAAAATCATTTGAATCGCCCGACAATGCTCGTCGTGCGATCTTCGATAAAATTTCAATAAGTGGGCGCCACCAATCCCCCTGGTATCAACAAGTTTTCAATACTTGGGCGCAACCTATTCCCGTTTCAACAAGTTTTCAATACGTGGGCGCCACCCAACGCTGATGATGATTTACAAAAAGGTGGGTACAAAAAAGTGGGTGCCTCGAATGGCACTGTAATCTCCAATGATCGCGCAGTTCCCCCTAGCGACAGAGCGGGAATTTTCTTTAGAATCTCGCTCGCCTTGAAGATTGTTCTGGCTATGAACCCATTTTCTTGGCTATGATTTTGATCGTCCCTCCTTGGTTAAGTTGCCTAAACATAAACCAAGGAGGGTTTTGTTTTGGTCTCTATACCACCAAGGCGATCTCAAGCCAATTTCAGCTTTGGAGATTCCATCAAGGCTTTCCTGCTGCAACCCGGACTGCCGTTTGCATCGATTCTTTGCGAGCAGCACATCAGAAATGTTTTTCGCAAGCACGGTTGCACGATGAATGGGATCTATTCCACCGCAATTGTCTTGTGGGCGTTCATGTCGCAAATTATGCGTGATGGGAAAGAAGCCGCTTGCCAGTCCGCCGTCGCTCGTATTACGGCATTCTTTACTCTTCACGGGAAGTCAGCACCCGGGGCCGATACGGGGAACTACTGTCGCGCAAGAGCAAAGCTTCCCGAGGACGCTTTGAAAGAACTATGCCTTGGTGTTGCCTCTGAAGCGGAAGCCAAGGTGGAGTCCAAATGGCTCTGGAAGTCTATGCATGCCAAGCTTATTGATGGATTTACTTTCAAAATGCCCGATACGCGAAAGAACCAGAAAGAGTATCCGCAGCATACTGCCCAAAAGCCAGGGATTGGTTTTCCTATTGCTCGTGTCTTGGCTGTGATGTCGTTGGCCACAGGTTGTTTGCTTGATGCAACGGTCGGTCCCTTCAGCGGAAAAGAAACGGGCGAAACCAGTCTTCTGCGTCGGTTGCTCAAAGGTTTTTCAGCGGGAGATATCGTGATTGCTGACCGCTTCTTTTGTAACTACTGGTTGATCGCGATGTTCATGAAATTGAACGTTCATGTTTGTTTTCGCAGGAAGAAGGGACACACAGATTTTCGAACTGGAAAGCGATTGGGTAAACAAGATCACTTGATTCAGTGGTATCGTCCCGCTCGTCCGGCCTGGATGAGCCACGAGATGTACCAATCCTTACCGTTCGTGATCGAACTACGGGAGTTGCGATATACGGTCGAAGCTCCGGGCCGTAAATCAGGCCCGTTTATCATTGTGACAACATTGCTAGAGCACAAGGGTGACCAGGGTGTTAGCTATGAGGAGATATCCGATCTGTTTAGCTTTCGTTGGAATGCAGAACTTGACATCCGTTCTATCAAGACGTTTATGAATTTAAACTTTGTGAGATGCTTATCGCCCGAGATGGTCAGGCGAGAGTTATGGACGACGCTTCTTGCCTACAACTTGATTCGAACAACGATTTGCTCTGCCGCTTCGCTCTCTGGAAAGCGGCCGCGAGAGATCAGCTTCGTCTGTGCTAGCCAGTACATCCTAGCGAGTTGGCAGGAGGTGACGGCTCATCTTCGCGGCAAGCAACTTGAGCGTTACGCCAGATTTCTCCTCGAGCGGATTGCGAACTGTAAGGTTGGCAACCGTCCGGGGCGGATTGAACCGCGAGTTGTAAAGCGACGCCGCGACCAATACGCGCTGATGACCGAACCCAGAAAACAACTCCAAAAGCGACTCTATAAAGGCGATAACCGATTTGAATGAAACGACTTACGCAAATCGATTACAGTGCCATTCGTGGGTGCCTCTTATTATGCCCTTCCGAAAATGGGTGGGTGCCTGCTATCGGGAATGTTTCGTTGCGTCTTTGCGCCGTCGCGCGAAACCTCCCTCCAAAAGGTGGGTGCCTGCTATCAAAATGTGGGTGCCCCCTATTCCCTTTTTGACGCATGCGTTTCTTGCGTGGATAAGTGCGGCTGTTCTTTTCGCTTTTCCGGGACGACTCGTCAGCTAGAACACACAAAGACAGTTGCCTCAAAAATTACGGGTGCCTCCTATTCAACTCCCCCCTCAAAAGGTGGGTGCCTTCTATTCCCTTTTTGACGCATGCGTTTCTTGCGTGGATAAGTGCGGCTGTTCTTTTCGCTTTTCCGGGACGACTCGTCAGCTAGAACACACAAAGACAGTTGCCTCAAAAATTACGAGTGCCTCCTATTCAACTCCCCCCTCAAAAGGTGGATGCCTCTTATTTCCCCCTTATTTCCCCCATTAGGTGGGTGCCTCTTATTTCCCCCTCTCCAAAAAGTTCACCTATTTGGTTGCATCCCTTCCTTCAATCCCATAAGGTGATGGGATCTACGCCCCGAACTTCTTGGAGAGATCCACCATGTCCAGCACGCTCCGCTGTGAGCAGTTCGTCAGCGACGAAATCTGCCTTGTTCATTGCTACCATCGCTGTGTCCGTCGCGCCTTCCTCACAGGCATCGATGAGCTCACCCAGAAAGACTACACCCACCGCAGAGAATGGATTCGCCAGCGCCTGGAGTCCCTGGCCTCTGTCTTCGGTATCGACGTTCTCCAATATGCCGTCCTATCCAATCACCTCCATGTCATCCTCCGCAATCGCCCCGATGTCGTGAAGACTTGGTCCGACGTAGAAGTCGCCACCCGCTGGCTAAGACTCTTTCCAGGCACCCGAATCCTCGATGTCTTGGCAGAGCCCAACGAGGAGGATGTCCGAAGCGCTGTAGCCAATCCCGAGAAGATCCAAGAGTATCGCAGCCGACTCTCCGATATCTCTTGGTTCATGCGTTCTCTCGCAGAAGTCATCGCCAGGCGAGCCAATGCAGAAGATGAATGCAGTGGCTGCTTCTGGGATGGCCGATTCAAAGCGAAGCGGCTACTCGATGAAGCGGGTTTGCTGGCCTGCGCCATGTATGTGGATCTCAATGTCTTGCGCGCGAACCTGGCCGCAACAATCGAACTCTCGATGCACACGTCGGTGTTCGATCGAATCGAGGCTGCCAAGGGAGCGATGATCGAATCCTCGGCTCTGGATCGTATTCCCTTGTCCCGGGAGGAATCGATCGCGAGGAGGACCAAGATGACGCTCGAGGAGCAGAAGAAGGCTCGTAAGCAGACTGGCCCCCGTCCACTGGTCCCCCGAGACGCCTGGTTGGCCCCTTTGACGCTCGACCCCGAAGTGGACGCGTTTGATCCGCAGGCCAGCACCAATGGTCTGCGCGCCAGCAACCGAGGGTTCTTGACGATGAACCTGGAGGACTATGTGAAGTTGTTGCAATGGACAGCTAAGCAGCAGGATCATCCGCCAGGGAGCGTGTGTCCGGTTCCTGAATCCTTAGAGCCCTTGTTTACCGGCTTGGGAGTGGAACCGAGCATGTGGTGCGACTTGGTGTGGAACTACACCAAGTACTTTGGGACAAGCCGTTGTAGTGGGAATCCCAAGGCGATGATCGCCGACGCGGAGCGGACCCACAAGCGCTGGAGTCGCGGCCAGCGCCAAGCTGCCGCTTGCTTCGCCTAGCGGGGAGCGATTCGCGACAACTGGCCAGTAGCAAGGAGCCAGGAGCAAGTGGCTCCGCTAGCTCCGGTTCCCCACCTTGGAGCCTGAGCCAGAACACTCGCTCTTCAGTCTCCCACCCATCACCCTCCTTCATCTTCGGGGCCGGTTCGCCGCTGCGCCCATCCGAGCCCAATCCCTCCGAATTCCAGCCCCCCAGGCCAATCCCGCCCCCACTTCCATTTCAAAGCCCATGCTCCCCCCGTCCTCTCTCCATTCAAAAGATGGGTGCCCTCTATTGAGGTGCTCTCCAAAAGATGCGTGCCTTCTATTGGAGAAGACAAAAGGTGGGTGCCTACTATTTGATGAGTGGGTGCCTCGGATTTGGTGATCGCGTTTCATTGCGTCTTGGCGCCTTTGCGAGAAGCCTCCCCCCAAAAGGTGGGTGCCTGCTATCGGGAATGATCGGGAATGACTGGCAACTGGCAACGACATAAGGTGGGTGCCTACTATCGGGAATGATTTGAATAGGTGGGTGCCTGCTATTGGGAAATCGGAGAAGACAAAAGGTGGGTGCCTACTATTTGATGAGTGGGTGCCTCGGATTTGGTGATCGCGTTTCGTTGCGTCTTGGCGCCTTTGCGAGAAACCTCCCCCCCATTAGGTGGGTGCGTACTACCGCGCTATCGCGATTAGGTGGGTGCGTACTATCGCGATTTTCATTGGAACAGCAGTTCTTCTCTGCGCACCGGTAACGCTGTGGAGCCATTTATCGACAGACAAAAGGTGGGTGCCTACTATTTGATGAGTGGGTGCCTCGGATTTGGTGATCGCGTTTCATTGCGTCTTGGCGCCTTTGCGAGAAGCCTCCCCCCAAAAGGTGGGTGCCTGCTATTGGGAATGATCGGGAATGACTGGCAACTGGCAACGACATAAGGTGGGTGCCTACTATTTGATGAGTGGGTGCCTCGGATTTGGTGATCGCGTTTCGTTGCGTCTTGGCGCCTTTGCGAGAAACCTCCCCCCCATTAGGTGGGTGCGTACTATCGCGATCGCGCTATCGCGATTAGGTGGGTGCGTATTATCGCGATTTTCATTGGAACAGCAGTTCTTCTCTGCGCACCGGTAACGCTGTGGAGCCATTTATCGACGGCCGTGAGGATTGCGACGATTCCTATTTCCGCCTTACCGCAAAATCATTTGAGTCGCCCGACAATGCTTGTCGTGCGATCTTCGATTGCAATGATTGCGATACCCTCGCGAGCTAAATCAATCCAAAGGCAACCATCGCTTCTGCGACGCGTTTGAATCCAACTATGTTGGCACCCAGGACATAGTTCCCGGTAGCTCCAAACTCGGCAGATGTTTCATAACACGCACGATGTATTTCAATCATGATCTCATGCAATCGTCGCTCTGTGTGTTCGAAGGACCAAGCATCACGAGTTGCATTTTGCTGCATCTCCAGTGCCGAGGTTGCGACCCCACCTGCGTTAGCAGCCTTTCCTGGAGCGTACAACACACCCGATTCCTGGAAGACGCGTACCCCCTCTGGAGTCGTCGGCATATTCGCACCTTCGCTAACAGCAATGCATCCGTTGGAAACCAACTTCTTTGCCGCAGTCCCATCGAGCTCATTCTGCGTGGCCGAGGGCATCGCTACTTGGCAAGGAATATCCCAAATGCTGCCACTTGGGATGAATTTCGCATCATGGTGTATGTCGGCGTATACCGAAATACGTTTCCGTTCCACTTCCTTGATCTGTTTCAAGGTATCCAATTCGATCCCTCTCTCATGGTAAATCACACCTCCCGAGTCGGAGCACGCGACAACGGTCCCCCCCAGTTGCTGGATTTTCTCAATCGCGTAGATCGCGACATTACCAGCCCCTGACACGACGCAAACTTTGCCCGCCAGCGAATCTCCTTTCGTCTTGAGCATCTCTTCTGCGAAGTAAACAGCCCCATACCCCGTCGCTTCCCGACGCACCAAGGCCCCTCCCCAGTGCGGACTTTTCCCTGTAAGAACGCCCGATTCGTAGCGATTGGTCATTCGTTTGTATTGCCCGAATAAGTATCCGATTTCACGTGCACCTACCCCGATATCCCCTGCAGGTACATCGGTATGCTCCCCGAGGTGCCGATGCAACTCCGTCATAAAGCTTTGGCAAAACCGCATCACCTCCGCATCAGTCCTCCCCTTTGGATCAAAATCAGATCCACCCTTTCCCCCACCGATAGGCATACCGGTTAATGCATTCTTGAAGACCTGCTCAAACCCAAGAAACTTGATCGTTCCCAGCAGTACGGAGGGATGGAATCGCAATCCCCCTTTGTAAGGACCTAACACACTATTGAACTGCACACGAAACCCGCGGTTGATCTGCACTTCTCCACTATCATCTTGCCATGGCACACGAAAAATGATCTGCCGCTCAGGCTCGCAAATCCGCTCGATCACCTTGTGCTCCGCATAGTGTGGATATTTCTTGAGAACCGGTCCCAATGTATCGATCACTTCCTTCACCGCTTGATGGAACTCCAACTCCCCCGGATTGCGGCGAACGACTTGTTGATAGATTTCCTCGACCTTCTTCTGAACATCTGGCATGCAATTAACTCGATGGAATGAAACGGTAGATAGTCGCGTTGAAGCGAACTAAAAGATGAACACGAAAACCATTCTTCCTATAACACATCACGTAGAATTCAAAAGGTGATAAGTCACCGATATGACACAGGTTTTCAGAATCGTGCGAACGACCGCACCCTCATTGCCTAAAAACTGAAAACCTCAGTACCCATATGTCAACCGCGATTTCCGCTCGTGCCGCACTGGCGTCCCTACCTTTCATGCTGGCACCGTTAGCAAAGTGCTATCCCAGAAACGCCCTACACCAAAGCGTCCTCTCCGCTGCGAGATCCGACACCACGTCGACATCTGCCGGGGAATTAAACGATCTGCTACCCACGACTGCCTCGTAACAGATCGACTTACTCTCCTCCCACTTCCTAGGTGGGGTTCCGGCCACGGAATGGATTCAACCCATTAGTTGGGCTAGTATCTAGGACTCGATGCGGTTCGGACCTGGTCTCGATGCGACGTATAATGCAGCAATCCACTGATGGAGCCTTCGTCGGGCCTATCCAATTAAGTGGCAGATGACGCAACCTTTTATAGAACGACCTTGCGTATGACACGAATTTCCCAATGTGCCTTGATCCTGCTCGTCTTGAGCTCCATGCCACCTTGTGCCATGGCCCAGGAAGTAACACCGCCTCCCAAGGAACTGGGGCTCGATCCTTTTTACACCAAGTACGTCAATGCGGAGGGCTATCCCATCGTCTCTTCCGAAAAGGTCAATGACTATGCCTTAAAGGAAGCTGCTTACCTCGTCAACATGATGTTGCGTACGCGACCGGACGTTCGTAAGGCCTTGATAGAAGGCGGTTCGAGGCTGGTCGTTATGGCTCACAGTGAATTTACGACCGATTTGCCGGAGCAACGAACTATGACTCCGAAGGATTTCTGGGATGCACGCGCTCGAGGATTGGGCGGATCCCAAACCGACGCGATCTGCTCCTGTGGAGAAGAGAACCTGCTGGCGTTCCCTGGTGATCCCTACTCGAGCGAAAATCTCTTGATTCACGAATTTGCCCATAACATGCACTTACGCGGCTTAATACGCGTTGATCCAACCTTCGATAGCCGCCTCGAGGCATGCTACAAAAAAGCTATGAACGAAGGCTTGTGGAAGGGCAAATATGCATCCGTAAACCACATGGAGTATTTTGCAGAAGGCATTCAATCATGGTTCAACGACAATCGCGAGCCAGATCACGATCACAACCATGTGAACACACGAGCGGAGTTAATCGAGTACGATCCATGCCTCGCCGCTATATGTCGCGAAGTTCTGGGTGACGAAGAACTAAGCTATACCAAGCCACTCGTTCGTTTGACTGGTCACATGTCTGGATACGATCCGTCTACAGCACCAACGTTCGTTTGGCCGGAACGAGTAAAAAAAGCCAAACAAGAAATTCGCGATAAGGTGAAGGAGCAAGGGGATAATCGACGTCAAGTTTACGAGAAATAACCGCATGGAACACCGTCAGGTGCATGGGGCGATATGCAACTACCGACAGATCGACGATCCACTATCCGAGAAGTTGATTCTATTGGTTCCGTTATGGAGATCGTTTGCGCGAGCATGATAACTGAAATCGAAGATTACTTTTCCAAGGGATGCGGACGCTGCAACCGATTTGCGACTTTGGATTGTTCCACACAACGCTGGAGCCCAGGCCTTGAACAGCTCAGACAAATCTGCCTCAGTCTGAATCTGACGGAGACGGTCAAATGGGGACACCCTTGCTACATGCACAGCGGTCGCAATATTGTCATCATTGGGGCTCTTCGGAATGACTTCCGGCTGAGTTTTTTCAATGCTGCTTTGATGAAAGACCCCAAAGGGCTGCTAGAAAAACAGGGGCCGAACACCCAGTACCCCGACATGATCCGTTTTACGGACAACAACCAAGTCCTCGAGAAGAAGCCTGTCATAGAGGAATATTTAGCAGAGGCGATTGTCTACGCCGACCTGAACATTAAGCCCACAAAGCTGAAAACTGAGCTACAACTTCCAGACGATTTCATAGAGGCTCTTGGCGCTGATCCCGAGCTAGCAGATGCCTTCTACCGATTGACCGCCGGACGCCAACGCAGTTACTTGATCAACTTGAATTCCGCAAAGAAACCCGAAACGCGCATTTCGCGCATTGCGAAATACAGAGAGAAGATTCTCGCGGGAAAAGGCGCGACGGAACGTTGAGATCGCCCTTCTCACGCGACGTAGATTTCCACAAAGACACTGATGCTAGTGCGATGTCAAACTACTTGGTTGCTCCCGCTTCGGCAAACTTCGAGATGAAAGTCAGCTCCACGTGTGTCCGACACCATTTCGCCATACTCAGCGACTTGGGCTACTCAGCAACTTGACCTCATTGCGTTGGAAAGATCCTTGGAGGCGATCACGGACCTGACGCGTCAGTCGACCGAAGACGCCCGATACCAGCAGGCCTTTCCACGCATCGAAGGAAGAATCTACCGCATAAAAAAATGTTCATTCCCAGTGCCCATCCCGATTACGATCCAGCTTGAGGCTATGAGAAGGGCGATTTTATTTGGATTCAAGGCTTTACCGACAAAGTAGATGGACACGTCTATCCGGGCCACGGAAATCCGGATCGATTCGCCCTGTACTCGGAATGGCTCGCCAACTTGATCCACGATGCACGCAAGAATCTCTCTTCCCAAAGCTACCATTCGTGATTGGTGTCATGGGGTTCGGTGGTCTCAAAGACCGGTCGCCCGATGTGGTCGCTTTCCGAAAAGCGATGGCAGCACCCGCTGAAATGCGAGAATTCCAAGTCAAAGTCGTCGCGGTACATACAGCCCCTTTTGGTCGGACGAGCTCGGAGAGATCGGCGACATGCGTGACCGCATCAATCAAATGCGATACTCTCTTGAATCAAAACACAAAGATCACCCCAATGCCGACGACCGCATGACGGATGCACATAAGAGGGAGTATCTACCGAGTTTTGAAGACGAACTCATTTCGTCAGAGGAAGTCGCTTTATGGAAACGCGGAGCCTCGAACGCTGGTTACCACTACCCTGGCTGTGCAAAGACCTTCGCGTTATTGGGTACCCCCTTTGCGGAAGCAAGTCTCGATATGCACCCCGTAGATTGAAGGCATCTTCCAAATATCTTTCCCCAAATCGTCATCTCTGACTCCTCCAAACACAATCTTAATAATGCTCCGCCGCGACAATCGCTCACCGATCCACTCTCTACCTTGAAGTCTTACCATTGGGTCAGAACCAAGCCTTGGAGAGTGAATCTAATTGATCGTCATTCTCGCGTTGGATTATGTTTCCAATGATTCAGGATGGTACTTGTTCCCCAAGGACCGAAGCACATTCAATCTTCGCTGCATTAAACGCATCCGGCGCAACACGTTTCTCACTCGGATGTCTCCCGGTACTTGGTCCATTCCAAATATTACATCCACCGCGCCACCACCGTGAATGAAGGCAAACAACTCTTCGATACGCGATTCGATCGCCTTCACAATCGACTTATCCCTATTTCCACCTATCGCGAGCAATGTTCGATCCACAAAAGCTCGTACAGTATTTCTCGAAAGCGCGTTGACTTCGTCGTCGAAGACTTGCTGGACTTGTCCTTGGCACCCCATCCTCCTCGCGTGCTCGACCGAGAGCCTCCTCTTGATCTGCTTGCGCACCGTCATATGCCCCCTGACTTTCGTCACCACACACAGCACCGCCTCAGCAATCGACACTGCGACTTCGGGACAAATGGAAATCTCAAGTGCTACAGGCTTCGAGTTTGGAACGAACGCAAATTGCAGGGATTCAGCTCGCTTCCCGTGCAAAGAAACGAAATCCCTCACAAGCAAGGAACAAGATTCCCTCCATGCCTGAAGAGCGTCCGGTAAACCTAGCGACCTGCCATGTGTGAACGATACCAGGAGAACGGCCCTACCGCCTTGCAAGATTTGCTCTCTCGTCGTTTGTACGGAGGAAACGATATTTCTTACATCTCGAATTTCCTGAACAAACGAGCGACAAGACTCTATATACATTCCCGCTATTATCTTGATCTCTCCGAAAACAAGATTTGCATCAAGTAGTATCTCCGAAAGCTCGTGGTAGGCTGAGGGTCCGGCAAACGGATGATAACCTAAACGATAGAAAAGTTCTTGCCCGCGATGGGTGAGATCGTGATACGCAAATCCACCAACCGTGTTGAGGTACTCTTCGATTATTTCCTTAATGCGTACGCTCGCCCCATCGATCTTTCCGACCTCAATTATTTCATTCGAAAGCTCTATGACTTTGCATTCAAGATCGTTTTCTTCTATCCACCTATGCAGCGAGAGTATGAGGGACTTGAATTCGTCTATCATCACGGTGGTCCCTCCGAGACATGCTCGTCTGGGGAGCTCTCGCTCGCTACCAGAGGATGCCCCATCCCTTTGCTGCGAAGGCCCTCCATTCCGATAGCCATCCCGCCAATGGCCATCCCCGCATTGGAACGACCAGCACTTTCTTTTTCCGCTCCTTCTCCTCGCCCAGCGCCTGTTCCTTTGCCGGCAGAAACCGTCGGCCTAAGAGGTCCTTGATGTGGAATTCGCAGGTCCGGAGAGATAGGCTCCAGATCCAATGCGTCGCGTATGAAGCTTCGCAGCGACACGATGAGTTCCGACAAATGGACCTTGTTCCCCGCAACCATTTCACGAGCCGCATGGGCAGCGAGGTTCACTTGCTCCTCTGTACCCAATAAGATAACGTCCGAGAGCGCCGCCTCCACGGCATCGCGGATACGCCTTCGTCGTTCGGTGGTCACGGCCACCATCGACTGATCCACCTCGATTCCATCGCTACGCGGTTCGAGCATCGGAGCTTCATAGCCACCGTTCTGTCGAATCGATCGAAGATGGGTAGGATCGACACTTAGCTCACCGGTAAAGGACCCGCCCAAGATCTTGTATGCTGCAATGAGCGTTCGGAGACGCTCGTTGATCTGCCTATTCTCCCGCTCACGCCGCCGCTGGATGGTCTGCATCAGCAACAGTCGAATTCCTACCGCAACGACCGATACAAGAACCAACCCCAACAAGGTCGTGAATGCGCCATTCCAAGAACTAAAATCAAAATTTCGCATAGTGGTCCACTGCTCATCGGATCATCGGAACGAAGAATCTCAAAACGTATTCCGCATCAACACCGTCACAGGATTTCGAGGCAACCAACGCCGGTCTGCAATTCTAGCCTCCCAGGATCCATTACCAAGCCACGAGGAACATCGTTCTCATTCGATTCATTCCACGCATATTCTATCCACCCGCAGCGTATCGCATTTACGCTATCAACTCGGTGAACAACAGCCATTCGATCATACCGTTCTGAACAACCCAATGGATGAAAGCGGTAAAATCTCTGTCTGGCGATTATGATCTTTGGAGAAGTATTGAAGAGCACGCCCCGCGTACCTCCTGATCGACAAACCATGGGATTCCACGACTGGCACCACTCGCGGATCTGGAGTTTCTTGATCTGGTCGGAACACAAGTCAACGACGAACGACTGATCCATCTGTCCCAACTCAAAAACTTGAAGAGGTGCGCGCGGACGCACCTGTTTCAGCGGCGGGAATTGCCAAAGCGAAGCAAGCTCGCCCCGGCTGTGAGTTCATCCTTCCCAAACGCGTGGATAGTGGAAGATAGATTTAATCATCCGACGACCATCCATCATTGCCATCGTCAATCTAGCCCGATAGCTGTGAGAAACCGCACTTGGCAAATATCAGTGCACTGAATTTGCGATGTTCAGGTGCTCCCATTCTTGCGGCGGCACTGCAAGGGACTCGAGAGTTCCAACTTCTATGTCACGCCAAGGTTCAATCACCTTACCCATGCGAAGCCCCGATCCTACCACGGCGAGAACTAGTGCATTTTGCGGACTAGCCCCATCGCGGGACACGGGCTGTTTCTCTTCTTTAGGACGGCCGGATCGGCTCTGCAGAAAACCCAGGCTTTCTCCAATTTCGCGTGTGAAAAATCCAAGTTAGGAGAAGTCGCGATAAAAACCAAGGCACTGGCACAACTTTCGCGTTCACATTGGTGGAACCTAACGACGGGGAAGTTTCCCGCGACCAGACATAGCCAACGAGCAAGGTCCCGTCTGCGAAATGGTCACCGTTTTTGGAAGGGAACGCTCCAAGGAAAGGATTGTCGCACGTCACTGCCGATTGGTCACAACGCGCAACGTGGGTGTTGTCCCTGTCCGATTACTATCGCGGATAACTCCAAAACAGAAATCAGAATTACGAACAGACTCCATGAAGAACATTGTCGCAATCCTCCTCGTCACCACATTGTTGAACCATAGCTTAGCTCCATCATCACTCTCCTACGAGAATCGTCGTGAGCATCCCTATTTGGCATCCAGCTCTCATTCCAATTCGCCAGATAAAATCCCATCAAGCATTCATGATTTGACTCGCAAAGCGTATTTGTGGGGCTGGCCTCTGGTCTACCTGACCAATGTGCAACGCGCAGCCGCTTTGATCAAGCGACCAGGTATAAGTGGCGGTGCTCCCGTCGCTCCGGTCAATCGATTGAGCATGCTGACCGAACCTGTTTCGCCCGATTTCAAATCGGTTCCATGCCCTAATCCCGATGTCATCTACGGCTTCTCCATCCTCGATCTTTCTGAGGATGCTGTCGTCCTGCAGGTACCTGATCTATCGGACCGTTTCTGGATGGTCCAACTGGGAGACCATCGAACGGATTCCTTTGGCGAATTGGGATGCATGTACGGAAGCAAACCTGGTTTCTACATGATCGTAGGTCCGAACTGGCGGGGAGTCGCTCCCTCTTCGATTGTCCAAGTATTTCGATCCTCAACCTCGCTCGCTTACCTCATTCCGCGAGTGTTAACGCGATCGCAGAACGATGTGATCAGAGTCCAAAGTGCCCTAAGCGAGATCTCTGTTACTCCACTTTCTAAATGGAGCGGTCAATGGAAAAGGCACGACTGGACGAAACGAAAATGGTACCCAGCTATTGGAGAGTCAACCCGCAGTCGCTGCAAATCTGTCCATCCTGCCACATTCTTTGCCGATCTGTCCAACGTCCTCGATGCCGTGCCTCCACTCGAGGGTGAAGAAACTTTCTACGAAGAGATGCGGTCACTGCTCCACGCAGCACAGCACAACGATGCACTAATGGCAGAGCTTCAAGAGCGGGCTCGCGAGCTGGAATCCACGCTCATCGAACCCTTGTTTGATTTCTCACGAATCAGCAATCCACTCCCAACAGGCTGGACCAGCGTATCGAACGGCGCCGCATTTGGAACCGACTTTGTGACGCGAGCCGCAGTTGCAAAATCGAATATCTTCGTGAATCGAGCCAACGAGGCGAAGTATTTCTATTTGGAAGCAGATGGCCAGGGCGAATCCTTACAAGGTAGCCGAGACTATTCGATCACCTTCCCAAAGGGAGCCCTACCGCCCCATCAAGGCTTTTGGTCGCTGACCGCGTACAACTCCGATCACAGACTAGAGCCTAAGGACCATGCGCCCTACGCCTTGCTAGGATCACCAGACAATCTCTCGTACAACGAAGATGGCTCCCTCACCATCTCGATCTCGCAGCAAAAGAGGCCCTCCATACGGTCCAATTGGATAACGCCTCCTCCAGGACGATTCGTACTCTATTTAAGAATCTACGTTCCGGACGAGCCAGTCCTGAGCGGAGCGTGGGTTCCCCCTTCGGTGGCAGTCGAGCCTACCGTATCGAATCAAGGCCTTCTCGTCTCCGTGACTCCCAATATCGATTCAAACGATGCTCGATAGCCACAGCGAGTGGGCCACCAATCGGAAACCTTGCGAGTTGACTTCCCAACTCTTTCCCATATGTCATTGGAAAAACCCGACGCCGGCTTTATTCCTAGACGCGTAAGTATTCGAACGCGAAGCGTCAGTCCTTCGCGTTGCGATTCTGCGCCACACTCACTGCAATCGCGACATCCACTACGGACAATCCGAATCAATCGACTACTTGGAACCTCCTCGTTTTTGCTTTTCTCGCACCAAATCTATTTCCACTCCAATTCGATCAGCCTTTGCTTTCAGAATTTCGGCATCTGTCCCTCTCGCAGCAATCTTCCACTGTTGCATCACCAATTCAAATTGTTTAGCATTTTCAAGCTTTCGCTCCAACACTTCGATTCGCTCGGAAACGGTGGTTGCTATCTCTATTTCCGCATCCAACAATTCCTCGCGCGCTGCAAACAATTCCTCCGTGGTCTTTGTCGACCTCGCAACGAGCTTATCGATAATTTCAACACGCGCTGTCAAGGCATCGCGACGTGCCGCCAACAAGGACGTCAACTCAGAATCGCTGGAAACCGAACTCTGTGCAATCAAGGGTAAACAAGCAGCGACGCAAAGTATCACGCAGCCACTCGAAATGAAGAGGCCCTGAAATTGTTTCTTCTTGAACATCGACATCTCTAAAGCTCCTTAGTTTAAGTCTGGCACTCGACATAGGATCACGGTCACGAGTCTTGGTTCACCACCATTCGCAATCAAGTAGCCAACGGGTGCATTTGCTTTTATGGCACTTTTGCGGTGTGGTAATCATTGAGATTTCTGAGTTCTTTGACGCGCATCGGATTTCGGTCTTGGCGACTCGTCAAGTTTTGGGAGTGCTTGCTTTCGGTTCCGCTTCATTTCGTACTTGACCACCGCTCGGTCATCATCCCATCTGCCACTCAGTATCGATGATCGGATCGTAAGTATCTTCTCTGCCTTTTGAATTCGCCAAAACGTTCCGCTGTTCTTCATCCGAAGATTGATCACTCGACGTATCGCACTCTCAATCGATCCACTTCCAAGTGGGAGTCCCATCAGCTTGAACTTCGGATAGTCCAGGCGTCCTGCCTCCCCGTGGCTACGAATGTATTCGATGACTCGTTTGATTTCTGATCGATCGGCAGAGGATAGATCCTCGGCCTGACTTAGCCGAGCAGTGAGCACTTCGACAACCTGCGACCATTGACCATCTCGCAATCGACTTCGCAGTTCATTGGAATTCGATGGTTCACTTTCCCCAGCAGCATTCAAAGAACGATCCAAGGGCTGGAGGGCTTTGCCTAGGTTCTCTACGGCGTGGCACACGTCAAGCACTTGATTGACAACCACTGCGGATTCCACCTTCGCTTTAGCAAGTATCGAATCGATCCGTCCCCAGATCCAAGTCGCACCGTCGCTATTGAACGTAATCGTCTTTGCTTTATTGGCTCCCAAGCGATGGAGGTGCATGCTGATTAGTCGTTCCATATAGTCTGCGTCACCGAATGAGCCATCGATCAGAACTCGAACCGCTTCGTCTCTTCGTCCATTGTCATCGTGCGCGTAGATGATTAGCAGTTTTGGTTCTCGCCAATCGGCCTGAAAACGACTGGATCTACGCGTTTCCTTGGAGCGTCCCGCACTTAGCTCGCCTGTGACTTGCGATTGGGTTTTTCCAAAGTTTTCCACAGGATCGATCCATTCCAGGACGCCGCGTGTTCTCGTCCGGCCACCGTCAATTTGCACCGATACTCGCCTTCCAGTGAATTCGCAACCTTGCTTCATATCGCCGCGCTCAAATTGCTCCAGCATTCGTTCCCGGACGGTTAGGGATTCCGATCCTGCGCGAGAGACGATACGGTCGATCGTTGTTCGCGTTAACTGAATACCGTCTCGTTGCAATTCGACGTATGCTTGATCAAGCGATGGGGCCAACGCCACTGTCCGACACACTTTCGATACAAGCCAAGGAGAAACGTTCTCTGAAAAGCCATACTGGCTTAGATCGATATCGAGTCCCGGCGTATGATCTTCGCGACTTGCGGCTGGAGATTTCGGTTGACAGTAGAGGGTAGCTGCGTAGCTGATATGGCCAGCGCCGAGATGGACTTCGACTTGTCGTTCATGTCCAGCTCGCAGCGGTATTGCGTATCCCAATCGTGTTTCCTCGCAACGCTTATCGTGCTCCTTGGAATTCATGGAATTGGCAATCATCCCAGTAAGACACAGCCCCGCTCCGAGGTCGAACAATTCTTTGACCTGCTGTTCGACGAACTCCATTTGCATGGGGTCATTGTTGAGAATCACTTGTAGCTGGGCAATTTTTTGATACGCCTCGGCAAGAAACATCCCCATTGTTTGATTGGGATTATTGACTTCAGGTCCTACGCGGTCGAACACATTCCACCTTCGCATGATCGCCTCCATGTCGTTGGGAAGAAACCCCAATCATCACAGCACGGTAAGCGGTAGTGATCATTATAATGCGAAAGCCGTCGCAACACTGTTTGCTAGCATCAAACCAGGCGTGCTAGCTTTAAACCATAAACGCAAATGCACCCTGGACCAACATTGCACGAGGTACGGCCTTCGAGTGTGCCGCGATTCAGGATGTATTGGTGACGACTAGAGGGAGCAAGGTTCAGGATGATGCCACGATGAAAGCGATGCTGCACCGGATTGTGGCGATGCTGACTCGGATGGCGAGGAAATTCGATGGTGTGGCCTAGTTGGGCGCAACGTATGATGCCGAGATCGATTACGATAACGAGCACCGCTGCGCTGAGCACGAGCACGAATCTCAGACCGAAGAATTCCCAGAACCATGGGATGCAACGGAGCGGCGGTGAGCCTTCTCGTGAGCTCAACGTCAACTCCCGCCGCCCGCTGATCCTTTTCGTTCGCTGCAGATTCGGTTGAGAGGCGCTCCCATGATGGCCCGCATACGTGACATGAAGGCTGAAGCCGCCCTCAAGCGAATTGGCGCGATCATTTCCTACGAGCACGAGTGGGACCGGTCACGAGATTGCGGGTCAGGACTCCCGATGCCTGGTCCTCAATGGGCTCGGAGATTCCTCGGCGATTCGTTTTTCGCCAAGCCTTGCGGTTGCATTATCTATGACTACGTATACCCGATCGAGTACCTTCGCTGGTTGTCCTTCCTTCCAACGCTACGCGAGATTGCAATTATTCAATCGCCTATCGGAGACGCGCTTTGTGAAATCCTTCGCGATCTCCGCAGCCTAAAGAATATTAGCCTACATGGCACTTTGATATCGGATGCGGGGATTGCCCGATTGGAAGTACTGCAAAATCTGGAAACACTTATTGTTGGCGATACTGCCGTTACCCAGAACGGAAGGGACGCGTTAAGATGCCGATTGCCGAACTGCGAGATTGTTGACTCGGTTCCCGTCATGTTTCCGGCAGCATAGAATGCAGCGAACAAACGCTTGCAACCAAGCCCTCGATCAGGCGTTTTGACTTGCGTATAGTCACTTGCTCGGGCTGGATGAATCGACACGTTCGTCGTGATAGGATATTGTGATGAACACTGTTTATGTTGAAACTTCAATCGTCAGCTATTTGCGGCAGAGGCCAAGCTCGCAAGTGGTTGCCGCAGCGCGGCAAATCCTCACGCATCAGTGGTGGAATCAGCATCGAACCAGCTATGAATTGGTTGCGTCGCAATACGTTATTGACGAAGCATCTGCCGGAGACGTTTTGCTTGCGAAAGAGCGGCTCGAATCGCTCGATGGCATTCCATTGCTACCTATCACGCCCGAGGTTCCCCAGATCGCCCAGCGCATCATGGCTTTGGGGGTTTTGCCACCAAAGGCACAGGTGGACGCACTTCACATTTCCCTTGCTGCTCATCACCGGATATAACACTTGTTGACATGGAACTGCAAGCACATTGCAAACGCGAGAATCGTGCCACGAATCCATGATATTCTCACGAATATGGGGATTCCGATTCCGATAATTTGCACTCCCGAGGAGATGCTAGGCGATGAAACCGACGAAAGCTGACAAAACGATTGATGAAATTCACGAAATCCGTTTTGAGATTTCGGATCGGTTTGGAGGTGACGTGTTTGCCATCGCTCAGGATGCGGCTCGCCGACAATTGGAGTCCGATCGTCCTCTGTGGCGCCCCAAAACTACGAACAAACCGTTGCAGCCAAGCGGAGGATCAAGCGTTTCACCAATGGACACTTCCTCTCCCGCCGCTGGCTGAACGTTGGCGTTCTTTGAGGGAGTGGTAAACTGAGCAAGAAAGACCTACTTGAAGCCAAAGTGCTACTTGAAAAAAGCACAATTATCCATTCCGATCATTGCCACCATTACGATGTGTATCTGATGTCGCTGCCAATTGCTGTTGTGACTAGATCGACATACGGCATCGGATTTGGACTGTTGATTGGTCTGTCGCTTGGATTCGGATTTGCTTACGTCACTCGTTCCATTACCCAAGCTATACTTGTTATTCTTTCCCATTTGTCAGAGACTGATACAGACGATTGACCGAATGCAATCCGACACCTGAAACATTCAAAGAGCAATGGCATGCACACCAAGGGCACGGTCGCCCGTTTTTGGACGGTGCATTTTTCTACCTCTCGCCCTGGGAGATGCCGAGTATTGTCCGACAAACCTGTGCCTCACTATTTGAACATTGGCGGCCTCGTCGCGATTGGATTCGACCGTACCGGAGAATACATGTTGACGATCTCCCAGTCAGGTCGCGGCGTTTACCGAATAGGTACTTGGGAACGTCTTGCGCGAGACATCGAGCTTGTTTATGCAGCGGCTGGATCGGCTGCTGGCATCGGTCCGATTGCTGACCTGCAAATACCGGTTTCCGAAATCAACTAAGCAACTGGTGTGGTTGAACTGCCGACTCCTGACAACAAGTTCAATATCCACTACTCCGAAGGCACGGTTACAATTACGTGATCGAAGGGGTTGTTCTCCGATAAAGCTGATGCTGTCGTACCTCAAAGACTATTTTCGGCGCGTGAAACTGAATCGCCTTCGCAAAGTCCATCGGCCCGGCGAAACGATTTCCCGCTTCATTGCGCGAGATGTCAAACGCGAGGTTTTCGTATTGTCCGCTGATGAGATCGAGGCAGGGTTTGTTAGCGCGCGACTACGTACGATCAATGTGCTGTATCTCTCGATGGGCCTCGTGCAGGAAGAGGATTTCGGGCCTGCCGAACGAATCGAGGTCGAGAAACTTTGGGAATGGTCAGGGAAAACCTGGGGCGGACTTCCCGACGGCACATCGATCGTAGATCATACGGAGACTAACTCAACAGACTCCAACACCGTCGGACAACCAAGCGATGCACGCAAGTCGACGGTCGGACGCGAATTTGAATCATAGTCTTTTGGCGGCGACTGCGTGATCGACGACGTTCCACGCCCAGGTTCGCCGAATGTAAACGACTGCCAATTCCGTCAATTGGATCATTGCAGAAGCCGCGAAAACGTCAATTCAAATGAATGCCAAGATACGATACGCTCCTGAAATCTTGTTAGGCTTGCTTCTCGGCGGCTGGTTCCTATTCTGCCTGAACGCGACTTTCCCGGTTCCGGTTGAAACTTGGGTTACAATCTCGGGGATTGTAATTTTTTGCCTTGGGCTTCTATACGGACTCGTCGCGGGCATACAATCCATTGTCACAATACTGAGCAAAAAACGTCGTCAGGCTATCGGAATGGTCGCGCCGATCTTAACGTTACTGATTGTCGTCGTTGCCTGGACCGTCGTGGTCAACACAACTCTGAACGTAGTCCATACACTTCAACAAAGAGCAGAGGCTGAAGGGGCGGCTGTGTCTTCATTCTTGAACCCATGATGGCGAGGAACGAAGGAATGCACCCAAGACGCGTTGGCCGGTCGACTTTGCTAAACTAGATCACTCACGCGACTGGGATATTCCCAACGCAAGCGCAGAAATGTTGCGACACGTCTTTCGACATCTCACATGGATTTCCAATCAGTCGTGCACTCCACGAATGGAGTGCCCCAGTTTTCTGTACCAGGAGTTATGAAAGGTTTGGTTAGGTAGTTGGTAATGGCGTAGCCATCTCGTTGTGGTGGTTCGCTGGAGCGAGCGCAGCGAGCGAAGGCGAAGCTCCACAACGACGCGCGAACTCCGAGGGGGTTAAGTAGCCCAGCGAACTGTGCGGACGCTTCTCGTTGAAGTCGTTTTGCCAAGCCCTCGCCTTGAGTCGTGCATCTTGTTCGCTCAACAGTTCGGTCTGGCTCAGGTATTCATCTCGTAGTTTGCTGTTGAAGCTCTCGCAGACTCCGTTTTGCCAAGGTGAACCAGGCTCGATGTACAGCACCTCGATCCCCAGCGACGACAGCCAACGCTTGATCGCCGCTGATATGAACTCTGGGCCGTTATCACTTCGAATCCGCTTAGGTACTCCATGCATGGCGATTAGCTCCGCCAACGTGTCAATTGCATCCTCACTGGTAATGCTCCGGCTTGCCTTGATACTCAGGCACACCCGAGTGTATTCGTCAACGATGTTCAAGAAGCGAATCGTCTTGCCACCAACCGTCGAGGCTTGAACGAAGTCCCAGCTCCAAATGTCGTTCTTACAGCCCGCAGGCTGCAAGTGACAAGCGTTTGCCTTTTCCCCAGTGGCTCGCTTTAGTCTGCTTTTTCTTGGTACTTTCAAGCCTGCTGCTTTCCAAAGGCGATAGACTCGCTTCACATTGATCAGTTCACCACTGCGACGCAACAACTGTGTGATACGACGGTAACCCCAGCGTGGTCGCTCACGGACATAATCCAATATCTTCTTCGTCAGCCGCGCATCATCATCCTTGGGCTGCCCCACAAATCGCTGCGTCGATCGCGGTTGATCGAGCACTCGACAGGCACGACGTTCCGATACAGAGAACTTCGCTTGGAGCTGTTCCACGGCGGCTCGTCGTGACTCGGGGCTGGTCAGTTTCCCCTAGTGATCTCCTTCAGCATTTGGATGTCCAGTGCTTGCTCGGCAACCAACTTCTTCAGTCGTTGGTTTTCATCCTCAAGTTGCTTCAGCCGCTTGGCTTCCTCGCTCTTCATGCCCCCGTATTGGGATCTCCAACGCGACAAGGTCGGTTCGCTGATCTCGAGGGCCTGTAGTACCTCGCCGACACTCTTGCCCGCAGCGAGCATTGCATCAGCGTCTCGTAGTTTCTTCACAATCTGGTCGGCCGAATGCCGATTTCGCTTTCTCGTCATCAAAGTCCTCCTGCCGTTTGCGGCGATAGACTTTCATAACTCATGGATCAACTTTTGGGGAGCACTCCACGAACATGTAGTCGATAACCTATGGCTTGGTGACCAATCAATTCCTGGGATTGCATGGGATAAGAACACTAATCGTCACTAATCACCACTAATAAGGAGCAGCAATAAGATTGCCGCGGCTTTTGATTAGTGCGAATGAGTGGAGATTAATGTTCCTGCTTGCTCAAGACGCTGATCTTAACATTCTAGCAATGTCCATGTTTGTACTCTATGCGCTTGACTCACTTCTCCCGTTCCCCCTGGGTTCATGTGCGATCGATGAAATGATCTGATAGAATGCGGTCTAGGTTAGAGTTGGTCACTCACTCGTACATTTCGCTCATCATCTACCTGATGTTCCGCAGGGATCGATCCATACGGGAGCCTGTCAGTTCAGAGAAGGCATGAGCTAGCCAACGGATGCACTCAACGTCTCGATCAACCGGCCTCGGGCGGTCCATGCTTTCCTCGCTCGACATGAGTGATCTTTTTCTTTCGTCGCACCCAGCGCAACAGCTTTCCGTGGTAAGGAAATGTTAGAGCCAAGTCCTTGCTTTCCTGGCGAAGAAATGCTCGGCGAGGGAGTATCAATTGCACGAACGATTGGGAAATGATTGCGATACGCCGCGGTGTGGCCAAGGGGATGAATGCCACTGGTTTTGTTCGCGCCTTCTCTACAAACATGCATCTCATTGTCTTCGCAGTGCTCTGTCGTCGAGCTGGGGTCGAAGTGATCGCGAAGGAATAGAAATGATTTCTAGCGAATAGCTGTTTCAGCACCGCAACTTAGGTCGCTTTGTCGCAGCGTATCGATGACAATTGCAGGAGCTCCAGGTCGGTGGTATATTCACGACCGTGGAGAGCGGGCCTGGCCAGTTTGCTGATTCAGTGCTCGAACAAGAAATGACAGTTTGGTGAAAGGGTTTGCGCCAAAAGAGTTTTTAAACGCTTCGGGACGGAGGGTTGTTACTCTCCTTGTTCTGTTGTCTCTTTTTGTCATGTCTCTCCCGATCCCTGTTCCGACGGCTGGGCTCGCTGAGAAAGATTCTGCGCAGCCATTCCCCTGCCAAAACCGACCATGCGGATGCAAAACCGCTGAGCAATGCTGGACCGGTTGCTGTTGTTTCACACCATCTGAGAGGCTCGCTTGGGCCGAAGAAAACGGTGTTGCTCCACCTTCCTACGCCCAATTACCTGCGAGTGACGATACTGCCGGCCAAGGTGGTTTGATTGCTGCCAGTATGGGGCAGATGACTACGGGGTCGGAGGCCAGTTGCTGTGCGTCTCGCAGGCCCTGCTGCGAAAAGCAATCTCTTACCACTGTGCATAAGCCGAAGACGATTGGACTTAAAGTTGGCGATGTCGACAAGGTTGCCATTGCGAAACCCACTGGCGCGAAATCCGGTGGAACTTGTTGTGAAACGGCCAATGCGTATAAGGTTGGCGGCTCCAAGTCAAAGAACTCCTCCGCAAAGCGGAAAGTCGTTTTGGGAATGTTCGCGTTGAAGTGTCAGGGTAAAAGTTCGGTCTTTCATTCGTTACCGTGGGTGATTCTGGCACATGCGCCGAACGAAGTCCTGCTGGGGCCCGAAGCGAGACCAGCTTATCATCCGGCGCCCGTAGAACCTGCACCGGTATACTCCAAGCCGGACACCCCACCACCCAGGCAGATGTTCTCCTGAATTCTTTACGCGCTTTTTAATGCTTTGCGCTACTCGTCTGGCATCGCGCATACCGGCATGGGATTGATCTCGTCTCGGTACGGCATTGCTTTTGTGAAAGACATTTTGCTGCACGCGACATACCTCGCCTTTAGGTTGCTGGTGTCTCGTCGGTGAAGCGCTCTGCGCGCAAGCATTGGATGGATGCGATTCAGCACGGCGCACTTGCGCGGTCACGGGTCCGCTCTCCACAAGACGGTTTCGTATCGCCGCATCAAGTGCGCCGTCTTGAGTCGCTCATCCAGTCTGAAAAGTTTCCCATTCCTAAACAACTTCAAGTTGAGGCGAACTCGACATGCGAATATTTCTTGGGCTAATGATAGGAATCGCGATCGTATTTAGCCGTCGCGATGCGTGGGGCGAGTCTCCATCGGAGATTTACCAAAGACTCGTGATCCCGTTGATTCAATCGTCCAAAGCGAGCAGTTGCTCTGAATGCCATTTTCAGGGCGTCAAGCTGGATGATTTTTTAACCTCTGATCCAAGAGCTTCCTTTGCTTCGCTTAGGTCTCGTGGATGGATTGATATTGAACGACCCTCTGAATCCAAGTTGTTGGAATTCATTGCGAAGAAGCCAGTGCACTCAACAACCATCATGGATCAAGTCCGAAACTCGGAGCTTGAAGCGATCGGCAAATGGATTCAAGCATCCGTAGAGGATCCTGAGTCGCTGAATACTCCTTTACCCGCGAGGAACGATCTGAAACTCGACGACCAATTGATTCGGCACGGAAGGAGGGATCAAGTTCTTTCACGATTCATCGATGTCATCTGGTCACAGCTTGAGCGATGTGCCAATTGCCATTCTCCAGATCGAAATGCGAAGCAAGTGGAAAAAAATGGCGAGACGATGAGCTGGATCGTTCCCAATTCACCTTGGGAAACGCTTCAGTTGCTTGAGGAGTGGAAGTTGGTCGATTTGGAAAAACCGATGGCCAGTTTATTGAAAACAAAGGCATTGGGGCTGGATGAACATGGAGGTGGCGTGAAGTTTCCGTTCGATGGTCAAACAGACCGAGAGTGGGGCAAATTTTTGGAGGACTACGCCGTCATCCGGCGAGGTGGTTACAAAAAGTCAATCGAGATCCCCGCATTTGAGTCCATTCGAACTTGGCGTACGGGGCTTCATTTGCGAATCAAGGAACTACCCTCGCTTTCTGCGGGGCAGTATGCCGTGATCCTGATGCACCGTATCCATTCAGGTGAAAACCTCGATCCTGAGCCGATTGCAATCGGCGAGGGACGGGTATCTCAAGACGGGACCAGTTGGGGGACTTCCATGATTCTCCTGGAACCCACACCCACGGTAAAGCGAAACACCCGTTCAACTGTCGCATGGGACACTCTTTTGTCCGAAGGCAGATACAGGCTGAGTTGGATCGTTTTGGAAAGCTCGCGCAGTTCGCTCCAAGAAATCCTTGCGATGAAACCCACCATGCAAACGGAAATCGGTTCGCTTTGGAAGTCGGGACATAGCAATGCAAAAACGATCTCATTCAAGGAGTTCGACTCGTTAGATGGCGAGAAGTAGTAGCGATTGGCTCAGACAGAAAAAGAACTCCTTGATCATTTACTTAATCGATAGAAATTGAAATGAAACGCATTCAACATAGTCCTAACCCTACACTCCGAACTGCATTTACTCTCGTGGAATTGCTGGTCGTAATCGCGATCATCGGTATTCTGGTAGGTCTGCTTCTTCCTGCCGTGCAGGCTGCCCGCGAGGCGGCCCGTCGCATGCAGTGCAGCAACAGTATCAAACAAATCGCGCTGGCCACCATGAACTACGAATCTGCGTATCGCAAGTTTCCGATGACGGGGACCGTGGATGTCGACTTCTCGGTCCAGGCTCGCATCCTTGCCTTCATCGAGCAGGGAAACTTGAGCAATTTGCTCGACTACTCGAAGCCCGCCTTCTCTGGACCTTTTAACGCGAAGGTTCCCAATCCCCTCTTCGCTCAAGCGTTCGCAACACCGGTTCCCATCTTTCTTTGCCCTAGCGATCCCGCCCCCTCGACAACGACGATGCAAGTAAACGGTTCAACGGTTGCCTATGGTGGGTTGAACTATATGTTTAGCAATGGAAGCGGAACTGGAACCAACTACGACTGGCGCTGGGTAACGGATGGAATCGTATGCCAAAATACATCGCGAGCTTTTCGCGATATTACGGACGGAGCTTCCAACACAGCGATCCTCAGCGAAACTGCCCGTAGCGTTGGAAATGATATGACGCTTCCTGCTGGCATATTACCTAGGTTTCCCTACCAATACACGCTCAATGGTTCGAACGGAGTGAGCTCGGCACTTCAGTCGAGTCGCGGCTTAAAGGCCACGGGTAGCCCGTGGAGTGCATTCGTCGATGCGAGCGGCAATATTTCCAACCCGCAAACCGACGCGATTTGGTCAAGCTTTGGCGGTTGGCGAGGTGGCAACAGCACGGCGATTCGGGGACGTGGAATCTCTTGGGCATTCAATGGCTCGATCAATTCCTTGACGAATGGTTACTACACACCGAACAGTCGCACGCCGGACCTAGTTATCCACCATACAGGTTTCTTTGGTCCGAGAAGCTACCACACCGGCGGTGCCAATGTTGGTCTAGCCGATGGTTCGGTGCACTTTTTGGCGAATGGTATTGATACTGCAACCCACCGAGCTTTGCACAGTTGCAACGGCGGTGAAGTTGTTGGCGAATTCTAGCCATTGATGCCTCCACCCGGGGAAGCAATCGAGGAACAACGCGAAGGTTAGTCCGAAGCGAAGAAGGTCTTTTTCGCTTCCATATGCGGTTATACTCTGAAGACAAAGCGATCCTGTGGTGGCGATCGTAAGAAGGCTATGCTCGATCCCAGAGTTACGACGAGCTTGCTATGAGCGAAAGGTTTGATTGGATGGTTACCCCAGGACAGAGTGCTGCGATCGAGAAAATCGTTCGTGCCCTGCAAAAGTCACAGAGTCTCTTATTCATCACGGGCGCGGGTATTTCTGCTGAGTCGGGGATACCCACCTACCGAGGTATTGGTGGGCTCTACAATGCAGATACCACCGAGGATGGTGTGGCGATTGAAGAAGCGCTTTCCGCTTCCATGCTGGCGAAGAATCCTGCTTTGACCTGGAAGTATTTGGCGCAAATCGGGCTGGCGGTTCAAGGTGCAAAGCATAACCGAGCCCATGAACTGATCGCGGAGATCGATAGAAGCTTTCCGAGGGTTTGGACACTCACCCAAAACGTGGATGGATTCCACCGTGCTGCTGGCTCCAAGAATTTCATCGAAGCCCACGGTAACATGCATTCTCTATTTTGTACGAAGTGTAGCTACACGGAGTCGGTGGAAAAGTTCGATGGGATCGATATCCCACCCAGTTGCCCCCATTGTGCCGCTTTGGTGCGGCCCGACGTCGTCCTGTTTGGTGAGCTGATTGATGGTCCCGGAATAGAACAGCTTCAAAGCGAGCTTGAGAAGGGATTCGATATGGTTTTTAGTATCGGGACAACAAGCGTTTTCCCCTACATTCAGGCACCAGTCTTCATGGCTAAATCGGTGGGGAATGTCACTGTGGAGATCAACCCGAGCGAGACGACTATTTCCCACATCGTCGATTATCGACTAGCCATGCCAGCCGGCGTGGCACTCCATGAAATATGGAACCGCTACTTTGCATCAAACCGATCATGAATTCTTCATCAAAAAGCATCACATCCACAAGCAAGTTCCTCAGCCTCGTACTTCGGCATCAGCCCGATGTTGTAGGCATGAAGCTTGATCCCGAGGGGTGGCTACCGATCGACGAGCTGATTGAGAACGCCAATCGCCAAGGGAAGCAATGGACGCTGTCGCTATTGCATGAAGTAGTTGCGTCCTGTGAGAAGAAGCGTTTTACTCTCAGCGAAGACGGACTGAAGATTCGCGCCAACCAAGGACATTCGGTCCCAAACGTGGAGCTCAATCTTGAACCGATCGCGCCACCCGAGGTTCTTTACCACGGAACGGTTTTCGCATTTTTGGATAGTATCCGCGAACAAGGGTTGCTCAAACGCTCTCGCAATCATGTCCATTTGTCAGCGGATATCGAAACGGCCATGAAGGTCGGAGCTCGGCGAGGGAAGCCCGTCATCTTGACCATTCACTCTGACGCTATGCACGAATCGGGACATGTCTTCTACCTGTCGGCCAATGGCGTTTGGCTAACAGACACTGTTCCTGTTTCGTTTATTGATTTCCCAGAACAAACTTGAGAGGCGACTCTCGCATGGCAGCAGTCGAATCGGTTACCGGTGACTTGCTCGATCAGGAGGTCGAGGTGATTGTCAACGCCTGGAATCGCAATATCATTCCATGGTGGCTCTTGCTGCCGCAAGGCGTTTCGGGTGCGATCAAGAAGCGAGCAGGATACCAGCCCTTTCGCGAGGTTGCTAAGCATGGCCCCATTCCATTGGGCGGTGCGGTTCTGACCGGCGCTGGCCGGTTGCCATTCAAGGGAATCATCCATGTGGCTGGCATCAGCATGTGGTGGCGCTCGTCCGAGTTTTCGATTCGAGAGTCTTGTCGGAACGCAATGGGCATTGCTCGCGAGCAAGGCTACCAATCGATAGCGTTTCCTCTCATTGGGGCTGGTACAGGGGGCGGGGCCATGGAGAGAGTGGAGAAGCTGATGATGGATCAGCTCGGCATGGAAGAGTTTACAGGGAGGGTTGTTATTGTTCGGTACGAGACATAATCCATTCGGAATGGATTTCCTCGTAAATGACCGCTATCGGCGTGAAGATCTTCTTCCTCGACTTCGAACCCTCTGGTACAGCAGCTTGTTCTTTGTTCGAACGATTTCGATCAGAAATCTTACTCAACTCGAGAATTGTAAATCGGCGACGAAATTTCGATCTCGCACATGAGTTGTTCCACTTGTTGACCTGGAACGTATTCCGGGTTCCCGTTTCAGAGAATGCGTTGACTTCGTTAAAGCGTGAGGAGCTATTATCTCGGGGGGGGACGATGGCGAAGCTGAATCACGTGCGTACTTGTTTGATAAAAAGAGCGACCTCTTTATTTCTTCAGCCGACAAGATCTTCTATCGCGTTCTTGGCATCCTGCATCGAGCTGATCAAGGAAATTCGCTTGAAGAGATACTTAGCAAGATCGGACTGACTGCATCGAAACTACCGCCACAGGGTTGTATCGAATTCCGCAAGCGTTGGACCCATGCAGGATTCGAAGAACGACTCAATGGACTTGGCTTCAAGTCATAGTCTGCCACTAAGGGCGTTTGGTGCCGAGCGATCTGCCTGAGGCATCGTAGAAGCGGGTGGTACCGCTGTTGGATTTCTGAGCACGTCCTTGAAAAGCCCCGGAAGAGCTGTAAAAGCGTGTTGAGCTCCCCGAGGTTCTGCTCGTTCCGATACTTCGACCGGATTTGTCATAGAACCTTGCGAGATCGCCGCTTGTTGTCGATCGCTCGACAATGCTACCGCTGCTGCTATAGAAGCGAGTCGAACCGTTTCGACTTTCCACGCGGCCAGTCGATCGTCCTGACGCGTCGTAAACTCTTGCGGAGCCATTGCGAGATTCGATTCTGCCAATCGAGCTTCCACGCTCGTTGTAGAATCGACCTGAACTCGTGTTGCTTTGGCGGAGCATACCATCCGCGGGGTTCTTGCTTTTGTCCTGAGCCTGCAACCGAGTTGGAACGCTTGATAGTGCCGCAAGCACAAAGGCGAGTGCAAACGCGGCGGATCGAACGGCGGCGGGCATCTTTGACTTCTCCGAGTAGAGCAAGAGGGCGGGAATGGAATTGGCGAGCGATGAAGGCGCCGGTGGATAAACAAGATTCTACTCGCTGAACTTCTTAAAACGGTCCACGAGTAGCACCTAGTTTCTGAGATCAGCTTGATTGCTTCCCAGCAACGATGGCAACTGACCGAGAGCGATGGCCCCGAGGCATCTCCACTGTTTTCGAAATTATTCCTCCCACCATCCGCAAAAAATTGGGAAAACGGGACGTATTTCTCGGCAATACAGCAAGGACTCGGCAAGCCAGTGAACGAGGACTCAGGGCACTTTCTGGGCAAATTATAGTTGTCGAGACTCACCTTATAATCCGGTTTGGTGATGGCTCGTCACCGGCAAGGTGATATGGCTGTAATCTCGATGTTGCCCAAATGCCATCCCTCGGTTAGTCTCTTCAGCGGCTTGATTTCTGAGGCGAAACCTATTGTTTATGAATCACACACTCCAGATTGTTCCATCATCTGTCACTCCGCCTTGATGCTGATGCTGATGCTGTTGCGCGTTGAGTGTTCGTGTGTCTTGTTCGTCTGTCACGGCTCTGAACCTGGGAAGTATTGTTCCAGCGAGAGCGGTTTCCATTTGATTGTGAAGGTTTTTTCGTTCGATGCTTGATCTCTTTCGTACCCAACCTAAAAACCTCAAAAATGAACTCCTTTCGGGTTTGACTGTCGCGTTAGCGCTGGTATCCGAGGCGATTGCATTCGCCTTTGTCGCGGGAGTCTCGCCGATCATAGGCCTTTACTCTGCAATCATGATTGGCCTGATCTGTGCTCTTTGCGGTGGACGGCCTGGAATGATCTCCGGCGCAACCGGTGCGATGGCTGTCGTCGTTGTGAGTCTCGTTGCTATCTATGGCATCGAGTACTTGTTTCCGACGGTGATCCTATGTGGATTGCTTCAATTGATCGTCGGATTCGCTCGGCTCGGCGTACTCATTCGCATGGTGCCGCATTCGGTGATGCTTGGCTTTGTCAACGGGCTTGCCGTTGTGATCTGCATGGCACAGTTTGGGAGTTTTAAGACAGTGAGCTCGATTGGTTCCCTGCAATTTATGCGTGGGCCTGCGTTATGGATCATGGTCGCACTTGCGGCGCTCACCATGGCGATCATTTGGCTGCTTCCGAAGCTTACCAAAGCAGTCCCCGCATCGCTAGTCGCCATTCTCGTTGTGTCCGCAATTGGTATCGCCTCCAATCGCTTGCTTCCTGCCTATTTAGCTGCCGAAAATCAAAGTCATGTCGTTACAACCGTAGGTGATATGTTGGCTACGAACTCGAAGGTCGCTGCTGCAAAGGCCGTCTTATCGGAAGGGCAGCATTCGAGAACCAGCTCGCATGACACGGTAGAGATTGCAGCGTTGATGCCGGAGCAAGCGGCTGCAGTTACTTCGGCGATGAACAATATCGACCCTAAGTCAACAAGCATTAGCGCCGGACTACCGACACTGTTTTTTCAATCATTTGCCTTGCCGCCAATGACCCTTGCGACGTTATGGATCATCTTCCCATTTGCCGCTGTGCTTGCCGCCGTTGGACTTGTCGAGTCGCTAATGACCTTGACGCTGATTGACGAGATTACGGAGACGCAAGGAAACAGCAATCGTGAATGCCTCGGTCAGGGGATCGCAAACATCGTCTGCGGTTTGTTTGGTGGTATGGGCGGTTGTGCCATGATTGGCCAATCGCTAATCAATGTAGAGTCAGGCGGACGCGGCAGAACATCGGGTGCATTCGCGGCTTGCTGCTTACTGGCCTTTGTGATGTTCTTCTCGCAGTGGATTGAGATGATTCCTATGGCAGCACTCGTCGGAGTGATGTTCATGGTGATGATCGGAACATTCGAATGGGCCTCGCTGAAGCTCTATCGAAAGGTTCCCTTTATCGACTTCCTGGTGATGGTCATCGTCACGCTGTACACGGCCATCATGCACGACCTTGCTTCCGCTGTCATCCTCGGGGTCATCGTTTCATCGTTGGCTTTTACGTTCAAGCATGCCAAGAACGTGAACGCGGATATCAAGTGCAACGAACATGGTGCCAAGGTCTATCAGCTTCACGGACCGTTGTTCTTCGCCTCGACGACACAATTCAAGGAGTTATTCGATGCCCGGAAAGATCCAGACACGGTTGTCATCGACTTCTACTTTACGCGAGTCTATGACCACTCGGCGATGGAAGCGATCCAGGTCGTGGCGAAGAAGTACCAGCAACTTGGAAAGACAGTACACCTGACGCATCTCAGTGAGGAATGTCGACAGATGATTCGCAAAGCCAAAGACTTGATCACGGTTTCATTCTCCGAAGAGCCGCAATATCACCTGACGACCGATAAGTTTCTGCCACCATCCGAAACCGTTCGAGGCGTGTAAACTGCTGTAAGTTTGGCTCGCAAAGCATGTTGATCCCACGAACAATTCCCATTTGGTATCGCGTGATGCCAAGGGATGAAAGACGGAGACCTGGAAATCACGACGTTCTGAAAGATCAACAGCAGTGTGGGTGTCGTCGATTTGACAAACCGAGCAAGCTCTGCGAACAAAGAGGTACGAGAAAGACAATTTTGTAAGTTTTTTGTGCAATGAGTAGGGGGAAGTGGCGATCTCGCTCGCGGTTTAGGGAGAGTTTCGTTGCTCAACTTCTCTGATACGCTGGGGATCGGACCGCAGTAGGTTATTCGATCAAGCCGGTGTTTAGCCGAGTCGCAAAACACCGGTTTTTTCGCATGCTCAGCGAATTTCGAGCTCTCTCCCCTCGCCCATCATCGGCCTCTAGTAGCTTCTTCACAATCTGGTCGGCCGAATGCCGATTTCGCTTTCTCGCATCAAAGTCCTCCTGCCGTTTGCGGCGATAGAATTTCATAACGCCTGGATCAACTTTTGGGGAGCACTCCACTGGTCCGCTGGCGGTACATACGGATTAGAGGTTGCGTTTCGCTTCCTTATCGCGACTCAAATGGGGTGGTCGTTGCGAGACGGAACGCCTCCATTGTTGCGGTGCGAGATATCGTTGCCATCGGTTGTGAATGTAGTTTTAGCAAAGTGTTTCATTGTCCATTGTTCGATCGCAGTGAACCGTGGCCGATGGATCACCCGATCGTATTGGGTTTCCTGTCGCTGTTTGGTTCGTCGATGTTGGTGGCGCTCAAGCACGAGCGGGAATCTCTGCCAAGCCGTTCGAATATACCCAGGAAGTCGTCAAAGGATACGTCAAGCGATTGCACATCATCGGGTGCAATTAGTGCAATAGAGCCCGACCATGCGTCGGGCGAGCCCGGGAAGTACACAACGATCCATCCATTCGCCAAGCAGTCCGCTTGAAATGCGAGGACACGACCACCGTCCCTTCGGACCATCACGGGACGCAGCGATGGCACGTTTTCATTGCCACCAATCTTGTCCGCTAAGAGATCCTTGAAAATCCCGTATTTGGGAAAAACCTTCATCAGTTGTTTCTCGATCTTCTCCGAGAAACGAGCTCCGATCGCTCGACGGGCCAGCAATCCGGCAACAAAGCATGCGACGAGTAGAAATAGAATTGCGAGGCTATAAAGCACCGCAAATCCGACAACCGAATCAAATGGATTCCACGGTTCGAGGTATTTGTGAACGGTGACGACGACTTGGTAGGTATAAGCCAGCAACACCGCCACGACGGCAAGAGGAAGCAGGAATAGTAATCCGCCCACCGCCGTGGTCTTTGTGAAGTTAAGCGAATTGTTGACCCGGCTTTTCATCCTCGAAGATCCCATGGTTTGAAAAATTGCACATCGGTTGATGCGGAAGTGAAATGGATGGCACCATTCTGATCTAGACTCCAACAACACGGCGTCCATTTCGGACGAAAAGAAAGTAGATTCGCTTCGAGTCTTCGGTTGGCTTTCATCCGCATTGAAGGATCAGCCAAGCGTGCTCGAACTTACTGTCCCGCAGATCACCCTCGAGAATCCAGAAGTAGATTGTGCCGACGTCTCCCCACATCATGGAGGCCGCGTCGTCCGAATCAATCTGAAGCAGAAGTTTCCAATCTTTCGCGGTTTCCTCCAGCGATGCCCGACGAGGCTCTTCATACCCAGTCGAGTTACCACAATATAGGCCGTGAGTGACTAGCTGACACTCGAGTTCCATCGGAGTCTGTACGCAGTCCGCGTGACCACCGATGCGATGATTTGGCCCAATTGATTTTGAATGATACGCTGCGAAGTACTCAAAGAGCTTATCTCGCTCTGAATCGGACAACTCGGGTTGGTAGTGAATCGACCAAGCATCTGGAAGATTCATGGAAGGTTCAAACTCAATACGGCAGCAATCAAACAGCCCCATTTCCGGGGTATCCGTCGGTGCCTTAGTTCGAATCAGTTTGTCAGGCGGTAATTCGGTGAAGAAAACCAAGGCACTGCCCCGATCTTGTGGATCAAATCCCCAAGTGCGTTGTTCGCTATCGTAGAAGAATAGTAAACTTCCCCTGGGAGGAAGTGGAAGATCAATCATCCCGAAAGGGACTTCTTCCAATTGAAGTTGAGCAATATAAGAGAGCGGCGAGCCTTTGTAGCGGGGCCAACTAAAATCGGGGGGAACATCAGGAACGCCTCCTATGCGACTAGCGCCAATGGGAAGCGTATCCATCTCGGATCGCGTCGATTTCATTCGCAAGGAACGGCGAACCTGCGCTTTCACCCTGTCGGGAAGCTTATTGAATGCGTTTTCGTCCACTATGAGTTCTTTCAAAACGGCTGTATGCCGCCCTTGAGGCAGCGGAATCAAGTGAATCGTTCGTCAGGCAACCGTCGATATGTTGCGGGGGCGCAATACTTGGAGAACGCCCTGCGTCCGTGTTGGATTATATGTTTCAAGCCCCCTACGCGCGCTAGGACATTTGAGAAAGTCAGTTTACCACATGGCGACTTTGAGGAGCATGGACATGCTGGACAGGAAGGGGGCGGCAGTTGGGGGTCCTGACTCGATTACACGCAACGTCTCCATTTGAGCCCGTCGGGGAGTTCGTTTGGCCCAAATAGGAAATGAAGAACGCGACGATTCGCTGTAATACGGGATCTTGAGGAAGCGTGAAGCAAGAGAGGACGCATGGCTATAACACCGCCCTTTCGCACCGTTAGTTCTGTGTCTTGTGATGTGAGGCGGAGGTTGTCGATCTGTTCGGGCATGAGTGTTCCTGCGCCGTGCGAGTCGGAAATGACTCTGAGTGGACCATTGTCTGAGGTCGAATCGTCAACGTGAAAACGAATGGCGATCATATTCGCCAGCAAGTCGTCAGGACCGTGAACATAGGTTTGGCCTTCCTTACGCGACCAACCTGGCAAACCTTTTATTGATTCGGATGATGCAACGGGAATGCTTCGGTCTTGGTGGTGCGAGACAAACCAATTGTTCATAGCCGATTTGTTGAAAAACGTACATTGGACGGCAGCCAAATCGCGTATGTCAGGAATGGTTACCGCCAATCGTTCCCTCAGGGTCATGGCAAGAGTTTGGCACCAATCGATGTCCAGTAGACAGCGAGTACCCGCACCGGTAACTGTCTTGAGACGGGCAGCTATGTCGTCGCACTCGGCATGCGAGCAGCAGTTCTCCATTACCGTGAAACCATGAACGAGCGAGGTCATATCTATATCAGTGTTAAAGTTGACTGTCGCCGTGAAAATGGTCGCGTTAACCGCGGTCGTCACAAGCGACCATCCAATGCCAATATGGAACACCGGTGCCCCAGGTCCATCGCGTTGTTTGGGCTATCTTCAGTTCTGAACAAAGCGTAACGAAGGAGTTAGCTGATTGCAAACATCTCAGGCGAGATCACATCAACAATCCATTCGTATGAAGACACACCAATCGCCTTCGACAGCAGAAGCCATTTCGAGTGGGGCGTTTGCCACATGGTGATCGATGCAGCTACGAGCCGTTCTGATTGCCTTCAAGAGTCCATTGAAGACTTTGTCGCAACCTGATGGGGGATGCGACAAGGATCGTTGCAAAACCCAAAAGAGCAGTGAACTCCGACCATTTGGCGACCGACTCGAAAATGGCAAAGTCCCACCACATTTGTCTGTAACACCAAGAAATTGCAACCGAGGCAATGAGGGCAATTGCTACCGTTGATTTTAGCCAAATCAATCCACGACATAGGACCGCGCAGTGCATGAGCAACGCGATGCCGCCAACCAATCCAAACGCGAATCCATTTCGCCAAACAATTTCAAGCGCCCACCTCCATTCGATCAGTCGTAGCGATTCCGTGATTGCTGCACAAAGAAAGGTGATGAAAAAAAGGTGCCTCAGCGAGAACTTGAAATCACTCTCTTTCCGCGGAAATTGTGACTTGGCGGGCGAAAAAGGGGGGCAAATCCGATGCGTTAGAATAGAACCTACTAAAACAACCAGTGAAACAAGGATGGTGTAGGTCGTGATTGCGTTCACCATCCATCCCTGTTCGGCCTGGAGTCGGATTGCCAAAAACGAGACAGCTACGAAAATGAACGAAGGTAGTACTTTGAAAAAGGCACTGTGTTTCGTGTACAGAGTTTGATGCACGACAAGAGTGCCAGATGCAATATGCAATGCCGTCGCGCACTTCCATGCGATCCGATCGTAATCTTCGTGGCAGCCGGCCAGTGTGATCCGCCACCACAGAAATAGATAAGAGATCGTCAGAATAACCGCGAGATCAAGCCAGTAGGGAATGCCTATCCGGGCTGAGAATCTTATCCAACATACTGCCCAAGCCACTGCAAACATCCCCACGACTGCGGCAATGATTGGGATCCAAAAGCGAGGCCATATAACTCGCGAAATCTTGCCCGAGCTCTTGTTCACATAAAGTACTCGGCCATCTTGGGTGATGAAAATGATCTCATGTCCATCAGGCGTATGTTGGATGTTACCCATAGGTGTCCATCCGAATGCTATGAGGTGGTCTGGTACTTTCCAAGAGTGTAACACTTGACCGCTTTGACTACTTCGACCTTCCAGAAATCCAGGCCACGAATCGGGTGGAGTTTTGAGCAACAATGTCCAGTACTCTTCATCATGGACACCCATAACCAGTCCGTAGAAAGAATTGCTTGTGTCGTACGATGCACCGGTGTCGCTGTTGATCGAAATGTATCCCCCGGCACCATCGTCCAGCGTTATAAAGGATCCATACGTACGCCATTTCAAATTTCGCCATCCCGAATTGATCGCTGTTTGGGGGACGTTGATTTGCAGCCGAATACGGCCTGTGAGGGCGTCGTGGATGTTGATGAATCGGCCATCCAAACTGAAGCAACCGATGCACCCATCGCCAACATAGCAGGTCGCATTGCCACTCCCACCGATGACTGGCCAGCGAGCAATTTCGTAAGGTCCTTCCGGAGTCATGCCCATGAGTACGAGCGTTTCGTCGGGATACTGTGTCGGGGGACCTATATCCTCCGATTCGAGCATTTCCAATAGTACTGAATCAGAGACCTCTGTCGTCTCTGCAATGGTTTCGTCTTCTTCGACTGGTTGGGAGGGTTGTGGAACTTCGTTATCGATCCAATAGAAACTGTTCGACTTCGGTATGGGGACAAGATGGTTCCCGATGGGATTGTCCTGTTGTTTTTGATGTGGAGGACTACCCGGTTCGTCAAGGTCATGCCAAGCAAACGCGTACATCTCATTCGCTCGTGACAAGAATCGCTGTCCTATCAAGACTGTGTCGGTAAAGTCTGTCGAGCTGATCAGGCGTGCCTCGCCAGATCTCGGGTTACAGCAATAGTATTCGTAGCCACGATCCGATCGAGTTCGGCAAATCACATTCCCATGAATATCGATACCAACCGCGTCGTGCCACATCGGTACGACATTGGAGGGGCACACGATCTCCTCCATGGACTCTTTTTCCAAGTCGATTGAGAAGACTCGGATGTAACTATACCGACGCCAAGAGTCGTAGGTTTCGATGAAATAAGCTAGTTTCCCAGGTTCAACATGGCCCGCGTAGGTCCATGCATCCAGTACCGATGTCGGGAATTTGGTCGCGACCCACCGCATTGCAAAAAGGAGCGGGAGGAGCGTCACCAACAGAAGCAGAATTGCTCGTCGCGGACTATCTGACTGATTCATCGATGCTTCCACTTTGCATACTTTTTCATTAGCATCCCCCGCGTCAACTTCTTAACCACTTTCCATCGAACTATTCTACCCGTCGATCCTGCGGAAAAAAGTTCCCAACCAGAATCTCTCCTTGTTCTCAGATTTCCTTATTCGAGTCTCGCCTAAAAGGACCGATCTTGAGTCAACAATCGTCAAAGCGATTAAGGATTAAATTGCTCTGGCATGATCAGAATAAAACCTAGGGCATTAAGGCCGAGCTTTGGAGTGATGTCAAAACGCCCCTTTCGCCACTCAATCTCTGCATGTGCAGTCCGTACACTTTCTATTCTTCCGGACTCATGAAAGACGCTAAATCCGATCCCAGCAGCCGCCGGTTGCCCATTAATCACGATATCTCCTTCCGAATCGGAAACGTCTGCAAAGGCGTGATCCAACACTAGGCTCAGATTGAAAACGGGTGTTATCGTACCTTTACGGAGTTGCGATAATCGGAGGAACACCGATCGAGGAGGATACGATGGAGCGTCACAGATGAACCGATTTGCAATGGGAACGCATCGAGGAACTGTTTCCGTCTCCGAAATCGCCAGGTAAGCCTCCAACGGATTGGCGGAAGGCGTTTGATGCTATTCTTTGGATTCTGCGCACCGGATCACCTTGGCGTGATCTCCCCGAAGAAATTGGAAAGAGGGGAACCATCTACGACCTTTACGATAGATGGAACGGCGATGGAACGCTTCACGCTGTTCTGAATAAGATTCGTTTTGTTCGCATTGATGGTGGTGCAACCGATAGTGAACTGTGATGCGTCGGTGGATGTGTCGTCCGAGTCGATCGATGTGATTATGGTGGTGGAAAAACAGGGAGCCCGGCGAGCCAACTGATCATGCACTAGGCCGTTCTCGCAGAGGGTATTCAACAAAAATCCATTTTCTCGTGGATGGTATGGGCGATACTTTGGCATTCACCATTACGGTAGGACAAGCTCACGAGAAACGGCACCTTCGAAGGATGCTCATTGTGCTAGAAATGAGCAAGCTTCTCAGGTGCCGTGTTAAGTCTCTCGAAAGGCTCGTACAACCTTGAATCAAGGTGCGGTAAGAGTACAGGCCTAGCGATCTTTAAGTTCGGTGTTCAATTTGTTGATCACGCTGGACAACCGCAGTTCGGGATATTCGTCCGCTGTGACCTTCTGAGCACCCTCGATCGCGGATTTCGTCATGTTGGCACGAACCGTAGCTTTCTCTTTGTCGATGGCAAACGAAAGCTTCGCGAATGGCAGAGCAACGAAGTTCTTACCGACACCCGCGACACCGCCGGTTCCAATGACGACCGCAGGTACTTTACCAGTTCGTTGCTCGATCATAAACTCATCGAGAACCCCTGCATCCAGATTGTCGCTCGATTTCACCGTCGCATTGATGAAATGCGAAGTGCAAACGCCATCCTGAACCGGCACAACAGAAGCCGGAACGTTATAGAATTTTGCATTTTCTGCGACCCATTGAGCATCGGTTAACTCCGTGTACTGGCGTGCTCGCAAACGCTTGGCGGTCACGAGTTCTTTACCAACCACTGCGACCTTGGGATGACATGTCATTTCATCCCCCTTCATCTTGCATTCGCAGCTGAACGCGGCCCACGGAACAGCGACCTCTTCTTCACCAATCCCTAGTACTCCGCCCTTACCGACGATCACGAACATCGCTTCGCCTTGCTTGTTGAAAACAAACGAGGAAACGGTCCCACAGTCATCGCCGTTTTTGTCTTTCAGCGTCGCGCCGATGAGCTTGCTCGTCGGCATCAAGATGGTGCGTTGTGTTTCCTCGTTTCGCGGAGCCTGGATCGTGTTGGATGGTTTGCTAGGTGTCAATTCTTTCTCTTGAGCCATCGCAGCCGACGAAACAACGAGAATCATCGGAACGGTTAAAAATTTTTTCATGATTCATCCTTTTCATTTGAAAATAAGAAGCTAGCCGTGATTACGGATGGATTACTCGTCTCCAACTTTTGCACCAGAAGATCCATCCGCTTTGAGTACGTCACCAACTGCCCCGGATGTTGACGTCGCTGCTTCGGTTGAGCCGCCTATTGGCGTGCTATTGATTTGGGCATCGCCCGATGTGCGACCGAGAGGGGTGTTTCCGTCGAAGCTGCCATTTCCGTTTATGGAGGCTGGTGGCTGCGTTTGTGCAGGGTTGGTGGGTAGTGGTGGAACAGTTGCTCTACCCGACCCATTCGCATCGGTATTGAGCGGCACTGCACTACCTGAAGTGTTGGGTCTTCCGTTTACGTCGGAGCGAGTATCCGTTTGCGAATTCGGCTGAAGATATTGCGGGGAGGATATTTCCGAAGCTTGCACCACGGAACCGCAGCCACATCCTGATGACGAGGCCGTCACCACTTGGCTTCCCGATATCTGTTGACCGCCATAAGAAGGACCTGTTTGATAAACGTTCGAACCAGCAACGGTATAGTCCGAGGATTGCAAAGGTATGCGGTAAGATTGAACAGTTTGAGAAGGGTAGGCGTATCCGTTGGGAGAGATGTATCCCGTCGAGTTAGGCTGCGCGTAAACGTGCGAGCTGTAGGAGTTACTTGGGTAGTAGGTCCTAACGCTTGCATTGGACAGCGTACGAACTCCAGCCACATTTCCTGCAATACGAGCATTGCGGTTGAACAGCCGACCTCGTCCGATTTCGAACGCCTCGGTCACGCTTGTGAGTGATGCACCCCCGATCAAGAGAGCCCCAATGTACTTAGACAAAAACTGCATCTTCATGATTCCCTCATCGTGTAAGCATTGTATGGCGTGATAGCAATAAGCCTGTCAGGACTGACTTGATGCAATCGTCAGACCAATCTGGAACGATGAGCCTTAGAAACCCAAGATTGAGTCAAGAATCTGTGCGAATGTTCAAAGCGCTGTTCACCGATCAGTCGTTGTGATCGATTTCGCAGCAGGACGATAGGGAACCATTCACATCGTGTCTTCCAAGGCTTCTTAGCTGTCGTAACGAGCTTTACTGCGCGTCGGCACCTTGTTTCCGTTGTACTCGCCTCCCATAGTTCTCTTGCATTCGTCGCATGCGTTTACGGCAGAATTGGATTCAGGAGTATGAAACCGTAGGCTTGGGATCCTAAAGCTGCGATTTCCTGTGAATGGTCGATCGACCGCTGAGCTTTTTGCGTGGCGATCGTAGCTTGGAATTGTTCTGTTGGGATCGCCAACCAAGCCATCTTCATTCCGAGTGCGGAAAGAGCGGACTGATGATTGGAAACGGCGTAAAGCCTGTCCTTACCTCTGAGATTTCGAATCACAGTCGCTGCAATTGGTGGATGCCATCCGGCGAAGATAAGGGGCTTTTCCGAAGAGGAGCGTGCAGCGATCGTCCTTTTCTTATTCCGCTGCCGTTTGGAAGACATCGTCCCATTTGGCCGATTACGCTTGATTATGCTGCTGTTTTCTTGAGTCTTCCGCGGATTCGACTATCCTTAGGGAAGGACGCTTCCTAGAACGATTTCTGAGATTTGGTTTTGTCATTGGTACCCCCTATCTTGAAGACCACAAACGTCGTTTCCGACAATATCACGCGGGACGTTTCTCAGTTTGTAGCGTTCCGGATTGAGGATCAAACGTATGCTTTTCCGATCGGTCAGATCCAGGAGATTGTGATACTCGGTCACGTCACCAGAACGCCGCAAGTTCCCGACTATGTTGAGGGCGTTGCAAATCTCCGCGGTTCGATCATTCCCGTGATCAATCTACGCAAATTGTTTGGTCTGGCACCCAAACCGGCGGATGCTGATACGCGCACCATGGTGGTGAACGTCGGTAAACGAGTCATCGGTTGTACCGTCGACACGGTAACCCAAGTCATACGGATCGCTCACGATGCTGTGCATATGGCGCCAGATACGGTCACAGGACAAGGCTCCAGTTATATTTCCGGCTTCGCACGTGTCGGTGAGCAACTGATCGTTCTTCTCGATGTCATTGAACTTCTTTCCCCCCAGAAGCTGGAGCGAGTGAGTTCTCTGATGGTTCCTGAAATACCCCGACATTCCCCTGACTGAGTTAAGTCGTTCGCTCGTTCATCGATTTGAACCTTCATCTTCCCGTTCCTTCGTTTGGTTGACCTGCCATGGCTGAAAGCAACAAATCCAAAACCAATAGCATTCGTCGAAAGCCGGTGAAAAAGACAGCTTCTCCCAAACCAAACGCTACGAACTCTCAAGCGTCGAAGAGCGACATGTTCGATGCGTTTTGTCGTTCCATGGCAATGATCGAGTTCACGGTTGATGGGACCATTCTCTGGGCGAATGACAATTTTCTTCAAACCATCGGCTATAGCCTCGATGAGGTCAAGGGGCGTCATCACAGCTTGTTCGTCGACCCCGAATTTCGAACGACGTCGGCCTATCGAGATTTCTGGTTCGAGCTTGGCCAGGGCGTTCCCAAGGTTGGAAGATTCAAGCGTTATGGAAAGGGAGGAAAGGAAATATTTCTGCAAGCCGCTTATAGTCCCGTCATCGACGTAAATGGAACCACGACCAAAGTTGTGAAGTTAGCCGCAGATGTCACGTCGGACGCACTTCGAGAGTTTAGATCCAAAGAGAGGGAAGAGGCTGTTCAAGCGTCCCAATCGGAAGAAAAGCGCATCCTAGAGGAAAAAGTGAACGAGCTTTCCATCGCGGTCGATGCGGCATCCAAGGGGGACTTGACTCAAAAAGTGACGGTCGGCGGCAGCGATGACATGGGCCGGCTGGGAAGCAGCCTCAGCAAAATGATCTGTGATCTTCGATCGATCATCGGCGAGGTGATGGCTGCAGCACAACAACAAAACGAAGGAGCAAGAACGATCGCCGAAAGCAGCGTGAATTTGAGTGATGGGGCTCAATCCCAAGCCGCTTCGGTGGAAGAGATGACTGCCAGCGTCGAACAAATCATCGAAGCAATCGAGATCATTTCAAAAAACGCGAACACAGCAACAACGAAGGCTACGGAGACATCCAAGCTTGCAAAAGGGAGTGGCGTCACGGTCGACGAAGCCGTGAACGCAATGAAGCTTATTCAGAAATCCAGTGAACAGATCAACGAGATCATCCAAGTGATGAGCGAGATTGCGAGTCAAACCAATTTGCTGGCGCTCAATGCGGCGATCGAAGCTGCACGCGCCGGCGAGCATGGCCTTGGGTTTGCCGTGGTTGCCGACGAGGTTCGGAAATTGGCAGAGCGATCGAGCGAAGCCGCGAAAGAGATTACAAAACTGATCAAGGAATCATCGAGACGGGTCGAAGAAGGGGCTAGCCTCTCGCAAAAAGTCGGCGACTCCTTGAATAAAATCTTGAAGTCCGTCGACGACACCGCAGAGGGTATCGGTCAGATCGCGTCATCCACCGAGGCGCTGGCAGCCAATGCACAGGAAGTGAAGATTGCCATTCGCAGTGTATCGGAAACGACCGAGTCCAATGCAGCAGCGTCAGAAGAGATGGCCGCCAGTGCTGAGCAATTGGGAGCCCAAGCTCAGAGTTTAAGAGACTTGATCGCGAAGTTTCGCATTTAGCATCCCAGGCATTCGCCATGAACGAATTGGAACGACTTACGCCTCAACAATTCGAGTTGTTTCAGGAGTTCATCTATAGCCGATGCGGCATCAAAATTGATTTATCGAAGATCACCTTGGTAAGTAATCGAATACGCCGTCGTTTGCAGCCATCAAATTGCGAGGATTTCGATGCTTACTACCGCTTCATTCGATCCAAAGCGGGCAAATCGGAATTGGTTGAGTTCTTTAACGCAATCACGACCAATGAAACCTCTTTTTTCCGGACGGCTAGCAACTTTGCATGGTTAAAGAATGAGTATCTGCCACAGCTACTGAGGGAGAAGAGCGAAGGGAAGAGATCCCCAGTACTCCGCATTTGGTCCGCTGCCTGTAGCTCCGGCGAAGAACCATACTCCATCGCCATGTGCTTAAGCGAAGAGGCAAGAATCGTTCGAGAGTGGGATGTGCAAATCGTCGGCACGGATATCAGCGAAACCTCGCTAGGGCGGGCTCGCGAAGCTGTCTATACCGAGCGAACAATGCAGGAGCTTGATTCCAATCGAATATCGAAGCACTTCTCAGAAGAATCTTCTAACCAATATCGATTACGTCCCGCGATCGCTCGGATGGTATCGTTCTCGAATCATAATTTAATGGAACCATTCCCTGCGAAGCCATTCGATTGCATCTGGATTCGCAACGTTTTGATTTACTTTGATCGTGTATCCAAAGCAAAGGTGATTGAAAACCTCGTTCAATCGCTTGTAAGTGGAGGTTACTTGGTCGTAGGTCCATCCGAGGGGATATACGACATGCTCGGAATGCTCCAAAAGCGAAACACTTTTCTTTATCAAAAGCAATGAGCTGATTCCATCGTGAGTGACGACTTTAACTTCTCTACCGGTATGCCGTCCGATGAAATGACGGAGTATATCCAGATGTTCGTGGATGAGACATCCGAGCAGCTCGATAGTTTGGTAGAGGTATTGTTGATTCTGGAGAGTGAACCGGAGAGCACGGAGCAGCTTACCGAATCGTTCCGATTGGTTCACTCGATCAAAGGTGCTTCGGCCATGATGGGTCTCGATAGCATCACCTTGCTGACACACCATCTCGAAAATCATTTTGAGAATCTTCGATCTGGATCGCGGAAGCTCGACAAAACGCTGATGAATTTGATTTTGAAGTGTGTCGACTTTCTTCGCAATGCAGTCGAATTGGTTCGAGAAGGGCGCCCTCTCGTCAGTAATCCGGAACTCATCGAACAGCTTGCAAGCTTCGATTCTATGTCGCCTCTCCCGGAGCCAAAGGTATCGACGGTTGGGCTGCATTCCTCAGCGGCGGAGGACGAGTCAGTTGTCGTCTCGCTTACCGAGTCACGGCAAGATAGGCGATTCAGGAGGCTTACGATATACTTCGACCAGTCGATTGAGCTCCCCGAACTCAAAGCAGAGTTGATCTTGGCTAGGCTAAGCGACGTGGCGGTTATTCATCGCTCAAGTCCGGATATCGATGAATTGGGTGCAGTCGCAGAATTGAGAACCTTGCAGGTCTGGTTGGCATCAACTCAAGAGGATGATGTATTGCAATCGGCCGCGGATATCGTCGGTGTCGATTTCATTGAATTGGATCTTGTCGAGTCGGTCTCCGAGGAGTCTTCAAATTTACAGCAACACGTCTCTTTACAGTCGCTGGACGAAAAACCAACAGATGAGCCCGAAGTCGTTTCGGTGGTTGCGGATTCAAGCGAACGATCGGAGCAGAGGCCGTCTGTCGACGGGACAAAAGAAGTGTCCACGAAGGGGACGGAAACACTTCGAGTGGACATCCAACGTCTCGACCGACTGATGAACTTAGCAGGGGAACTCGTCGTCAATCGTGCACGTCTCGTTCAACTGGCCTCCCAGATGAATGAGACATTCAAAAAGTCGGGATTGCTTTCGCAGTTGCGCGACTTGTGCGATTTGTTGCGACACTCTCCCCTGACGATTCCAGCAACCATTGAGGCAGGTGGATGTGCGGACGTCGAAGATTCTTCGCTCGAATCGGATCTTGGCGAGCGTCAAGCGAAGGTTCCGTCGATTGTATCTGCGATCGAAGACCAGTTGCATACGCTCGAGCAAGGCCGCCGCAGTTTCATGCAGATGAAAGAGGCCATCGATCAGTTCTCGCAAATCTCAGACGGCTTGCAGCGAGGTGTGCTAGATACTCGCATGGTTCCGATAGGACCTCTATTCAGCCGGTTCAAACGGACCGTTCGGGATATCTCATCGGAGCTCGGCAAGAAAGTCCATTTCGTTATCCGAGGTGAAAAGACCGAGCTTGATAAGCGAATGATCGATGAACTGGGAGACCCTCTCGTTCACTTGGTACGAAACGCGATCGACCATGGATTGGAACCCGAGGCTGTGCGTCTCGAACAATCGAAACCCGAAGCTGGTACATTAATCTTGGAGGCAGCACACAGCGGAAACCAAGTTCAAATCACGATTTCCGATGATGGGGGAGGAATCAATACGGACAAAGTGAAACACCGCGCAATGGAAAGAGGACTTATCACAGCACTGGAAGCCGAGAGCATGTCCGAACACGAAATCTCGCAGTTCATTTGGTCTCCCGGTTTCAGCACGGCTGATGTTGTATCAGACATATCGGGACGCGGGGTCGGGATGGACATTGTAAAAACCCGAATCCACGAATTGAATGGAACGATCGAGGTCTCGTCCGAGCTGAACAAGGGGACTAGGTTTATCATTCGTTTACCACTCACCTTGGCAATCATAAGAAGCCTCTTGTTTCAGCTTCAGCAAGGGATCTTCGCTGCGCCGATCGAGAATGTTCGCGAGATCGTTTCTATTCGTGAAAGGGACATTGTGACCGTGCACGGACGGGACTCGATCGAGATTCGAGGGGAGTTTCTCCCACTCGTTCGCATCGAGGACATCTTCGATTGGCATGAGATGGGGTATCCGAGTGTGATAGACTCCACGGAGGAAGCTGACTCAAGCGGAGAGGGCAGAAGTGTACTCATATTGACCTCAGGAGCCAAATCAATGGGATTGGTGGTAAGGGAGCTCAAGGGATCGCAACACATCGTCGTGAAATCATTGGAGGAGAATTTTGTTCCAATCCGAGGTCTGGCAGGTGCGAGTATATTGGGGGATGGGTCGGTATGCCTGCTGCTCGATGTTGCTTCTTGTGTCGAGCTAGCTCGACAACGACTTCGAGATAAAGCGTTTCGGCGATCGATGGCGAACACATGAATTCCGATCTTACCGAACAATTGGATTTGTTGAGCCCATTTCTGCGACGCGGCTTCTTGGATGCTTCGGCGGCGTTTTCGAAGTGGTTGGATCGACGAGTAGACGTGGTTTTGGAACAGGTGAAACTATTCCAGTTGGAGAGTGCGATCGAGTCTTTGGGCCCTGCCGATGAGATTCAATGCGCATGTTGCCTTCGGTTTACAGGAGGGTTTACCGGCCAGTTAGCTCTGACTTTTGACGATGCTAGCGGTTTGAAACTCAGCGATATCCTTTTTCAACGAGAACACCCTTCGGCGGAGTGGGGTGAGTTGGAGATTTCTGCGTTGCTGGAAACGATGAATATCCTCGGATGCTCGTTATTGAATTCGCTGGCTCTCGCATCGCAAGCGGCCGAATTCACCTGTCCGTGGATCGCATCTGAAGACGATACTTTATGGATGCCAATTGCACCTCCGGTTTTTGTCCGTGATTTTACAGGTTCGATTATGGAGAGCATTCTTGTAAACCAAGGTTCCACGTTGGAGTGTTTGGTCATCGCTAAGACCAAGTGGGAGGTAGAAAGCCATGAAACCGATTTGCAGCTATTGCTCCTCCCCGACAGTGTGATTTTCCAAAGGAATGCGAGGATTGCCAATTGAGCAACGTACCGGATTCGGAAGGGAAATTCATCAAGATGGCTCAGATCGGAGTCTTGCAAACTCAAGGCAAACTGAGGACCCTCTTGGGATCATGTGTGGGCATTGCTTTGTTCGATAAGAAACTAAAGTTGATTGGGTTGGCCCATGTCGTCATGCCTTGTTCGATGGGCACAAGCGACTCGCCTGGGAAGTATGCAGACACTGCGATTCCAGAGATGATTCGACGGATGAACAAACTTGCTTGCGGCTCCAAGCTTTTCTTGACGGCAAAAATTGCAGGAGGCGCAAACATGTTTTCCTACACAACCGCCAGTCCATCTGCGACCATCGGAGAACAGAATATTCTCGCTGTCGAGGAGTCGTTGGCGAAGGAACAAATACCTGTGCTGGGAAGGCATTTAGGTGGGAGTTTTGGTCGTCGCATGGTCGTCGACGCCGAGTCGGGGATTGCGCACATTCATGTTGTTGGCTATGCGACGGTTCAGTTTTGAAAGGGCCAGCGAACATGACCAAACGAGTACTCATTGTGGATGATGCCATGATCATGCGGATGCGCATTCGAGAAGCGGCCATCGAAGCAGGGTGGGAGGTTGCCGCGGAAGCGGCGGATGGTTTTCAAGCGATCGAGCTTTATCGCCTGCATCGCCCCGACCTCGTCACCATGGACATCGTCATGCCAATTGCCGACGGGGTAGAAGCATTGCGTACGATTCGCATCGACGACACAAACGCACGCGTCTGCATGATCAGCGCTGTAAATCAACAGAGCAAATTGTCCGAATGCATCCGGTTGGGAGCGATCGATTTCCTAATCAAACCTGTTGATAAGAAGCAGCTGGCAAGCCTATTCGAGAAGCAAGGACGATAGCCATGACAACCAAAATCATGATTGTCGATGACTCGAGTCTCTATCAACAACTTGTGAAAAATGTTCTTCGAAGTTTGGAGGATGTCGAGATTGTCGGCCAAGCGAAGACGGGACGCGAAGCTCTGGCGAAGATCCCCGATCTGCAACCAGATCTTTTAACTCTCGATGTTCAAATGCCGGATATGAATGGGCTTGAGCTTTTAAAAGAGATTCGGCGTCGTCGCATGCCAGTCAAAGCGATTATGCTGAGCAGTTTAACGGCTCAAGGGACGCAAGTTACAACAGATGCATTGCTTGCAGGCGCTTTTGATTTCATACACAAGCCGAATTCTTCGGACGCAACCGCCAGCCGCCAGGAGCTTCACAATCTGCTTAACGAGAAGATTGTGGCTTTCCAGCAGAGTCGAAAGACTTCGATGCCGGCCCGTCGTAGCAACACACCTGTGGCTACATGGGATAAAGCGAAAGCGTCGAACGTAGACGTTCCTCAAACGCTGGAATCACTGGAAACGAATGCTGGAAGCGGTGCGATCACGAGTTCGGTTGAAGCGGCGCAACAGCCTAATCGAATCGACGCGGTGGTGATCGGTACATCTACCGGAGGGCCTATGGCATTGCGAGAGTTGATTCCCAAACTTCCAAGCGATCTTGGTGTTCCCGTTTTCGTCGTCCAGCATATGCCTCCCAAGTACACACAGTCCCTGGCCTTGAGATTGAGCGAGGCAAGTACATTGCCTGTCCTTGAGGCTGTTGATGGAATGCGTGTTGAACCCAATCAAGTATATATTGCACCAGGAGGGTTACATATGGGGATTGAGACTGTCATGGGAAAGCCAGTCATTCGCACCTCGAACGAAGCGCACGAGCACAATTGCCGACCAGCTGTCGACTACACGCTTCGATCAGCTTGCAATTTCTACAGGGGGAATTTGCTTGGAGTGATATTAACGGGCATGGGACGCGATGGAACCGCCGGATGTAGAAATGTCAAGGAGTCGGGTGGAACTGTCTTTGCACAGCATCCTGAAGGATGCACGGTGTACGGAATGCCCAAAGTCATTGTCGAAGAGCAATTGGCCGATCGCGTAATTCCGTTAGAGAAGATGGCGTCATGGATTATTCGATTCGTAGAGAAATCTCGATGCTAACGTTCCCTAGAGTTCACCCTTTCCAATACTGTCACCCTTTGAGAATTGTTGCAGCATGAATTCGCCCCTCCCCATCATTGTTATTGCGGAAGATAGTCGCGTTCAGGGCAGAATTCTGCAACAGCGACTGAATGCAGCAGGCTACGAAGCGCATATCGGCGAGAACGGAGTGATTGCTCTCCAATTAGTGCAGACGCTCAAACCAGTGGTCGTTGTCTCGGATATTGAAATGCCCAAGATGAATGGATATGAGTTGTGCAGCGAGATCAAGAAGTGCAAAGAGCTAAGACACATACCCGTGATTCTGTTGTCGACTCTCAGTGACGCAGAGGACATCATCCGGGGGCTTGCAGCGGGCGCCGACAATTACATTACCAAACCCTATGATGTTCAGTTCTTGATCACAAGGATCGAAGATCTGCGATCCCAACCTGTTCAAGAGTACGAAGAAGAGGGAGCGGCTTCGACTCCGGTCGCTCTCGGAGGTCAGATCTACGAAGTGCGTGCAGGTAGGCAGCAGACTCTGAATCTTCTGGTATCCGTGTTTGAGAACGCGGTGGAGAAAAACAAGGAGTTGCACCGCAGCAATGAACACCTTGTTTTGGCCAAGGAGAAGTTGTCCGCATGGAATTATGAGCTGGCGGCACTCAACGGGCAACTCAACGATCTCAACGGTCGCATGCAGAGAGATTTGCGAGCCGCTGCGAGGATGCAGCAATCGTTGCTTCCCAACGAACCGCTAGCCGTGTCGGGTATTCAAGTTGCTTGGGACTATACTCCGTGCGAAGAGTTGGCGGGCGATTTTCTGAATTTTGCGAAGCTCGACGAGAATACATTGGGATTGTACGTTGTTGATGTGTGTGGACATGGGGCAGCTTCCGCGTTGTTAGCGGTTGCGATTGGTAGGGTTTTAACGCCGACCGCATCTGCGACATCGCTTCTAGTCCGATTCGATCCGTTAACTGGTCGGAAGGTAGTAACACCTCCGGCGACGGTTATTGAGGAATTGAATCGTCGATTTCCGATGGACAGTCAGGGAGGACTGCATTTCACGATTTTGTATGGGTTGCTTGATCTTCGCACCAATATTTTTCGCTATTCATGCGGAGGTCATCCGCAGCCGGTGCATGTTCCATCGGGGCAATCGCCGAGGCTCTTGCCCGGTGAAGGGTTAGCGGTTGGATGGGTAGAAGATGCCACGTTTGATGAGTATACGATTGAGTTGGAGTCAGGTGATCGACTCTTTTTATACTCCGACGGAGTACCTGAAGCGATGGATGCGAACCTCGATCAGTTTACGGATCAGAAGATGCTCAACGCGCTCCAAGCGAGTCGGAGTTCATCGGTGCAAGAGCAGGTAGCCCACATGAAGAGTGTCGTCGAGCAATGGTGCCAACCGAAGGGCCCTCTGGACGATGTGTCCATGTTGCTTATCGAAGTTGGATGCAGAGACTGACCTAGAGTATCATCGACTATCCTAGCAGCCAGTGGAAAAGTGCTGATTCTCGCTACCTTATAGCTGTCAATGCAATTGCCATGGAGGAGAGCACCATGGCCTTTGGTCCTCGCAAATCGGTTCAGCAACAAGATCTCTTCATTGCAGGCCAAGATCTTGGCCGCTCGGACGGGCGTGTATTCTATGCGAAGCTAAATCGACTTCTCGATGAAGCTGGCTTCGATCCCTGGATCGAGAAGCTCTGCGGTCCGTACTACAACCAATCTCACGGTCGACCCCGTATTCCACCCGCAGTTTACTACCGCATGCTCTTGGTAGGCTACTTCGAGGGGATCCAATCGCAGCATGGAATTGCTTGGCGATGCGCCGATCAGTTTGTCGATTCGTCAGTTCCTTGGGCTCAAGTTGACCGACCACTCCCCGGATCATTCCTCGTTGACCATTATTCGAGAACGCTTGCCCGACACGGTTCACGAATCGGTTTTCGAATGGGTATTGGGGTTGGCCTCCGAGAAGAAGCTTCTCGGAGGCAAGACCGTAGCTGTCGACTCGACGACGCTCGAAGCCCATGCTGCTATGAAGGGCATCATTTGTCGTGATGCCGGCGAAGACTGGCGATCGTATGTCATTTGTCTGATGCGAGCTGAAGGCGTTATGAAGGACAACGAATTGCCTTCGGATGAAGTGATCCGGCGATTCGATAGGAAACGCCGAAGAAAAAAGTATCCACCACGATTGAGTACGCGGACTCGATCCAGAAGCCAAAATCGCAAGGATGAAAGATGGAACAACCCTCTTGGCATATAGAGCTGAGCATGCAGTCGTATTCGATTCGGGAATGATCGTCGGCGCGGAGATCACTCCGGCCGATACGCCAGACACGCAATCGCTGGAGGAGAGCCTTCACAAGGCCCAAAGTCACCTGGAAGCTGCTGTCAGCGCAACCGAGATTCGCGATGTTGCCGCGGACAAAGGCTACCATGCGCCCAACACATTGAATGAGTTGGACGAACACACGAACTACCGAACGTACATCCCTGAGCCCAAGTTGCTTGGCGGACGCAATTGGAGCAAGGTCACTCGCAAGGAACGCAAAACGGTTCAGGCGAACCGACGAATAAAGAAAGGGAATAAGGGACGCAATCTTCAGAGGCTGGAAAGCGAGAAAGTGGAAAGAACTTTCGCGCTTGTGCTGAAGACCGGAGGAGGACGTCGATGTCGATTGCGTGGCATCGAGAAGGTTCAAAAGCGTTACTTCTTGATGACAGCGGCTTGCAATCTGGGGGTGGTCATGCGCATGCTGTTCGGAATCGGCACATCGAGGGGCTTACAGGGGATGATGCGGGCGGCTTTTGTTATTACACGGCCTTCCAAGAGCTCATGGAGGTATTCAAAATCGTTCCTGGTGCTTCAGATCGCCACTTCCAACATATGAAGAGTCGATTGCAAAATTGGGAACGCGCGCTTCGACAAACGAACAAGTCACTCGAAATTGCGATATCTTCAACGGGCTGCTAAGCCGCCAGCGCCGTGGCCGTTTCATTGGGCCTGGCGTAGAGAACAGCCATTTGGTTGGAGTGTGTTAGGCAGTATAAACGTAAACATCAAGAACTAACGGATAACTGATCGCAATTCAAATCGGTCTCGCGATGGCTTGACATGCGCAATCTTGTGTATAGCCGGCGCGGGTGTTGGTTGATGGGTTTCAAGTCCCACGTTTGAGATAGGATACTTGAAAATATCAGTATACCAGATGACGATTACGACAGTGTAAGTACCTAATGATGTGGGAAGGGTGGGGGTGGAACAAACATCCTTGCCAACTCCGCGTGTTTTCATTATTCGCGTAAACTCGGCAAGGCGTTTCTTGCTTCACGTTCACGGTAAAAAGTCTGAATCGCAGTGGCAACGGACTCCAGTGAATCTTGGAAAGCAGCGTCACGAAACGCAACAGTCTTGCCGGCTTATGTGTTGGTATATGGGGATCAATCTCCCAATTGCGAGATGGGGGCTTGAGAAGACTGTATACTAAACGACAAGGGCGAGAGTGCACGCACTCGATGGAATCGGGAGGGGGCACGGTAGTGGGCATCGTTACACCGAGTTTCTGTCCTACTTAAACCGACGCACGCAGCAATAGCAGCCAGTGCAGGCCTGCAACGACTGTTGTCCCCAACAGCATGTTTGCCAGTGTGAATTGAATTCGACACCAGTACGCTGTCGAAACGAGCGCGAACGTGGTGGCTATCGCAACCCAAACCGGAATGAACATGACAAGGAACGGTCCTGGCCGTGAACTGGACTGCCAAGCACCCTTCCAGTAGCCGAAGCCAGCGACCGTTGCACCTTCACAACCCACTCTATCGAGCATCGACATCCAGTTCTTTAGCGTCGCTTTTCCACCACCGTCTCCGGTCTCCCACATGTTTTTGCCACGCACGTAGGTCGTCCATTGTGTAGACGGCTTCTCACTCGGGGCCAGTCGCACGAGCGGGATCTGCAGCGACAACAGCCCTTCGTCTGTGCAAACTGTCACGTCAATCCAGGTCAGTGAGTCGCTATGCGTATAGCTACGCCACGTTGCAAGAACGGAGCAAATGACGATGGTCGCACACAAGCAGATGGCATGCCGGACGCTTGGCAATCGGCGATTCCGAGTTGTTCGCGTGGCGTCACTCATCGAACACCCAGCGACAAATGCAGTCGTCAACCCATTCGGGTCTCGTTGATAGTGTTTTCTGGAACCGCCTTATCCGCCGACTTGGGTGCAGCGGATTGCGCAGGACCGGATCCGGGTATGGTGAATGGATTTGACGTCTCTTTTGGCAAATAAGTGCAGTGAATGAACTGAGTATATCAAATGGCAATTGCATGAGTGAGAAATCCACGGGGGCGAGAGAGGGGCAAGGCAATGGGTCATCTCATCCAAGTCTGGGCTTTCGTCGTTCGCCCGCCCAGCTTTCCATTGCTCGAATACCCCTCCGCAACGGTCTTGGACCGTAGAAACCATTGCAAGCTGATAGTCTTTGAGCTGTTGGTGTCTTAGATTGGATCGTTCAACCGTGTTCTTGCGAGTCGGAGCAAGTGCAAGAGAAAGAAACGGAGGACCTGGACGAAGGAAATGCTGGTGCGGAGTGCGATTGGCTATTTGGGAACATACCGCATGGCGACCACACCTGACTTGAATTCCTGTCGGCCCTCCAGTTTCAAATCAACATACTTGGAAAGTCCTTCGAATAGAGTTGGACCATGACCCGCAACCCTGGGGTGAATCACGAATTGGTATTCATCGATTAGACCAAGGTTCGCGATCGCGAGCGCAAGGGTGACACCTCCTAAAAGAATTCCGCTGCCCGTTCCTTGTTTGAGCTGCTCCAGAGCGGTTCGCAGATCACCCTGCAAGAGTTCTGCGTTCCAATCTACCTGCTGCAGTTTGCTCGACACGACATACTTCTTTGCTACATCAATGGAGCGTGCGAAAGGTACCATCCAGTCGGCCATCCAGTCCGGAAACTCTCCCGTGGCAGAGGGACGCCACGCAGATTCCATCATTTCATAGGTGACTCGACCGAAAAGCAATGCATCGAATTGGGCAAGGTAGCCGGCATAAAACCGGTGTAATTCTTCGTCGTTGATTCCCGCACGGTGATCGCAGCAGCCATCCAAGGTAATGTTGATCGAATACCGAATGGGTCGCATGGCTGGGGTACTTCCTTCTTAAAATCGAATGTCACAATCCGCCTTGGCGGCCGGCTGTATTCATTGTCGGTTGTAAGGCGAGCCGATCGACAAGAATAGGATCTTTCGGTTCAAAAAACATAGTGTGTTCGTTCTCTCGACCGCGTGACTCGCGATTCGTGCCGACTTCGAAGGCCAGTTTCGAACGTCGCACGAGTCTAACCATCAACAAACCGAGTCATCTTTTACCGCTCCATCCTGCAGACAGGAAGCCTCCCTGCAAGTATCCGTTCTTCCTAGATCGAAGAGGTCAAACAAGGGGCTTTCCTCGCAACCGCGATATTGTCTTAAGCAGGCAATTTGCTGATGTCAGTCTTTAGTGAGCTTTATGGACGGGTTTCGCCATCAGGGGGCGATTTTTGCCTTGTAGCCTACTTTCAGCACCGAGCAGTTCGATGGATCTGGACGCGATCTGACTTGTGAATCCCCCCGGGAGTACCATTCAGATGGCAATCACAATGCTGCCGCAACATCCTGTCTCTCCAGCTTGGCATTTTTGCTTTATCAATCGGGCACGACATTGCCATTCGGGTCGATCAAGAAAGTTCGTCCTTCAACCGTAACTCTTGAGGTACCGCGGTCGAAAGGATTAGCGTATTCGTAATGAACAGGGATGACAAGATTGGCGCGTTCATCCACAAATCCGAAACGTTCGTCTTTATAGACTCGAATTCTTTGGACCTCTGGGTCGTAGTAGCCAACATTGTCGAATATTAGATCGGTAATCCGATTCCCATCGAGGTCTACAAAGCCGCTCTTCCACTTTCCATCTACCCTGCTGGTCACTTGCCAGCACCATGGACTTTGAACAGACGCTTGATCGTACTCGAGAACTTTGACTACCGTCCCGTCCGGTTTGATGATTTGGAATCGCTCACCGTTCTTGACCAGGGCTCGATCCAGATGGAAAGGTTCAGCCCAATCGAATGACTCTTCTGAAACCCGCGTCCCATCTTCTTTGATATAGAACCACAGGTCCTGGAGGACCACCATCGCCACACCGCAGCGGTAAGGGGTCGCATACTGAAATCCATCGACCTCAGAGAGCTCCTTGTATGAGTAAGGACCATCCTCAAGGGGTACGAACAGGAATTTGTTTTCCAGTCCAATCAACGCCATGCTATCGGTAATGTCGTGAACGAGGAGCTTGGTGGAAGGAACGATCACTTCCTGTCGTTGGGCATCGAGGACCCCTTCCTGATAGTTCTCGCCGTTGCGAATGGAGATCTTGCTAAAGCCGAACTCATTTGGCGGATCGACCTGTGTCTTGTCATTGATATGTACGAGATCGATTTTGGACTCACTCGGAGAGTAGTTAGGATTATCGTTGCTCCCACAACCCGCGCCTACGAGTAGTGCGGACGAGAGCCAAATCGTGATTGTCGAACGAATCATAGTTCCTCTGCCGGGGATCGGATAGCAATCTGGGCTGTGTTTGATAACGCTTTTCCTGGACGCGATTTGCATTGGTCCAAGCCAATTGTCGCATTACGACAACCGATATACCAAAATGGAATCGGCGTGATCATACGTTCGACTCGCCTGCCTCAGAAGATTTCAATCGGATGCGTACCATAGAAAGGCTTCTCCCCGGTTGGTGATCGCTTTTGGATTTTGTGGACTACGACGTTCATTTCTTCTTCATTGTCGGCTAAAGCCCGCGCCGTTCGCAGACGCTTTTTACAGCATAAATACCAGAGCGATGCGGTAGGAAGTGCGGTAATAACCGCAACCATGACAGGTTCAGCGCGGTAAAACTTATGTTGACCTGCTAACCAAAGCCTCACTGCCGTGACCACAAGTTGCCCGGTCAGGCCCCCCTTCTGCCCAGCGATCTACCGCCGAGCGATCAGCGGCGAGTTGGAGTTCTTTGATTAAGGTTTCGGATGCTGTCCGCAGCGCATTGGTAGTCCAGTTCTCGTCCGCGTCCGTGTGATGCTCCATCGAACCTCACGGCAATTGGAGGTAGAGGCAATGTCGTGGGAAGCGACGCTATCGCCGCATAAGGGGGGATTCGGAGCGAAACAACCTGGAAGGAATCTTTCTTCGAATACTTGCTTTGTCTTCACCAGACGCACATACTGAACGGTTGTTCGCATCCTCCCGGGTACTTTATGACGTTCTCTCCACCGCTCACTTCCACGTTTCGCCAGCTGTTGCTCGCCTTATTGGTGACAACCTGTATGGGCGTTTTTTGTGGCCAGCGAGTTAGCGCTAGCTGCGGTGATTATCTCCAGCACAGTCTTTCCATGGAAAAGTTAGCTGGGATGGAGTGGCCGAGCGATCACGAAGGAAGTCAAATTCCAAGTGGCGAGTGTCGAACCGGAACGTGTGGAGGGCGCGTCCCCGTCGTTCCTTCTGATCCCGTGTCGCCGAGCGTTCAAGTTCGCAAGGTACTCGGGTCAGGTATGGTGGAGCCAGTGGTCGTGGATTGCTTTAAATCCCATTGGCTCTTCGCATCGCAATCAGCCTTGGTTTCTATTTCTAGGTCGCCCCTCTTGCGACCCCCGATTGTTGTTGAATAGTTCGGTTTTTCGTTCGCCACCTGCTAGCGACGACCCTTGGTTTTCCTTTGGTGTCATGCACACGTTGGGATGCTAGGTCTGTGATTCGCTCCTGCAGTTTGAGCATGCAACCGTCGTACTGCGGTCTTACTCGACCGTCTTGCATTTTGGGACTTCGAACACTTTTGTTTGCAATTCTCGATCCTCAAAACTATTCAAGTTCATCTTTTCCGGGAATATCTTTGTGTCATTATCATTTCGCAAAAATCGAAGAATCGGCTTCACGCTTGTTGAGCTACTCGTAGTCATCGCCATTATCGGAATCTTGGTCGGTTTGCTATTGCCTGCCGTTCAAGCGGCTCGAGAAGCTGCTCGACGTATGCAATGCAGCAACAATTTGAAGCAGCTGGGGCTCGCCATGCTGAATTATGAGTCTGCCACCAAGCTTCTCCCCCAAGGTCGGACGGCAGGACCTGCCAGCCAATCGGTCTTTGGTGCACTCCTACCCTATATGGAGCAAGTGTCTGTCTACAATCTCATTGATTTTAATGTTTCGGCAACGCATGCAAACAACACCGCAGCGCGGGCCGTTCAAATCCCCACGTTGCGATGTCCGAGTGACCCAACTGGGCAGAGCCCGGTAGCAGGGTGGGGAGTTACGAATTACCGAAGCAATCAAGGATCGGGGATTCTCAACGGACAACCCTCCACAGTCGTTGGAAATTCAAACTATGGATTTCCCGCCCCAAACGGGCCGCTGGTCCCATCTCTGAATATTAAGATCGGTTCCATCACAGACGGTCTTTCCAACACGGCCGCATTCAGTGAGCATCCAATCGGAGACTTCAGCAATGCCATCTCAACCTGGACCGATACGTTCCAACCGGGAACCTATCCAGCCACTCCTGACGAAGCCATCCAGATGTGCTATGCCATTACAGTTACAGACCTCACTAAGCAAGGTAACAGCAATGTTGGAGGGCCATGGCTCCAAAGTGGACATACTCAAGGAAGTTATTATCACGTAGATGTTCCTGGTCGACGGTCCTGCATGTACCCACCGGGGCGTGTATATACAACCGCGAAGAGCTTGCATACAGGAGGAGTCAATGTCACTCGTTGCGATGGATCCGTACAGTTCATTCCCAACACGATCGATCTGGTAGCCTGGCGAGCATTCGGCACGCGAGACGGCGGCGAAACAACCTTGAGTGGGATTGACCAATAATGCAGCGTCGAAGTTTTGTTGGTTTTTGCGCAATGACCATGCTATGGGTTGGATGCGGTGCTCCCAAAGCACCGCTTGCCGACAAGGAGCAGGCGTTGCAGATTGCGAAGCGTGTTATGGAACATTGGAAATCCGGTGGTTCCATGGACGACCTCGCGAAAGAACAGCCTGCCATTTTGGTACGTGAAGACCTTTGGAAAAAAGGTGCAAAACTGACCTCCTACGAATTCGCAGGCGAAGGAGAGGACTTTGGTCCGAGTATTCGATTTCTGATTCGATTGAAGACTACAACTGCGGATGGGAAGACTGCTGAGCGTCAGTTTGGCTACCTTACCACGACGGCCCCTGTGATCACTTTCTTTCGCGAGGAAGGATGACGCCGTCGTCTTTCGCTGTTCGTTTGCATATTTAAATTCTTGGGGAAAGGCATACTGCCTGTCTTTTTCATGACGGGCAATAGGCCTTTCCTGCGCCGATTCCAAAATTGTTGAAGACAACAATTCAATATGACTCAATCGAATCCCGGCTTCACTGCACGGCGCCGTTTGGATCGATTGGCGTATCTCCATCAAATCATTTAAGGTTGCTATTATGCATCGTACTTTCTTTCGTAATTTATTGGCGTTCTCGCTAACGATCGCGTTCAGTTCTTCGTCGTTCGTTCATTCAGAAGACGGGCTCGAAGGCATTCGGCCCACTCCCTTAACGCGTCCCGAGATGAAGCGTTTGCTTGAGGACGTCAAAAGGCGAACACCGCGGATTCCTCTGCCGGAATTAACCGACGAGGATCGAGAAAAACTTGGTGAACGAAGCGATAGTTACGAAAGCCGACTTCGATATCACTACTTGAACGGAATCGAGTCATCGCGAAACCCACGCCCTGGCAGTCGAGGGGACCGAGGATCCCGTGACACCGCGTCTACCCGTGAGGGAATTCCCGACGGTCGAACTTCTAACCCAACAACGAATCCAGTTAACTCCTCGGGGGGCGGTGGGGCATTGGGTGGACGGCAACAAGATCCTCTCTACACGCTCGACGCAGCCTTGAAGGTCGAGTTGTTTTGGATTGTGTCGCGCGTCAACAATTGCCAGTACTGTATTGGTCACCAAGAGAGCAAGCTCCTGGGCCTTGGTCGGACCGAAGACCAGATCGCGATGCTAGACAGCCAATGGGACAGATTCGAACCGAGTTCGCAGGCCGCTTTTGCTTTTGGTCGTCGGTTTACTCTTGAGCCGCACTTGCTCAGCGACGCGGACATTCAGAATGTACGGAAGTATTTCAGCGATGATCAAATTCTAGAGATGATCCTCTCGATGGCGGGCAATAACTCGATCAATCGATGGAAAGAGGCTGTGGCAGTCCCTCAAAATGCGAATGGAGGTGGGCTCAGCATGGGATTTGGTGGTCGACAGGGATCGGAAACAGTTGATGCCAGCCGACCTTCGGGAACGTACGAGACGCCAACCTCTCCTGAGTTTGCTAAGCAGCTGAGCAAGATCGTATTGGTAAACAACCCAGAACCTGAATCGATTGCGACGGCTACGTTTAGCAATCGGCCACGCTTAGAGCCAATAGACTATGTGAAGAAAAAGCTGCTGGAGTGTGCGAATCGCACTTCGAGAATTCCCTTGATCGCTGAAGATGTCACACGCGAGCGGATTCCTCTCTCGGCAGCGTATTCCGGAGCCGTTCCCAATTGGATTCGGCTTCTGGCACGGTTCCCAGTCTCTGGGGGGAGTCGAGTGGCTACCACGTTAACAGCGGAAGAGAATGGGGATCTAAGTCGTTTATTGAAGGCGCAGATTTCGTGGATCCTTGCGCGTCAGGATCGAGCATGGTATGCCCTCAGTTTGGCCTATGCCGATTTGACCAAGCTGAACCAATCCGAGGAACAGATTTTTGCACTCGATGGAGATTGGAAGTCGTTCACGCCCCGCGAACAGGCCCTGTTCGATATGGTCAAGAAGCTAGGAGATGCACCCGTGGTTCTATCCGCCGCTGAGGTAAAGCGAGCCGTAGATTTAGCGGGGCCGCGGGATACGGTTCAAGCGATCAACTATACCACCACCCGGACGGCGTTCAACCGGATTACCGAAGCGGCGGGACTACCGAGCGAGCCTGCCGCATCGAGCTACAAGATCGATCCCGTCCCTGTCACACGAGACGACGTGAAACGCGTTCTCGATGAATCGAAGATGGCTAAGCCGCGACTCCCCGCTCCACCCCTAACCGAAGCTGAGATTCAATTGATCGCAGCGCAAAAGTCAAAGGCCAAAGAAACGGGCGAGGCACCTCGACGCCTAGGGTTGGCCAATAACGCCAGGACACGGGCATATTATCTGAGCGAGTATGGGTTTTCCCTCGATGCCGACATCCAGCGAGCTTCAAACAACCAACCCCGTGTATCGGAATCAGGACTTGATCCCAGTTTTCGAACCATGATTTTCTGGATTGTCTCTCGGGGCAATAATTGCACCTATTGTTTAGGGCATCAAGAATCCGGATTGGCAAATCGAGGCGTTTCGGACGATACGCTCGCAGCTCTCGACGCCGACTGGAATTACTTTGAACCCCAACAGAAGGCTGCGTTCGAGTTTGCTAGTAAGCTGTCTTTCTATCCACATGAGTTTACGGCAGACGACGTAGCAGCATTGAAGAAGCATTTCAACGAGAAACAGGTGGTTGAGCTAATCGTGACGATCGCTGGTTTCAATGCCACCAATCGTTGGACCGGTCCGATGCGAATTCAGCAAGATGTTCTTTTCGAGTTCACACGCCCCACAAGTGAGAAGTTTGCAAAGAGTCTCAGCCGCGTTGCGCCAACGGCGCGAGGTTTAGGGACAGGTCTTGTACCCGCACACAAACGAACGCGTCCCGAATGGGAGAGCTGGGAAGAAGTACAGAAACAGCTTGCGTCAACCGCGGCACGAACACCATTGGTTTCGATATCGGATGAGGAAACGACTAGGTCATGGCTCGCATCGAATGACATGCCACCAGAATGGAGTAGCCAACACTGGACTAGGCTCCTGTCGACTCTTCCGAAGTCCGGCGCAGAACGCGCTGTTGCACTGTATAAAATTGAAACTTCCGGGACATTGGATCCTCGTTCCAAGGCGATCATCGCTTACGTTTCGGCGCGAGACGATCGAGCATGGTACGCGCTGGGCCATGCAGTCCATGGATTGAAAAAGCTTAGGTGGTCCGATTCGGATATACGCGCGTTGGACTCGCTAGGCGCAGAGTCAAAGTCCGAATCCAAAACTCCTACCAAACAGCAACAGCAAGATAAGATTCTCGTTCGATTCGCAAGAACGATTGCCGCCAATCCTGCCTTGATCAGCGATGAGGATTTTTATGCCATGCAATCGATCATGGACGACAAACGGGTTGCTGAGGCGGTTTATGTGACCACGCAAGCAGCGTTCTTCAATCGTCTGACAGAAGCGACACAGTTACCGCTGGAAGCTCTCGATCGCTGATAGGGGTGGGACTTCGCAGCAGGGTGAGTCATCCTGCTGCGACGCTGGGAGATGAGGAATAAGCCATCGAACGGCTCCATCCGAGATGGAGTTTTTGCAACGAGTTGAAGTCGATTAGGAACTTATCCAAAACACCTAGCGGAATCATCGCTCAAGACATCGGTGGGACACAATAGAGAGGATTGGTGGCCGACCAAGTGGTGGGTGATGGCGTGGCTCAGCACTCAAATCGACGCGTCCAAGTCGTTTTGAATTAACGAGGTTCTAGGCAACCTCCGAAGCTCCCTCGCGTTTTCGGTTCATCACCCGAGATGATCGAGTTTGGGGCGATGAAACGAGCCGTCAGCGATCGTGAGATGGCATCGATTCTAGGTTTATTCTGTTTACTACCAAGCGAAGCACTTACGGATCACCGTGACGGTAAACGCTTCATGAAAAGACAGTAACATCAGGCGAATACTATGAAATACCTTCGATTTGTTTTGGTAGCCGTGTTCTTTTTTGTAGGGGCCATGCAGGCGAGTTTAGGACAGGTACCGTCAAAACCGTGGTTCAATCAGGACTTCTCGTCGCTAGAGCGAGAATGTTTGTCCGTTTCTGACGACGACGAAGCGTGCAAGAGACTTGCGGATCGCATTGAAAAATCGATCGAGGGTAAACCGACTGAAGCGTTGGCAATGTTGCTCGGAATTCTGCGCGACGATGCGATGGGAATCGGAAACGGTTGGTTCAAAGACCCTCAATTGCTGCACTCTTGGAGTTGGTTAGCGGGTCGATTCAGGATTGACGAATCCATGGCTTTGGAAAAGAAGGGTTTCGTTGGAGATCCATTCTTGTTTGATCGCATCGATAGGAACGGAGATGGAAAGCTCGAGTCAGGAGACTTCGATTGGTCCCCAGACAGTATGTACATGCGCGAAATGGGGGTAGCTAATCAATTCTTTCGATTCATAGATCAATCAGGCGACTCGCAGGTCAATCGAGACGAATGGATGGCGTTCTTTGATAGCGCGAGGAAAGACGAAACCCATCTCAGTATCGATTCATTTAGGCGAGCTATACCTATTGGTAAGGGGCGACCTCCCTATTTGCCAGGCGACGAGCCGACTCGAAGGAGATTGCTCGAGGGATTCTTCAAGAGCGAGCTAGGATCGTTTTTCGAAGGTCCATCTCTGAATGAGGTCGCACCGGACTTTGAGTTGAAAACTCAGGATGGTAAGGAGACCATTCGGCTATCTAAACACTATCATGATAAGCCGATCGTATTGATTTTTGGAAACTACACCTGCGGTCCGTTCCGTCGGTTCTACCGCGAGCTGGATGACGTGTGCCATTCCTTGAAGGGACGGATTCATTGCTTTGGAATCTACGTTCGCGAAGCCCATCCCGAAGATGGATGGATTATGGAGTCGAACTCTCGAATGGGTGTTAGGCTTCCTCAACCCAAGACCTTTGAGGAACGAATTGCCGTTGCGCAAACTTGTGCAACCAAACTCAACTATCGCATGCCACTTTTGGTCGACTCTATCGACGATACCGTTGGGAACCAATACAGCGCGATGCCTGGTCGCGTTTACGTCTTAGACCGCAATGGAAGAGTTTTGTACAGATCTTCTCGCGGACCGTTTGGTTTCCGACCCGGAGAAGTCGAGCAAGCAATCATGATGTCTGTTTTGGACAATGAAGCCAAGCAACAGCCTTTTGTTCCTTTGCTCAGTGATCAACAAACTTGGGAACGCTTACCCGAGTTAAAGGCGGGAGTGAAGGGGGCTTTGCCGATATGGGCGCGGGCCGTCGCAGCGGAACTTCCGAGAACTACAGCTGCTATGTTGGAGCTTGACGCCGCCCACCGGTTGCGAAGTCCGCTCGACCCGAAGTTGAGAGCCAAACTCCGATGGTGCATTGCACAGGCAAATCACTGCGACTATTCAATGGCGTATGCCTTAGCCGACCTGCGACGAAGTGGTGGCAAACAAGAGGACATTGGAGCTTTCATGCAAGGATTCCCTGCCGGCTCCAAGCCCGAGCAAGAAGCCATGCAGTTTGTGAAGCAACTTTCTACCGAAGCGTCCAAGATCGACGACGACCTCTTCGATCGGTTGAAGGAGCACTACGGCGATCGCGCGGTTGCTGCCATGGTTCTTCTGGCCGCCTATGGAAACTTTCAGGATCGAATCATTCTGGGACTAAATCTCTCGATAGAGGAAAACGGTCCATTGCCTCCCTGCGATGTTCGATTTGTGGATGGAGCACTGCAGATTGCCCCATTGCTTCCACCCGATAATGGGCAGGATCAATACATAGCAGATGGAGTTGCTATATCGCCTCCAGGTAAGGATTGGAACGGCATCACATTTGGTCAGTTGCAAAAAGGACTTGAGGTTCAGCGTGACCGAAAAGCGAGGCTTCCCATTCCCGCATGGGACCAGGTTCAGGACAAGTTACCGGCACCGATGTCATCAAAACCTACAGCGATTCGCTGGAGTCTTATCAATTATGGGTACGTTCCTGAGCTCGCAATTCCATGGACCATAAGCACGCGAACGCATTGGTCGGAGTGTCCATCGCCACGGATTTTGGAAGAGAGTTTGTTCTGGGTGCAGACGCGGGCTGTGGAATGTAGCTATTGCATGGGGCACTGCGAGATGTTGCTCGAGGTGGCCGGCTTGTCGAAAGAGGCAACAGCGAACCGAACGAAACTACTCGCCGAAAGCGATTGGTCTGCATTCCCTCCAGAAGAGCAGCGAGCGTATGCGTTCGCGAGAAAACTGAGTACTACCCCATGGCTAATCAGCCAGCAAGACTACCAAACGCTTCGCTCTGACTGGGGCGACAAGAAAGCCATGGGAATCTTCTGGTGGCTTTGTCGAGGACTCTACATGACCAGGATTTCGGACGGCTTTCAACTACCCCTGGAGCGTGAAAACGTCTTCGGGCCTTAAGGACTATCCTCCATCTGCGAAAGAACTTGGAAAGTCGCGGTCTCATCATCAGACGGATCCGATGGGAGGCCAACATAGCCACCTGCGCCTCGGGAAGACCATCGCGATCATTGCGTTCGAGAACAGGGCGACTCGATCATCGAGGGTTCTGGAAGCCAAGTACTGTTAAAATGGTCCTACCGTGTGGTTTGGTTTGCTTAACAAGTACATCACTGGTGACCGTGATGCACCGCTGCGCTGAACCACATCGGAAAACGATCTATCTCGTGCATTGCCAAGGGATTGACGCAGAATCGAAATGGATCGGGATGCCAATCCATAGGGATTCGTTATCGTTCGGTTGCAAAAAAGCGTAGCGCTACGACCGTTGCACCGGTAGATCCAATATCCCGTTCACACTCGAACCGGCGGTTCCCCGGGTCAAACTCAATTGCCCGGGAAGCCATGGACAAACCGCCCAGCCCCGGCTGCCCCTCTACCGACTGCGCTTCGTGTCGATGTATTCCTGTACTTGCACAGGGACATCACTGCAGATCGCGTCCACGCCTAAACCGAGCCCAAGAAAGTAATCGTTGAGATTATGGCCCGGCCAACCGGTCACGATGAAACCTTGCTTTTGGGCCTCTTTCACAGCCAATCGCGTCGTACCTTCCATCTTGGCCGCGATTCGCTTCGAGCCGATTGCTCTCGCCGCCGCCATTAGTTCGGGAGTCAGCGGACCTCCTTTGATCAGCATGATGTCGGCATTGGCGTCAACTTGCTTAATCGCCTTTAGGGGGCGTTGGTCGAACGAGGTGAATACGTAGGTAGAGCCTGCGGGAACAAACGCCGTGACTTTCTCATGCAACTTGGCGGCATACTCGGCTATGCGGGAATCAGGATAGAGATCCTTGTTGCTGGTCTTCATCTCAAACTCCACGTACATGCCTGGCTTGTCTTTCAAGAAGGCAAGCAGAGTGTCCAGGAACAGCAGCGGCTCGTTCTGTTTCTTGGAGTGAACTTTCCGGGCCTCGGCGGCCTTCAGCGATTCGACTGGCCCCGTACCGTGATGCGTCCGATCCAGGGAATCATCGTGCAATACGACCAATTCCCCATCGCTGGTCATGCGCACATCAAGCTCGAAACCCCGGATCCCTTTTTCGTAGCAACTTTTGAAAGCGAAGAGTGTGTTTTCTTCAAATTCGTGTGCGCCCCCACGGTGGCCAAAATGGAATGGCTCTTTTTCGGCAGCCTCGAGCGTGCTTACAGTGATCCATACCGTGGCGAGGAAAGCGATTCGGTAGAGAAATTGGGTAGTCATCATCGGTGCTGTATCTCTCTAAGAATACGGGAATTGCAATGCGATCTTGGCGCAGGTCTCGTGGATCCATTCCGTCTCGGAACACATTCGAAGTATTCAAGACCGATGTGGAGGATAGGGGAGGGCTGGAGGAAGGAAGGAAAGGTGGGGTGCATTCAAAGGGATAATACCGAAATGCAAGGCTGGCGACAACTTGGCCATCGATTTTTGCCAGTCGTCGTGGAGGGTGATGGGTGTTGTTTGAACTTTGCGTTTTGGATGGGTGTTCCCTGCGACCCGTATCTTACCATTTTTCGTTGGTCGCGGATCTTCAGTGCCGGACGGCGCGATCTTCGGCCCGGCGATCGGATTGAAGTGCAGTTATCATGGAGAGAAACGACTGCATCGATACCTTGTACATCAGGGTAGGCAGGCGACGAACCCTTTTTGAAATCAAGAAAAAAGAAATCCTTCACCACCATTGTGTAGAACACCGAACAGACCGGACTGCAGGTAGGGAGATGCTGGGGCGTCGAGTTCAGGGCGAAACTCGGGCGATCCGATTGTTTCTACGAGGTGGATGGTGTGTTGCATGAGGTCGTAGACGCCTGACGGCTGATAAGAGGGATGGGACCGGACGCAAACGCCCGCCAGCGGATTGGTGGACGGATGGAACCGCAAGGTGACGTGAAGCGGTGGATGGTGGCGGGAGAAGGAAACGATGGCTAGAAATGCGCCGAGCGAGGAGATTTGCTTAAGGGTAATGGGCCCCGTCTTGATAAAACTTTGATACCTCCGCAGACGCTTTTGATGCGCGCTTAATATCGACATGGCGATACTTCTTCTCAGTTTCTCGTACTGAAGGAGTTCGCAATGCCGACGCTAACCATGTTCCTGATCGCGACCTGTGGGTTCGCACTTCTCTGGTCACTGATCCACTGGATCGAACGATCGCGAGGTGCCCTATGAATGCCATCGTCATTTTGGTGGTTGTTCTGTCATTCGTCTATCTGACCTACGCGATGTTACGCCCTGAGAAGTTTTAGGAGAACGTGATCGTCATGAATACTTGGATTCCATTTGTTCTGATATTGGGCATGGCAGTCGCGATGGCTTGGCCGCTGTCTCGTTACATGCAATGGGCGTTCGATTCCCAGAGCCCCTCACCATTTATTCGACGCTGGCATCACTGGCTCGACTTGGGGCTGGGGCGAATCGATCTGTCTACTACAGGCACTTGGTCTGGCTATTGTCGTAGTATGCTCGTGTTCAACTACGGGATGTTCGTGCTCGTTTACGCTGTACTCTCGTTTCAAGACTACTTGCCCCTCAACCCAGATAAGAAAGTTGGCTTAGAGCCAACGCTCGCGTTTAACACAGCGATTTCGTTTGTCACCAATACGAACCTTCAGCATTACTCCGGTGAAGTCGCCTTAAGTTACTTCTCGCAACTATCTCTTATGTGGTTGCAATTCGTTTCGGCAGCCACTGGTCTCGCAGTGCTCGTGGCGGTTGCACGGGTCATGGCGGGCGCGAAGATTATGGGGGATTTCTATCGTGACGTGGCTACAGCTTCGTTTCTGGTTCTCTTACCCTTGGCAATCGTTGTGGCATTGTGTTTGGCTGTCAGTGGCGTGCCGATGGCATTGGCTGGTGCAGTGGAGGCAACGACGCTCGAAGGAGCGACACAGACCATTGCCCGCGGTCCAGTGGCTGCCTTTGTGGCAATCAAACAATTAGGCACCAACGGCGGTGGTTTTTTTGGCACAAATAGTACGCATCCATTGGAGAATCCGACTTTCTGGACCAACGTCATCAGCAACTTTTCCATCATTTTGATCCCAATGGCTAGTGTATGGATGTTTGGGCGCGTCACCGGACGCTTACGTCACTCGCATGCAGTCTTTGGAGTGATGCTAATCCTGTTCGTTGGATTCATCGCGTACGCGAGCATCTGTGAGCAGCAGTCGACAAAGGCTTTGGATAGCCTGCCCATTGCATCATCAAGCAATTTGGAAGGCAAAGAACTTCGATTTGGAACGTTAGCTGGACCTGTCTGGGCGGTATCAACGACTTCGACATCAAACGGTTCAGTCAATGCTATGCATGACAGCCTAAATCCTATGACTAGCATCGCTCCGTTGACCGGCATGTGGCTCAACGTGGAGTTCGGTGGTGTGGGCGTTGGTATGTTGAATATGTTCATGTTCATTGTTATGTCGGTGTTCTTGGCTGGCATGATGGTGGGGCGAACCCCTGAGTATCTTGCTAGGAAGATTGAAGCCTTTGAGATCAAGTTAGCTTTGCTAACGATTCTGTCCCATCCGCTGTTTATTCTGGGGGGAACAGCTCTTTTCGCTGCTACAGCATGGGGTAGGGGCACAATCAGCAATCCAGGCAGCCACGGCCTGACCCAAATTTTTTACGAGTTCAGCTCAGCCGCAGCCAACAACGGATCAGGCTTCGAAGGACTTGCAGACAACACACCGCCTTGGAACATTGCTACCGGTCTTGTGATGTTGTTCGCTCGCTTCATCCCGATCATCGCACCGCTGGCGATCGCCGGATCGCTCAGTAGCAAGCGGGCGACGCCTGAGGGCGCAGGCACCTTCCGTACTGACTCATGGTTGTTTTGTGTCATTCTGCTTGGAACGGTGTTGATAGTTGGAGCGCTCTTGTTCTTGCCGCTCGCCGTCTTGGGACCGATCGCCGAGCAATTGCAGACTGCTCAATAAACCATCGCAATCAACAATTGGAGTGAAAAAGATGTCTACCGTCTCCGTCGAGCCGAGCTCGAGCCAACCCAGTTCAGGTCAACCGGGACAACCTTCCCATCGACCAAGACCAGAACTGTTTAACTGGAGCATGCTCGTTCCCTCTATCTTCAGATCGTTCGAGATGCTCAACCCCGTGCGCATGGCCAAAAACCCAGTGATGTTCATCGCTGAGGTTGGAGCTGCGTTAACGACTTTGATCACGGCCGAAGCCATCTTTGCAGGAGGAGAGGCCGCTTCGTACTTCTTGGGATTGACCGTCATTCTCTGGTTTACCGTGTTGTTCGCAAATTTTGCAGAGTCGGTTGCAGAAGCCCGTGGGCGAGCTCAAGCTGCTAGTTTGCGCTCCGCTCGCAAAGATGTGACGGCGAATAAAGTAGCGGAGATCGCAGGACGTGTTATCGATGAAGTGCCGGCCTCCACGCTAAAGGTTGGAGATTACGTAGTAGTTCGTCCAGGCGAAACGATTCCGGCTGACGGCGAAGTTGTGCAAGGGATTGCGCTCGTTGACGAGAGTGCCGTCACTGGCGAGAGCGCTCCGGTAATTCGCGAGAGCGGCGGAGACCGGAGCGCTGTGACGGGCGGAACGCGAGTGGTCTCAGATCACATCGTCGTAAAAGTTACCGCCAAGCCAGGGGAAAGCTTTCTGGATCGCATGATCGCGATGGTGGAAGGGGCTAATCGCAGCAAGACACCCAACGAGATTGCGCTCACGATTCTGCTGGCAGGATTAACCATGGTGTTTCTGTTGGTCTGCGTAACGCTGTATCCCATAGCTACCTACTTTAACGTCACGATCGATATTCCTACTCTGGTGGCTCTGTTGGTTTGTTTGATTCCAACCACAATCGGCGCGTTGCTTGCCGCTATTGGGATCGCTGGTATCGCGAGACTTAGCCAAGCGAACGTGATGGCGATGTCGGGACGTGCTGTAGAAGCAGCCGGTGATGTGGACGTGTTGCTACTCGACAAAACGGGAACGATAACGCTGGGAAATCGTCAAGCCGCCGAGTTCATCCCCGCACCTGGAATCGACGAGAAGCGTCTGGCGACGGTCGCCCAGCTTGCTTCCTTGGCAGACGAAACAGCCGAAGGCCGCAGTATTGTTATTCTCGCGAAGAACCAATACAGTCTTCGGGGGCAATCACTCGAGGAAATGGCTGCCGAGGTTGTGCCATTTAGCGCTCGGACTCGAATGAGCGGACTCAATCTCGAAGGTCGCGTCATTCGTAAAGGTGCGGTCGATGCGATCGCAAACCACCTAGCGGCGCACGGTAGGGAACTGCCGCGCGAAGTGAAGTCAGAAGCCGAATGCATTGCAAAAGCGGGAGGGACGCCGCTCGTCGTCGCTGAGAATGATCAAGCCCTAGGTGTTGTCTATTTGAAAGATATCGTGAAGGGGGGAATCAAAGAGCGATTCATCGAACTGCGGCGAATGGGGATCAAGACGGTCATGATCACCGGCGACAACCCACTTACAGCCGCAGCGATTGCAGCAGAAGCGGGCGTTGACGATTACCTAGCAGAAGCGACACCTGAGGCGAAATTGGAACTGATCCGCCGTTACCAAAGCGAGGGGCATATGGTGGCCATGACCGGCGACGGGACCAACGACGCGCCCGCACTTGCTCAAGCCGATGTGGCCGTTGCGATGAACTCGGGAACGCAGGCAGCGAAAGAGGCTGGAAATATGGTTGACTTGGACTCTAATCCGACCAAGTTGATCGATGTTGTCGCGACGGGAAAGCAGATGCTGATGACTCGCGGTGCACTGACAACGTTCAGTATCGCGAATGATGTCGCCAAATACTTTGCGATCATTCCCGCGGTATTCATGAGTGCCATGCCACACCTAGCACCCCTCAATATTATGGGGTTAGCGACTCCCAGGAGTGCCATTCTCGCTGCCGTTATCTTCAATGCAGTGATCATACCGCTACTTATTCCTATCGCCATCAAGGGTGTGAAGTATCGTCCTATCGGAGCAGACGCACTGCTAGGAACGAACCTGCTTGTCTACGGGCTCGGCGGATTGATTGTTCCCTTTGTTGGTATCAAAGCCATCGATTGGATGTTGGTTGCGGTGGGTTGGATTTAAAATTTATCAACTTGAAGGAGAGAATAGGGTGTTTACTGAATTCATTCGTGCGCTTCGGCTGACAGGGCTGACAATCAGCGTTTGTGTTATCGCATACACGGCTCTGGTGCTTGCGGCTGCAACTGTGATTGCGCCAGAGAAACGCCTCGGCAGTTTGGTTTATGGGAGCGACGGAAAAGTCGTCGGTTCTCGACTAGTGGCGCAGAAGTTCTCCCGCCCCGAGTACTTATGGCCCAGACCATCGGCAGTCGATTACAATGCTGCGGGTGCGGGCGGAAGTAATATGTCGCCTACCAATCCTGATATTCGCAAACGGGCGAAAGCGATACTATCGAATTACGCCTTGAAAAATGGGGCTACGATCCCTGCTGATTTGGTCACGGCGTCAGGGTCAGGATTGGACCCCCATATAAGCCTTGCGGCCGCCCTGATTCAAGCAGACCGAATAGCCATGAGCCGACAGGTAGACATTTCCATCCTCCAAGATCTATTGCAAAGGCAGGCAGCTTCTGAGTTGACCAATACCGCAGCTCCCGAGGGGTTCGTCAACGTTTTCGAGTTCAATTTGATGCTGGATTCGATCCATCAACCGAAACGCGTTAGTTCCCGGTTTGGTGATTTGTCAGTTGCTGCAACTTTGTTGGAGAGGGTACCTGACGCTGACACGCTCCCGCTGGTTGCAACGGAAGATGTGGATCGGACGCGATGAACGAGCAAGAGCGACCGACGCCCGAGCAGATGCTGGCTCGAATTCGTTCGGATTCCGATGCAGCTCCATTCGCATCCTCGGCAGGCAAGTTGCGATTGTTCCTGGGCTATGCGGCCGGTGTAGGCAAGACCTATGCAATGCTTCAAGCTGCTCAGGCGATGAAGCGGGAGGGGCGTGACGTTGTGCTTGGATACATTGAGCCACATGCTCGCCCCGAGACTCAGGTCTTAACGGAAGGGCTCAAAGTATTGCCCCCACTAGAAGTTTCATACCGCGGTTCGATACTACGGGAATTTGATTTAGATACGGCGCTGGCCAGCAAGCCTGAGTTCATTCTGGTGGATGAGCTTGCTCATACTAACGCAATGGGTGGGCGTCACGCGAAGCGCTGGCAGGATGTGGAAGAACTACTCGCAGCAGGAATAAATGTCCTTTCAACTCTGAACGTACAGCATATCGAGTCGCTGAATAATGTCATTGCTGAAATTAGTGGAGTCCAGGTCCGCGAAACGGTGCCAGATTCCGTTCTGGAGCGGGCTGATGAGGTTACGCTTATCGACGTTTCCCCCGACGATCTCTTGGAGCGTTTACGCCAAGGGAAAATCTATGTTCCCACACAAGCCGCGTTCGCGCTAGAAAAGTTTTTTCGCAAGCATAACCTCGTGGCACTTCGGGAGTTGGCGTTACGACACGCTGCCGACCGAGTGCACGAAGACGTAGAAATCGCGAGGCTCGGAAGTGCAAGCAATCGTCCTTGGCCAACCAATGAGCGATTGCTGGTTTGTGTTGGTCCGAGTCCATCGTCAGCCAAAGTGGTGCGAGCAGCCAAACGGCTTGCGGATCGTCTTCAATCGCCCTGGATTGCATTGCATATTGAGTCGTCGGCTGCCGCTCGATGGAGCGACGGCGATCGCCAGCAGCTCCATCGCAATTTGAAGCTTGCCGAAAGCCTAGGTGGCGAAATCGTTCAGGCATCCGGTGACGATGTTAGCCAAGCGTTGATCGCGTACGCTTCGAGTCGCAATGTAACGAAGATTGTGGTTGGCAAGACAGGTGATACCGGGCATCACTGGTGGTCTCGCGCAGCGTCGTTGGTCGATCGATTGCTCCGCGACAGCGGCAATATGGACGTCGTTGTGGTTCGAGGTCTCGACGAAGCGCAAGACGCCAGCCCGGGTTGGCACCCAAACACGTCTCATGGTAACGTTTGGACTTGGCTTGAGGCGGGCTGCTACACGATTGTTGCGACCATCATTACGCTATTGATGAATCAAGTTGGGTTTTCAGAAGTCAACTTGGTGATGGTTTACTTGCTTTCGGTCGTAGCGACTGCAGCAAGGCTTGGAAGACTGCCTTCGATTTTTTCCGCCATCGCGTCGGTGTTGGCTTTTGATTTCCTGTTCACGCCACCTCACTACCGGATAACGGTCTACGATAGCCAGTACTTGGTCACTTTTGCCGTGATGTTGATCGTCGGCCTACTGGCCAGCTCTCTTACTGCTCGAATTCGAAATCAAGCGGAAATAGCCCGTCGAAATGAACGGAGGGCCGAGGCGCTTTATCGACTTAGTCGTCGGTTAGCCAATACCGCTAGAACAACGGATTTGTTGCGGGAAACGGAACAAATCATCGCGGAAGTCTTCGACGCACACACGGTGATTTATTTGCCTGACAAAGATCGCCAGGTACGCCCCATGCTGGGACATGCCGCCAGCTTTGCAGCGAGCGCGAAAGAGTTTGCGACAGCACAGTGGGTGCTGGACCATAACGATCCTGCCGGTGCTGGAACAAATACATTGCCCAGTTCCGAAGCGTTCTATATCCCACTCTCTACCCCTGACAACGTGGCTGGAGTGATGGCGATCCAGTCGTCGAAACCCAATCAACAAATTTCGATCGATGCGAAGCAGCTACTAGAGACGTATGCAACACAGATTGCGTTCGCGATCGAACGCAACAATTTGACAGAGAGGTCGCAGCGAGCTGAATTGGAGTCCGAGACAGAAAAACTGCGCAGTTCCCTTTTGAGCGCAGTCTCGCACGATCTTCGGACCCCCCTGGCGGCAATAGCTGGTGCCGCGAGCAGTCTCGATGCGAATATTCAAAGAGAGTCACTCGACGCTGGGAATCACGCATTGCTGGAGACAATCGTCGATGAGTCGCAACGGCTGACACGGTTGGTCGAAAACCTGCTGCACATGACCCGCTTATCAAGCGGTAACATCCAGATCCATCGACAGTGGTTGCCCGTCGAGGAAGTGATCGGTTCGGCGTTGCACCGGCTCAATCCCGTTTTGGAAGGTCGGGAGATCAAAGTGCAAATGGAAGGAGATATGCCACTCATTCATGGTGATGAGATTCTTCTGGAGACGCTACTCGTCAATCTGCTCGACAATGCGTTGAAATACTCGCCAAATCAGACGCCAATCGAAATCAAGAGCGAACAGGTCAACGATGGTATTGCCATCGAAGTTGCTGATCGCGGGAGTGGTATACGGCCAGGGGATGAGATTAAAATCTTCGAAAAATTCAATCGAGGGTCGGGCCCGAATATAGATCGTCGGGGCACAGGATTAGGCTTGGCCATTTGCGAGGCGATTGTACATGCCCACAAGGGTACAATCACGGCGAGAAACCGCGGAGGCGGCGGGGCGGTGATACGCTTTACCATTCCGCACGATTCCATTCCTCCCCGCATCACTCAGGACTTCGACGAGTAAAGTAATGGCTGACTCCAGTGCCCCGGTTATCGTCGTGATTGAGGATGAAGCTCCGATTCAGAAGTTCCTCACGGCTTCACTTCAAGTGGAGGGATTTCGTGTCGTGGCAGCAACCACGGCTAAAGATGGCTTGCGTCTCCTAACCCAGGAGCACCCCGCGATTGCGTTGCTGGATCTTGGATTGCCTGACTCGGATGGCATCACTGTCATTGAGTCGGTTCGCAGCTGGTCCACGATTCCGATCATCGTTCTGTCAGCGCGAGGCGAAGAGAAGAGCAAGATTCAGGCATTGGATGCCGGTGCAGATGACTATCTCACTAAGCCCTTCGGAGTTGGCGAGTTGCTTGCGAGGATACGTAGCGCGTTACGTCGTTCGATGCGTCCTCCGGGCGCAGATCAAGACCATACTTTTCACTTTGGCCAAGTCCATGGTGATCTAGCAACACGACAAGTGTTTGTTGACCAGACCGAAGTAAAGCTCACGAAGATTGAGTTTGATCTGCTTGCGATACTGGTTCGCAATTGCGGTCGAGTCCTGACTCACCAGTATCTTCTGAAGGAAGTGTGGGGGCCTGGCTCGGCTAATGAGCCACACTATGTTCGCGTATTCATGGCCAATCTGCGAAAGAAACTCGAACCCAATCCGAGTCGGCCGCAGTTCCTGCTCACGGAGCAGGGAATTGGGTATCGATTGCGCACTCCGACTTCGTTGTCGGAAAAGTAGCCAATGCGTTCCTGAACACTCCTGATGCGGGGCAACGTGTTAAGGATGGTCTGATTGGGTGATGTGCAATGGGTTTCTGTGCTGTTGGAGTGGAGGCACGACAAATTCGGATACCGTGCTGCGAGGGGAGAGATCCTCTAATGCTGGCCCGACACGTTCTCCGCGCGGGCGACAGTGGTTTCAAACCTCGTCTCGGGCTTTAGTAGTCCGTAGTACGACTCCCGATTCTTTGAGTAGGTTGACCGCGGATGTTGACCGCGGAGGTTGTTGGGGCGAGGGATCGTTCCCTGTTTTTGCCGCTTTTATCTTGATCGCCAAGCCATCGACGCACATACCTGCAGCAACGACTCTTGACGAAACCGGAGTCACGCAATAACATAAGTTGCATGAGACGCGACAGCAAGCTTTCCGGTGTACTTCACATCCTTCTGCACATGGCGGAGCGCGATGGGCCGGTGACGTCTGAAGATCTTTCCCGAATGATGGATACCAATCCCGTTGTGGTGCGCCGGATCATGGCGGGGCTTCGGGATCAGGGGTACGTTCAATCGGAAAAAGGGCACGGTGGCGGTTGGACCCTTTCATGCGATTTCGCCAAGGTGACTTTGAAAGATATCTACGACGCGGTTGGGAGTCCGTCGCTGCTTGCGATCGGCAATCGAACCGATGCTCCTAAATGTCTTGTGGAGCAGGCTGTCAACGCAGCGCTTCAACAATCATTCGACGATGCGGAAAGGATACTGCTGAGCAGGTTGGGTAATGTCACATTGGCCGAATTGAGTGCTGATTGTCGAGCGAGGATCGAATCGAGAGGTGGTGCCAAGCGAACCAAAACGAATTGGCATCGTGCTTCGGAGTAATTCGGAGCTTCACCGTGACGGACAAACACCTCATTTATCTCTGTTGATCTCGGCAGGTTGCATTTCCGAAACCGCGAGAGCATTCCATTTACCGAACGAGTCGTGAATCGATGAGAAGGTTTCAAGTCGTAATTCTATTGTCCGTATGGGTTTTGAATCATACAGGTTGCAGCCGAAAGGAAGATGTCGCCGTGGAAAAGTCGAAGATAAACACAACGCTCCATCAGGAGCTGGCGCACGAAGCCAAATCCACTCGAGACGAGTCCAGCTCTCATGAAAACCGACATGCGGATCATCGGCATGCTTTTGCCAATCCAAAGGAGCTTGCCAAGAAATGGAATGATCCCACTCGTGACGAATGGCAGCATCCCGAGCAGATTATTGGAGCTTTATCGTTGGAATCGGGACAGACAGTCGCCGACATAGGAGCAGGGACGGGGTACATGGTGGCGCATTTGAGCAAAGTTGTGGGGCAAGACGGTACGGTGATCGCCGTGGACGCAGAATCCGCGATAATCGGTTATCTGACCGACCATATGACTCAACTTGGCCCGGCCAAAATCGTACCGAATAAGGTCGGATTCCATGATCCTGAGTTGGCACCTGCAAGTGTCGATGCGGTTGTAACGCTCGACACCTGGCATCACGTGGCGGGTCAAGAAGCTTACGCTCAGAAGGTTTATAACGGATTGAGACCAGGTGGACGTTTCGTAGTTGTGGATTATGCGATTGATGCCGAAACGGGCCCACCGAAAGAGATGCGATTGTCGCCAGATGATGTAATCGTGCAGCTAGAAAAGGGCGGATTTAGGGCAGAGGTTGTGTCGGAAACAATGCCACGCCACTATATGGTTGTTGGAGTCAAGGACAAGAAACTCGAGTAGGAGATTCGGGGTGATTCGATAAGATGGGGATGGATGGAAACCCGTATTGCAATTTCGAATGGCGGGCGGCCCTCGGGTGAAAACTTTACGAGCTACGGCGTCCGGGTTAGCGCCAAGTGACAGTCTCGCTTGAGAATTTTTCTCCTAGTATTGGCCTTTTGAGTTGCCTAAAGAAGAGAGAATGCAATCGGTTGCGGCGTCACCGATAAGGACACGATCCAGCCGTCGATTGCCCGTTAGATCGCAAATCACTTTGTGAGGAGATAGCTAGATGACGAAGGTTCTGGGTGCCTGGATGATTCTGGTGAGTGGAATGCGATGGGATACGTTCACGGTTTTCTGTCGAGTCGCAGGAGTTCTGGTCATCGCGTCTGCTAGCGCGATGGCTCAAGATGAAGCCGACAAACTCCATGAAAGAGCCAAATCGATGTTCGGGGCGGTGGACGAATCGCCTGACGATCAGATGGAACGCCCCATTGTGGAGCTCGGCCACCGCTTGTTCTGGGATGAACGATTGTCTTCCAACGGTAAAGTGGCGTGTGCCAATTGCCACACAACTTCGGCTTGGGGGGCTGATTCGGCGCAATTCTCTTTGGATGCGAAGGGCAAGCGGACAAAACGCAACTCACAGACCGTTTTCAACTCGATGCTTCAACCAAATCTCCGATGGACGGCAGATCGGAAATCGGGAGCTCATCAAGCTGAGAAATCACTGACGGGCTCGATGGGATTCGCCCGTGCCGATGACGTGCTCCCGTTATTGACCCGATATGGTTACGAACCGCTGTTCAAGGCTGCGTTTCCGACTCAACCTAGTCCTGTTACACCCGTTAACTACGCGAAGGCTATCGAAGCGTATGAAGAGACGTTGACGACGCCCGCACCCTTCGATCGTTACCTGGCAGGTAATCGTGTCGCGATCGATGCCAAGCAAAAGGAAGGGCTTCGTCTCTTCTTGGATATTGGTTGTGCAGATTGTCACTCGGGTAAATTACTCGGTGGCGAGGACGTAGCGATGTTCGGAGTTTACGGAGATTATTGGACTCTTACCAATTCACAGGTCCCTGATGAAGGACTCTTCGAATCGAGTGAGAATGAAGCCGACAAGTTTCACTTCCGCATTTCGATGCTTCGCAATATCGACAAAACCGGTCCCTATTTTCACGATGGTTCGGTTTCCGATTTGAAAGCGGCTGTTACCATCATGGCTAGGCTACAAGTCGACCGGGAGTTACGTGGCAATCAGATTGACTCGATTGTGGTGTTTCTTAAATCACTAACGGGAGAAGTCCCGATGAACTACCAAAGGCCTGATGCGTTGATGTCACCACGATGACTGCTTTGCATACGAACGCAATTTCGGGAACATTGCGACGCGAAGTCGGAGTTTTCGGCGCTACGATGATGGGGCTGGGGGCCATTATTGGCACCGGCATCTTTGTAAGCGTGGGTTATGCGATTCGTGAGGCAGGCGATTGGATTGTAGTGGCGATTGGCGTGGCGGCTGTGGTGGCAACACTCAACGGATTGAGCAGTGCGCAGTTGGCTGCAGCACATCCTGTCAGTGGTGGGACCTACGAATACGGATATCGCTGGTTGCACCCGAGCCTTGGATTCACCGCAGGGTGGATGTTCCTATGCGCGAAGAGCGCATCGGCGGCGACCGCAGCCCTTGGATTTGCAAGCTATGGGCTTCGTTTGTTTCAAGTTGAAGCAGACAGCTTCAAAGTTCCGATCGGACTTGTTTTACTAGTTGTCGTCATGGGCATCGTTCTGCTCGGCGTTCGATGGAGCAGCATTTTCAATGCGTCAGTCGTGACAGTCACGCTTACTGCGTTGGCGATTTTTATTGTGATCGGGCTAATGACCGTTTGGTTTGCGCCCGATGGCAAGGCTACACTCGCAGGGATAGGAGAGGCTCGTTCCGATTCGCATTTCATGGGAATTCTCGAAGCATGCGCCCTAATGTTCGTGGCATATACGGGGTATGGTCGGATCGCGACTTTGGGTGAAGAGATTCGTAATCCACGTAAGAACATTTCCATCGCCATCATTTTTACTCTCGGGGTATCGATGGTGCTCTATCTATCGGTAGCGTGGGTTTCGGTCAACGTGGTAGGAGCGATTGCGTTCGAGGGTGGGGCTGTCGAGAGCGGGGCACCGCTCGAGATGGTTGCAAAGCGATTTTTGATCCCACAGGTAAGCTACCTTGTCGGTGTGGGGGCCGTCATGTCGATGCTGGGAGTCTTGATCAACCTAGTGCTGGGCTTGTCGCGTGTCGTATTAGCAATGGGGCGCAGGCGAGATCTTCCCGAGGTGTTCAGTCGGGTCGATATCTCTGGCCGAGCACCTACAGGCGCCGTTTTGCTGGTGGGGGGCTGCATTGCGTTACTTATCGTCATAGGGAATGGGAAGACAACTTGGTCGTTCAGTGCCTTCACCGTCCTGATCTACTACTCCATCACAAATCTGGCTGCGATTCGAATGTCGGATAGCGAACGCCGCTATCCCAGCCTGCTTGCTTGGTTGGGATTATTCTCCTGTCTCTTTCTGGCGTTCTGGGTTGAGCCATCGGTGTGGTTGGTCGGTGTGGGGCTGATCGGAGTCGGTTTGCTGTGGTGGCGGATTCGGAAGTTGCAATCGTGTTGAGTTATCGCTCACGAATCGGAAGCTGAGCTTTGGGGCTTCGATAATTCGGTGAAGGGAATCCAAACAAAGAAAAATCCCCAGAAGGGGTAATGCAAGAACCCAGGTCTGATCCTTTGCAAGGAAAGGGGTGATGCTCATGAAGGTGCAAAGAAATGTTCCGAACGCCAAAATCCACCGCAGAGCAACTGTTCGATGGGCAGGCTCGGCGATGCGTTTCACTGTTATTGTGTATAGAACAAACGTTGCAACGACTCCTATTAGACAGAAGCCAACTGCAGCAAAGGTGATGTGATCCATTCTCAAGCCTCTCGGATAAACCAACGACGTGACCCCTTGGTCCTTGTAATCAATGCATTCAGCGGACAAGAACTATATCGCGGGATGCAAGGTGCCCCAGTCATGAACATTGGCGTTGGGTGCTGTACGTTTGTGTGCGAGATAGAGTTGCTATGAAATACATGATACCACGAAGAAATTCATGCGGGCGAGGGGACCCGTCCATATGGGAGTGGAAGTCGCAGTGTGCATCCTTGGGCAGCATTTGGTCTTTCGATAGGGTGAAGGACATCAATCAACTGGTTAAAAATGGGGGACAGTCACCCAGCTTCGCATCTCCAATTCCTCCGCGTGACGTTGCCGAACCCCGGCGTTCAAGAGCAGTTACTGTTCATTCCCGGCATCAAGGAAGGCAAGCTTGAGATCTCCAAAAAGACTTTCCAACCGATGACTAAGCTCGAGGGTTGGGCGGAACAAAGATACCTGTTCGAACTTGGAGAGTGAGGCACAAATCAACGGGCAGCACATCCCATTCGAACAACTGGATAGCCAATAGCGAAAACGTTGCTCTGGTATTTCCTCGCATCGATCGTGCTCGTACTCGGTGGAACGTTGTTAGTGCTCGTAATCGAACCAAGGCAACCATGGCACATTACTTGTTTGACCATGAACGACTTAATGTTTATCGCCCAACGATCGTGTACGTCGCCGATGCATTTGATGCGTTGTGTTCGCTGAAGGGGCTTCATCGCCATGCCCGCGATCCACGGCTGCGTGTTGCACAATAGATTTTGCTACAATCAAATAGGCGATTCCGAGCACGAGCAGGAAGAATAGGCAGAACAAAACGATGCAGAAGACGGCCACGTTCGGCCGATTTGACTTGTGTTGAACCAACTCCTCGGCTTCGCGGATCGCCAGAGTTCTGCATATTTCAGATCCGTCCATACCAGATTCGGAGGGCTCCGAATGACCGATCGAAAATGGTAGTGCCACATAGCTTTTTCAACACTTGCCTCGTCGGGGGGAATATCACTCTGGCTTTACTCGCCTTTTGTTTTACTTTTGTACTCGGCGCGACAAAGTTACCCCAAATGATTGTGGTTCCTGGTGTGTGCGGGCTTAATCGATTTCGTTCTTTGGCGAGAGGGGAAGATCGGATAACTATCGCCAGACAAAGTGAAAAGGGAATTGGAAGCGAAACTAGATAGGAACGACTGCTCGATCTCCAGCTGACCAGCGTGCTGGTGGGGTGCCGTGTGCGTGGGAAAGAGTCGCCGCTAAATGTTCGAAGTTTCCAAACGTCAGTATTCGTTCCGAAGCAGTGATACCAAATGAAATGCTGTATAGGTTTGTCAATTGCCTTGGTGGTAGTGATGCTCGTGTGCGCCCCCTTGCGCGCTGAAACGATAACGCACTCCGGATCGCTCTTCATAATGGGCGGCTATGAACGATTCGAAAATAAGCTGGTATGGGATGAGTTTCTACGGCTGGCAGGCGGACCGGGCAAAAAGGTAGCTTTGTTGGCTGCGGCTAGTTCGGACCCGCAACACTACACTCGAATCATGGCATCGCATCTGAGGGAACTACAGAGCCGAAAAGCAGGTCGATGAATTCGAGAAGACCTGCAACTGCTGATCGCCCACGATCACGGATTCGAAATGATCTGTCATGTGCTATCGTTGGGATGGCATATGAATGGACGGGAGGGTTTTTGTCTCGTGTATGGAAGCGTGCCAGTCTTACAAGTTTTTGCTCTCATTAGACGCGAGCGGCCCTGCGTGTGAAAAGTGGTTTGTAGTTTGCAGCATCAAGTAGAATCCTCGCAGCTTGGATGCAAAGACTCAGAGGAGAGATGAACTGCGTCTTTGTCGCTGACAGATTTTTGTCGGATATTCACATACGAGCAAGTAGTTTGACCGAACGCAGAATTGGCAAGGATCATGAATCAACCTATGGCACGCGTGCAAGAGATGTTGACCGACGGACTGGCGGAAAATACTTGTTGACGTGCATTGGCCTGTGATGACTTCCTTATGCTGCGGACCATTCAATTGTGGTTCCAGAAGAGCCGATTTAGCGGCTCATTGATCCGAAGGTTTGTGGTCAACACCGATTTGTGATGGGTGTTACGTCGCGATCGCTTGTGAGAACCGAAGGGTTGTCTTCCCAAAGACCGCCTGGTATCTAGCGCGTGGAAATACCGAGCCCTGCATGGATGCGCGGCACTCTGTAAAAGCACTTTTCGGCAACTCGGCGTTTTGAAACTACCTGCGAGATCCATCACGATTACCAAGAATTGGAGGCGATTACCGACCGTTTTTGGCTCTTTGGTCGTTGAGCCTTGTCGGTGGGGGGGCTTCCTTTGAGGCTTTTGAGGAAACGTCGAGGCAGTCTAGAAAATGACTAGCCAAGAAGCTCGCAGACTTTCTGAATGGGATCGCGATCTGCAGATTCGATCGGTGGAAACGCATTCCTACACATCATCGAAAATGATTCACCAACCCGTCTGGCAGCTCGACTGAATTTTTTTGCAGTGACGAGCCCACGATCCCTTTCATAGTGCATCGCGAGGCTTCTTCCTACGAGACACCACTTGTAAGACCTCAATCGGATTCGTCGTCGAATCTTGTGGAATCGTCGATTGTTTCGGATGGGTGTAGAGTGCAACTTCTCCCGGATGCGAGAAGTGATCTTGACACCGGTCGGCCGGATTCGGATTCTGTCGCTCACAAGTTAGCTTAGTGGACGATTACTGCCTATTCGCTGTGAATTGACATCGGGCCTTTGTAGCTTGATTCCCAGGAAATTGCAGATGGCTATTCATCGAACGGCATGGATTGATGCTGCCGCGACGCTCCACGAAACGGTCGAAGTAGGACCGAATGTGGTCATTGATGGCCCCGTCACGATTGGAGCGAATTGTCGACTAGGTCCCTCTGCGGTAGTGCTGGGGGCAACGGAAATCGGCGAAGGCTGCTTGATTCATTCCCATGCAGTGATTGGCGATGAACCTCAAGACCTTAAGTCCGCGCCCGGTTTAACGCGATGTTTGGTCGGGAATCACTGTGTCATTCGAGAAGGGGTGACGATCCATCGCGCCACCATCGCAGGAGGCGCAACGGTCGTTGGAGATCGTTGTTACCTCATGACGAATTCCCACGTTGCCCATGATTGTGTGCTCGAGGAAGGGGTGACGCTGGTCAGTGGTGCTTTGCTGGGCGGGCATGTTCACATCGGTAAACGAGCGATCATCGCTGGTAATTCAGGGGTGCATCAGCACGTACGGATAGGCGAATTGGCAATGATTGCCGCGGTCACGATGATAAGTCAAGACGTTGCACCTTTCACGCTCACAAATCACGCTGGCGAAATTGTTGGACTGAACACGGTTGGGCTGATGCGGGCTGGCTTCACACCTTCGGAACGGTTAGAACTGAAGTCTCTGTTCAAGCTGATTTACCGAACCGATATGCCGCGAACGCAAGCGTTGGAGATTGCGTCCGAACTCGCGACCTTCGATTCTGCCAATCGGTTTTTGGATTTCTTTGCAGCGGATTCACTTCGCGGAATTCGTCGACTTCGAGTTGTCGGCAGCCATGCAGCCTAACAGCCCGTTGAAGATATCGCGATTTCGGGTGACCTGCTCAGTTTTTGAAATGGGCATTCCGAACTTGTAAAGCGGTTCCTAATTCTTCGATCGGCGCGGTAATGTGCGCCTCGATCGATTGGGAAGGCTTCATAATGCATTTGCACAGCCGTAAAAAAGGAAAAAACAGCCCGCATCACCCCCTGCAGGCTTCTCGAAGTGCCGACTCCAAAGAGCATGCGCATGACCACCCCCAGATTGTAAGCCGCTGTCATTAGAAAGTATCGCTTCTGGATCTTCACGGTTCCTCGCAACCGACACCGGCGACCTCCGCCCGTCTCTAGCAAATGGGCAAACGTCCTTTCCACTTTCTCACTTCGCGACCGTTGAAGCTTGCGGCCCTTGTTCCCTTTGGCTCTTCGTCTATTTGCAAGAACCGCTTGGCGTTGCTGGCAAGTGTACTTACTCCACTTACGTCCCCCAGGAAGTTTGGGCTCTGGGATATAGGTTCGGTAGTTGGTGTGCTCAGCCAATTCAGACAAGGTTTCTGTTGAATGGTAGCCCTTGTCGGCTGCTACCTCTTGAATCTCGGTATCGCTTCCAGCCTCGTTCAAGTGGATTTGAGCCTTGTGAAGACTATCTTCCAACGACTGAGAATCGGGGTTGTCAGCAGAGGTCACTTCCGCCCCCAAGATCATTCCCGATTTCATATCGACGACATGTTCGGCCTTGTAGGCAAGATGGGTTGTTCCATCTTTCATCCTTGCGATTTTGGCACTCGGATCCGTGCTGCTCACCCAATCTTCATTAGAAACTTTCTTCCCCTTACGATTCTTATCGAAGCGACGAATCTCTTCATCCGAAGGCTCTTCATTCTCCTTCACGAGGCCCTCAGCTCGCATCAGGCCGATCACATAGGAACGCCAGTCTTCGCCGGTATCCCTTCGAACGATGCTCTTCATAGCAGCATCGGCTTCGAGAGTTGTTGAGTCTACGGCTACCGTCTTCCCTCCGAGAAGCTTCTTTTCGCTAGCGAGTTTTAAAACCCATTCGAAAACAGATTCGTGTACCGTATCGGGTAAGCGTTCACGGATCACAGTCAGCGAGGAGTGGTCCGGCGAGTGATCGGTCAATTTAAGGCCAAGGAACTGTCGAATCGACAGGCTATCTGCACATCGCCAAGCAATACCGCGTTGAGACTGAATCCCTTCGAAGTAGCCTACCAAGAGCATTCGAAAGTAAACTCCGGGTGGAATACCGGGACGGCCGCGGGCTTGGCTGTAATAGGGATTGCAGAGCTTCTCGATCCAGGAATCGAATCCTGCCTCATCGAGAAGTCGATTTAATTTCGTATAAAAAACATGCCCGACTGAGCGGGGAAGATCTTCCGCTGTAATAAAGAGATCTTGCTGCTGAACCGATTTGCGTCGACCAAGGGCCATCGTGCTCTCCTCCATGGCATCTGCGATGATCGATATAACGTAGCGCGAATCCAGACTTTTTCAACGGGCTGCTAAGTGACCGCCTCGTCGCATAGGTAGGATCCCAGGATAGTCGTAGCAGTAGTTTGCAGGATGTTCCCAATCGGTACTGCTCAATGCGCGCCAGCGATCGGGGGAGTGTTCGATTTTATTTTCTAATCCCGTAAACGATCTTCACGGCGCTTCATAGCCGTCCTCAAACTTTAGTCGATCGCGTTTGACCCAAGCACGCCTTGTTGCCAACGGTGAAAGCGCTCTTAGGATATCGCACCAGTCACTCGAATTCGTGCGTTTTTCCATGGACTACATTGGAGTGGAATGTCGTCGCCCTCGTCTTGGATCGGCGAACAGGGGATGTGATAATAATTGTTGAATTCTTGACGCCTCTATCAGGTCCTGATCCATTGTAACTGGCGATTGATCTTCTGTTGTCAGCAGTTGGCTACGGGTGCATTTGCGTTTATGGTTTAAAGCTAGCACGCCTGGTCTGATGCTAGCAAACAGTGTTGCGACGGCTTTCGCATTATAATGATCACTACCGCTTACCGTGCTGTGATGATTGGGGTTTCTTCCCAACGACATGGAGGCGATCATGCGAAGGTGGAATGTGTTCGACCGCGTAGGACCTGAAGTCAATAATCCCAATCAAACAATGGGGATGTTTCTTGCCGAGGCGTATCAAAAAATTGCCCAGCTACAAGTGATTCTCAACAATGACCCCATGCAAATGGAGTTCGTCGAACAGCAGGTCAAAGAATTGTTCGACCTCGGAGCGGGGCTGTGTCTTACTGGGATGATTGCCAATTCCATGAATTCCAAGGAGCACGATAAGCGTTGCGAGGAAACACGATTGGGATACGCAATACCGCTGCGAGCTGGACATGAACGACAAGTCGAAGTCCATCTCGGCGCTGGCCATATCAGCTACGCAGCTACCCTCTACTGTCAACCGAAATCTCCAGCCGCAAGTCGCGAAGATCATACGCCGGGACTCGATATCGATCTAAGCCAGTATGGCTTTTCAGAGAACGTTTCTCCTTGGCTTGTATCGAAAGTGTGTCGGACAGTGGCGTTGGCCCCATCGCTTGATCAAGCATACGTCGAATTGCAACGAGACGGTATTCAGTTAACGCGAACAACGATCGACCGTATCGTCTCTCGCGCAGGATCGGAATCCCTAACCGTCCGGGAACGAATGCTGGAGCAATTTGAGCGCGGCGATATGAAGCAAGGTTGCGAATTCACTGGAAGGCGAGTATCGGTGCAAATTGACGGTGGCCGGACGAGAACACGCGGCGTCCTGGAATGGATCGATCCTGTGGAAAACTTTGGAAAAACCCAATCGCAAGTCACAGGCGAGCTAAGTGCGGGACGCTCCAAGGAAACGCGTAGATCCAGTCGTTTTCAGGCCGATTGGCGAGAACCAAAACTGCTAATCATCTACGCGCACGATGACAATGGACGAAGAGACGAAGCGGTTCGAGTTCTGATCGATGGCTCATTCGGTGACGCAGACTATATGGAACGACTAATCAGCATGCACCTCCATCGCTTGGGAGCCAATAAAGCAAAGACGATTACGTTCAATAGCGACGGTGCGACTTGGATCTGGGGACGGATCGATTCGATACTTGCTAAAGCGAAGGTGGAATCCGCAGTGGTTGTCAATCAAGTGCTTGACGTGTGCCACGCCGTAGAGAACCTAGGCAAAGCCCTCCAGCCCTTGGATCGTTCTTTGAATGCTGCTGGGGAAAGTGAACCATCGAATTCCAATGAACTGCGAAGTCGATTGCGAGATGGTCAATGGTCGCAGGTTGTCGAAGTGCTCACTGCTCGGCTAAGTCAGGCCGAGGATCTATCCTCTGCCGATCGATCAGAAATCAAACGAGTCATCGAATACATTCGTAGCCACGGGGAGGCAGGACGCCTGGACTATCCGAAGTTCAAGCTGATGGGACTCCCACTTGGAAGTGGATCGATTGAGAGTGCGATACGTCGAGTGATCAATCTTCGGATGAAGAACAGCGGAACGTTTTGGCGAATTCAAAAGGCAGAGAAGATACTTACGATCCGATCATCGATACTGAGTGGCAGATGGGATGATGACCGAGCGGTGGTCAAGTACGAAATGAAGCGGAACCGAAAGCAAGCACTCCCAAAACTTGACGAGTCGCCAAGACCGAAATCCGATGCGCGTCAAAGAACTCAGAAATCTCAATGATTACCACACCGCAAAAGTGCCATAAAAGCAAATGCACCCGTTGGTCCACAACTGCACCATCTGTTACGTCAAATACGAATCCGTAACTTGCATCAAATCCAGCGTATTGAGCACCGCTATGAATCAAGGTTGCAGTTTTCGGAATCGCAGACTTAGAGTGAGCACTGAATGCGAGACGCCGGTCCGTGCGATTGCATCCGGTCGTAGCTAGCATCACAACCAAGCCAATGAGAACAAGGGGTCGGATCAACATGGCCTCATTCGGGTAACGCGACGGATCACCAAGTCGACGGAGTGATCGCTCCATTGTCAAAACGCACCGTTCGGCGACTTTGGTGCTTCCAATTGTTCGCCCGATACTTGGGTGATAGCGGAACGGATGAAGTCGTTGACCTCTCGTGGATGTGTCAGCGAAATCACGTGGCCGCCACCAGCAATCTTCGTATCGGCATTAGTATATCGTATTGGCAGAACGAGGTCACGATCACCGTGAATGTGAAACACTGGGCAATCCAACACAGGAGCAACATTCCAGTCAAGAATTCGGGCAAGCGACCATATAAACACCGCTGGATCGGCGCTGCGGAATTGACGAGCTAGACCGCAATGGTGTGGGCACCATTGTCGAGCAAGTTGCGATGCAATCGGAGCACAGAGAATTTGAAGCAGTCGAACCGGAATCAGCGGAATCAACGGTTTCAGTGGACGGCAAAACCGTATCCAACGAGGCAGTTCGGAAGGCGATCGAAGACTACCAATCAAAATCAATGCTGCGGGCCTAAAGTATTGCGCGACATGTATCGCAATGATGCCACCGAACGAAGCACCTCCGATGAGTGTGCCAACGTCCGGTCGAATGATGTCCGCAAGTCGTTCACAGTACGAGTCTAGCGTATCATTTGATCGAGGTTTCGGCCATGCGGGAACGATTAATTGCGGAAAGGTGAGTTTCTGCGAAACGAAGACATTGGCGTCGGCGGCAAGTCCGGAAAACAGTATCAACCGCATTGATTCATGCACTGCCAAAAGGCTTCCTCGATGGGCGAACGGCTGGGTTCAGTGAGCCCGAGCAGTTGACTCTACGCAAGTCGAAACGGCTTATCGAGGGCTTCGTCTGCAACCATTTGTTCTGTTGTGTTTTCGATTTCAATGACGATTGTATAGTTCACTGGACGCGGAACTGCGGATTTACAAGGTGCTCTGCGACTGGTTGAAACGTCGGGCTATCGATATCGATTGGGGTTTTGGTTCCGGAGTAGTAAACCCGCCCCCCCAATTGCACAAACGCTCTCAGTATCTGACGCGTATTCTCTATTGCTAAACTCAATGCCATCAAGGAATCAGTTCCACACGCTCCCATTTCTCGGTACACGTTAAGAGGCAATACGGCTACAGAGCAACTGTAGTCTATCGATCCGCTTTTTGATTCGAACGGTTTTGGGACGCCAATTTCCACTGTTGTCACGAAGGCGTTGCCCTTTTGGTCGATGCAGTCGAAGGATGTTTTGGCAATGATATCGTTCATTGATGTGTCGGCACTAATTCTTCGTCCTGGACCGTACTGCTTGAGGGTTTCACAACGGAACGCCAACATTCCCCGAGCCGCCGAACAAGAATCACCATCCCACAGCGCACCGTCGGCGGCTTCGGTACAATGTTTTGTTATTTGGCTTTTGGGGGTATCTGATCAGTTTGAATCACGTCGATCGGTTTCGCATCACCTGGATATGCAGCAAGGATAATGGGCACGTCATCAGCAGGGACATGCTCTAATTCAAGTCGGGCGAGCACGTCCTTGTCGGGCATCATTGATCGCATCAGGACGATCCTGAAGACCTCTCTTCGTGTCTCAAGTGGCAGTTCGCGTTGGTTGCAGTATGAATTGTAAGCAACCTGCATGTCTTCCCATACGCGGATGTTACCTTCCGGGTCGAGGTCACGCTTGAAGTCGTCAATCCACTTTTCAAGCGGTGTTCCATCGACGTCAGCAAATGTTTCATGGACCGCTTTGATTCGAGTCAGCAATTCAGCCGGTAATGTGTCGTGTAGTGTTGGGCCTTGCTGGATCTTGTTTGGGTCGATCCATTCTACAGTCGATTCAGGTGGTGACGTGGTGGTACCGCAGCCAAGTAAGCAGACGGCTACGGCTGCCGATACGACGAAGTGTGGTATCGTTCGAGGTTTGAGATTCGCTGTCATGCCTTTGCCAAATAACGACCGGCGTCACTGAGTCCGAGCGATTGACTCTACGCAAGTCAAAAACGGCTGATCGAGGGCTTCGTGTGCATGCCATTGTTACGCTTTTAGTACTGGTAGTCCACAGCGATCGCTTCCCAATCCAGCTTTCGAATTGCATTGAGGACAGGGGCATCAATGGGAAAAGCAAAGTCGCTTTGGAACCACACGATGGTCAATTCAGATCCATCCATGTTCTTGTCACGCGCTGGTTGCAAGGATGAGAATCGACCAAAGCAGACCGTACCAGGGAGCATCGCGGGTGTACCAAAAGGATACTTCCCATCGTACTCGATTGGGGTCTCCGACGGTTCGATCAAGTGAACCTTGAGTTTCCACAGATTCTGGGCTTTGTTGCAGAAGTATGGAATCCGTCTCGCATTGCGCTCTCGTGTTGGCAAGCCTTCGATCAGTCCCTCGTAAGCTCTGGACTGATAGATTCGCCCAATCGCGATCTCACGTCCGGACGCAAGTTTGATAGTTGACGGTTCTGTCAATCGCATCTCCTGGCGTAACGGCACCCATCACCTAGCCCCCGGAAGAGATGCCTCTTAAGCTAGTAATGCACCAGCGGGGGCTTAGGTGCATGGGACGGTTCGTCCTGTTTATGCTAAAGCGGTGTCGAACTCCATGGTACAAACCTAAGCGATCTAGTCATTTGCATTCTGCTCGAATTCCTTTTAACGTTGGATGTCATAATTTTCAAGCCGCTTCGAAGTTGAGAGCATAACGGCTACGCATGCGGCGATGGTCGCAACGCGAATATCAAACCAGACTCCAGTGATCTCGAATACATATGTTGTGGCAAGCGTCACGCGTTCAGACGATTCTTGTGGCGGGATTAACGCATTCTCCACCAACTCTTTCACAACAAGAGGAGTAGAATGACACAAGTCCTGCGTAACGACGAAGATCCCCCAAGTAAGGCAAAACACTTGAATCCTACCCGACGATAGAATGCCGGTTGTCAATGCGGCCGCCGAGAGAAAAACCACGATGAATTTCGTGACGTCGAGAATCATCCGTCCGTTGTCCTGGATGGCTGCTGTTATTGTTGTCGCCAATGCAACTCCGACCACTGTGGTCAGAAGAAGCAGCGAAAACAGGGAGAATCGCATATGCAAATAACTATGGCGAGGAACTGCATTAAATTGGACGAACGACTGGATTCAGCAAGTGCGAGCAGTACACTTAAAGCAAGCCGGTGCGGCTGATCGAGCGCTTTGCTGTAATCCTTTGTTCGTCGATTGTACCCCAGAGCAAGCCACATGTCACAAAAACGAGAATTGAATTTGATGCGACGAGTGGATTAGCTCTCCGTCTTGTATTTCGACTTCGACCGCACCGCGGTAGCCCGATTCGAAGTAGCAATCAACTGTGTGGCGCTTGGTCGTTCCGTCAGTTAGCTGGTATGAAATCTCCACGTGTGATTCACTCGTTGGGTTTGTTTTGCATTCTCTTATTGAACCGCTAGCAATGTCACCGAGTTCGCAGGACCTGCCGGTTACATGTACCTTCAGATCAACGAGTGTTGAAAAACCTCTATTTCGTACCGTCACGGTAACACCCGGCGAGAACCAAGTGTATGAAGCAAGTAAAATCGCGATGCAGGCGGGCGTCGCGATCAGAGTTCTTAGCGAGAAGCGAGCCTTCACTCTAGCGATCTTCTTTCGACGAACGCAACCCATCACCTAGCCCCCGCAAGAGATGTCTCGAAAGTCAGTAAAGCACCGGCGGGGGCTTAGGTGCATAGGATTGTTATCGCTTGTCATGTGCTTGGTTGACGCTGATTGAAGTAGTTGATCGTATCGTACCAAGTATAGCACAACCAACAGTCAGTATCGCGATCGCCGAGGCCAACACCCAACGTATCCAAAGCGGGAAATTGGAATTTTCTGTTCTCACGATAGCATCGCCAACAAGTAACGCAGGGGAGATCGAAACTCCCATACAAATAATTAGCATCAACCAACGATTTCGCGAATAAAAGAGTGTGTCAGTCGCCTGCTCGATGTTCGCATCGTTGAGCATCGCCATTGATGCAAACATGAGCATCGCCACCGGACTCATTGATCCTGATGTGGATAGGCTTGCTATCACCGCGAGCGTTACGATCACACCGGCGTATCCCCACCGAATTTGCTGTTCAGGAGTCAATGTGTCCCTCTGAGGTGTGCACTCGCTTCTGCGATAACTAGTAATTCTCCGGCGCCCGCGCCGGAAAACAAAAGTCGCATTGTAGCCCACCAAACAGGTCGAATGGGCTGCCTGCCCTCCTGATTTGCGCTCACCCTCTAGAAGGTAATCTGCGTCTTTTCTTGGGATTTCCGACCCGAAATGGCCTGAAGGCGTTCTAAGGACATCCCCAGCGGGTGCGGATGTGTGGTGGCGGCTCGCCGTACAGTATCTCGAATTATCCGGCGCTGATGGTAATCGGCTATCGAGCGGAGAGTCATTTCGGAGATCTCTTGTTTGCCTTCCGTGATGCGGGAGAAGAACAGTAGCTGCTCTTGAAGGTCCGGTGCAAGCTGAATAAAAACCATGATTTGGCTCATTCGTGGCTGGACTTCTGGGCAAGTATACATGTGCCCGAGACTGGGTCGCTGCGGGGAGATTCACCGGCACGGATAGAGTAAGGTCATCAACCTAACCAAGATGAGTTTGATGGTAAGATACGATCGCAGTCGAGTTCGCTGTTCGAAATGCCGTGGCAGAATGCTTTTCCGCTTCAATTGCAGACCAGTTGAATCGTAGAACGAAAAATTCTTATCTGGAGCAGTGTTCATGCGTCGAAGTTTCGTGGCTTTCATGGTCGGTCTTGTCGGAATGTTTTCCGCCCCAATCGCGTTGGCTTGTACGCGAGTGATATGTGTCGCAGGAGACGACCAAGTGTTTGTCGGTCGGACTCAGGACTGGACGGAAAAAGCTAACTCCGCATTCCGCGTCTATCGGGTTTGCCTTTAGTGGCCGGCAGATTTATTAGAGATTCTTGGATGTCCGGTGCCAGTTGGTTGAGGACCATGGTTTGGCTCATCCGCGGCTTAGTGACTTGCTCGCGGTCAGCTAGCTCGACCATGTCGGATACTTCTCCCGTTCGAAGCATCTTATCGAAATGGATCGCAACAGCCATCAGCCTGGAAATGCGAGCGACTCGGCCTGATGGTCTCTCTCTTCGTTTCGCTTTGTTCGGATCAATGGATCGGATCTGAATCCGGCCATGCGCTGCGATGTGGAGGCTCTGTTTCTATTTGATAGTGATCATCTAGACCTCCATGCCGGCAGCGTGAGCTAGCTAACTTTCCTTTTGGCTTTCCATGAGACGATCCCCCCGTGATACGTTAGGAAACAGGGGTTGTGAAATCGATGGGACCGGCAGCCGCTCCATGGCTTGCCGAGTTCTCGAACGCACTTTCCGAAATGTCCTATAGCGTCGGATGGTATCACGTGCCGCCCTTACGCGGAGCGCGATCCGCTGGCGTTCCGAGCTATAACCACGCTTCCGCATCCGACAGCATTTTTACCGTTGATCAAGGGTCATGACGGCGGGTGCCCATGTTGCCGGAGGAAATTCTAAGTAATCGACCGGTTTGTGTGACCGGAGCGCGTTAAGCGACCGGACAGAACGCACAGGACACGCCCTCCTGAACTAGCTATGCCAATGCAGATTTGGTCGTAAGGCCGCCAATCTACGAGGAAGTGTTTTCGTGCCCCGGTCATCTCCCACACCGCAGTCCAACAATCAGGAAGGTCGAAAAAAGAGAACTGCCCCCATTTATTCCCGAGTAGCGTCAAGCTCTAATTTCGGATTCGTCTATCGACTGGATTCAGGGGACTTTAGCTTCAACTTAAATGGCAGTGACATATGTGCGATCAAGATCATTTTGACGAAGATGCAAAGAAGTACTCACGCAGGGATTTAGGCGTGATGGTTTCAGCTGGCATTGGTGCCGCCTTGTTATTCCCAAGTACGGCACACGCAGTAGAAGTCGCTGAGAATGAAGTCGACATCAAGACGCCGGATGGTGTTTGTGATGCGTACTTCGTTACGCCCAAAAACGGCGCACATGCTGCAGTAACTGTTTGGCCAGATATCTTCGGCTTGCGCCCTGCGTTCAGACAGATGGGCAAGCGGCTTGCAGAATGTGGTTACAGCGTGCTGGTAGTCAATCCATTTTACCGATCCAAGAAAGCGCCAGTAGCACAGGATGCAAGCAGCACACCAATTCAAGATGTTTTTCCACTAGCGCGTACATTGAGCGAGAAGACGCATATCGATGATGCCAAAGCGTTAGTGGCGTGGCTCGACGCTCAGCCGCAAACCGATACGAAGAAGAAGATCGGCACGATCGGATATTGCATGGGTGGTCCAATTGTGATGCGAACCGCAGCGGCAGTTCCCGAACGCATCGGCGCTGGCGGCACGTTTCACGGCGGTGGACTCGTCACCCAAAGACCCGATAGTCCTCATCTGTTGATACCCAAGATGAAAGCGCGGTTTCTGATTTGCATTGCCGAAAACGATGACCAAAAAGAACCAGAGACAAAGAATGTGCTGACGGACTCTTTCGCTCAAGCCAACTTGCCTGCGGAGATTGAGGTCTACAAAGCAGGCCATGGATGGTGTCCTCCAGACACCAAAGTTTACAACCAAGAGCTGTCCGAAAAAGCTTGGGCGCGCCTGCTTGTTCTATTTGAGAACGCCTTGGCGTAACATGGTCTGGTATGCTTCTAGTTGCCAACATCCATAACGGCCTTCGTTTTTTGGGCCAGTTGATTTGGCAAACCTAGAGGCAAAAGCTCTCGGCGTTGTACACCCTCAGGACGAACGGTCCTGCCCTAGCCACTCGCACTTTTTAGTTTCCGATTCACTGAAACGTGTTCTGGAAACGCTACCCCAAGCCGAGGATTTCACTTTGACCGCCAACTCGCACCGGTTTGGCACGCCGGAGCGTCGGAGTCAATAACTTGTTTTGGATTGGCTACACGACCTCATGATTTCCGACGCTCTTCTCTGCTCGTCCCAGTCGTCAAGCATGGTTATTCCGCGGAGATTCTTCTCAGAGATCTCCGGTTTGCCTTCGGTGACGCGTGGCAAGAACAGTAGCTGCTCTTGAATGTCGGGTGCCAGCTGGTTGAGGGCCATGATTTGGTTCATACGTGGCAGAGTGACTTGCTCGCGGTCAGCTAACTCGACCTTGTCAGATACTTCTCCCGTTCGAAGCATCTCATCGAAATGGATCGCAAGGGCCATCAGCCGGGAAATGCGAGGGACTCGGCCTGATGGTCTTTCTCTTCGTTTCGCTTTGTTCGGATCAATGGATCGGATCTGAATTCGACCATGCTCTGCGATGTTGATGCTGAGTTTCTGTTTGATAGTTACCATTTAGACCTCCATAGGTTGTTGCTCAAGCGACTCGACGCAGCTGTCGTGACACGAGATGACGATGGTACTATCGCTATGGTCGAACTCGACTTTCGGAACAACCAAAGCAAGGAGCCGTGCTTTTTCCCGAGTCGTGAGAGGTTCCCAGATCCGATCGAAGTCGATGAGTGCCTCGTCGATCTCTTGAATGAAAAGCTCCCGCTTCTCCCAATCCGCGAGCTCGCGATTGACGTTGGCAAGACTCCTTTCCGCACCCTCGATGCGTAACTGTACGTCGGCGATTCGATGCGAGAACCACCACAGGACATTGAGGAGCAACCCGACTACGGAAACCACAGCTCGATGGAGGTTTGTATTAGCCGTACCAAGGGCGGCGACTAGAAAACTGCTGGGAACCAAAAAGATGTCGGTGATTTTGATCAGGTCAGGGGCCGGTGGAGGACGATCCATGTAGTCGATCATCATCAGGTTCGCGAACCAAGTATTTAGTATGGAAAGATTTTTTTGCCATAGGACTCACAACCTCAAGTCCAACAATCAATTTGCCCCTGAAGTGGCTGGTTTCTCTTGAAACCAGCTATACATCCAGCGCACTCGCTCATTCCGAGCTCTTCGCCAATGTGCCGATCAATAAACGACCGTCGGTATACCACGGGTCGCCGCCACCATTGCGCCCCTCCCGTATAGTGTGAAAATTCTTAACTTCCTGTTCGCTGGCAAGCCCACCGCTGGCTCGCAAGGTTTCGAAAAGATGGTCACGCTCGGCGTCAACGTCTGCTGCGATATGGTGAGTGATTTGGCCTGTCGTGTGACTAAGTCCAACATGCTTGTCGTAGGAGGCAGAACCCATCCAGGCTGGTTGCGAATCGGCATCGAGCTCAGATGATTGCCAGAATCGAACATGATGCCGTTTCCGTGGATCGTTGCCGACGGGTTGTTCAAACGCCACATCTTCCTTTCGCCCCCAAAGAAACAGATTGCTGACCGGAGCGTTGACGTAGGATTCCCCGAGCACCGTGTCCGCTGCGATCCTCAAATCGTCTTTGATGCTTAGTGGGTCGGCAACCAGCCACCCCGAAGCGAGCATGACTCGTCTCAAATCGCGTTCGGATCCAATCAAAGCTAAATTGATCGGATCGCCCGGATGATGATCCCTGGTAGTTATAACGCCTGGAGTTTGATCAATCGCCGGGTGTCGATATGCATAACCCACCCAGCCCAACGGAAGTACCACGTATGCAATGACGAAGTAGGCGGTAGCGATGACGCCAGATCAACTAATCGAGTTCGTGCTTGCGGAGCAACGGGAAAACGAGAAGCAACAGAAGATCTATAAACTGTTGTCGGATGATGCAATGAGTCATCTTGGCCGTGCGATCACGGGACTCATGGTGACTCGGACCGAGAAATCACCTGTGACCCTTGAATGTAAGCATAATGAATCACGCATCCGGCCGGGTAGCCATGTTGTGCTTAGTGCATCGGAACATGGACGCCTCACTGGTGAAGTGACTGATGTTGAAGAAGCGGGGCGAGTGTTGCGCATCACACTTTCTCGGGTGCCAGAGGATGTTTTCGCAGGGCCCTGGACATTGGTCGAACTCGATCGCGATTTTACACCACTTATCGTTCAATCGATTAAGAAGTTGCAACCTGGGCAGGCGGGGTGGTCATTCTTTCGGTGGCTAACAGAGGACGGCGCGACACCGCTGGTGAAAAAGATTACGAACGCGAATGAACGCCAGATGGTGGTTGAGAAAGTCGTTTCGGAGTTCCCCTTCGGTGTTGATGCTTCACAGAGGTGTGCACTCGAAGCGTGCGTCAACGAACCTTCTATTCTGGGAATCCAAGGCCCGCCAGGAACCGGTAAGACCAATCTGTTGGCCATGGTGGCAGAGGCACTCTCTCGGTTAGGCCGAAGAGTGCTGATCCTCGCGCCTACACACCAGGCGGTGAACAATGCCCTATCGGCCATCCGATCGTCATTCCCGAAACGAAAGTTGGTCAAGGTTGGTAACGCATTGCGAAGAGAGTCGCTGCCTGATGACATCGAGTGCCTTCTATTGAAAGACGCTGTCCGCCAAGACAGCAGTAGAACTGGTAGTGAGCAAATCATCGGTATGACGTTCCTGTCAGCGCTCCAGCACCTTGCCGTGCAATCTAGCGGGCTTGCGCCAAACGTCGTTTTGATCGACGAAGCCGGACAGTTGCCGTTTTGCCAAGGAATATGTGCTGGGCTTTTCGGCGCTGGCAGCACACTGCTATTTGGCGATGATCAGCAGATGCCGCCTGTCTTCAATTCAGAGGTGAGTTCCAGTCCATTGGCCACTTCACTTTTCGAGAAACTAAGACAGTCGCATCCTAGCTCGATTCTAATGTTGAACACATCCTACCGATTGAACGAGCCGATCTGTAATTTCATCGCCGATAGTTTCTATGGGGGAGTTGGCAAGGTTATTTCGGCGGCTTCATCGCGCCATCGCCGACTGGCGTTACCTGTGGGTCCAAATTCCACAACGGAATTCCCGGTCCTCGCTGTGTTAGAGAGCAAGGAATCGTTGGTCTGGATTCGATCTGAAGACAACGGATCGCAACAACTGAATCTCGCTGAAGCGGATGCCGTGGCAAAGCTAGTTTCGACGGCGATCAAGTCGGGACTACCAAGCGATCAGCTAGCTGTTGTGACACCGTATCGGCGACAAGCAGCAGCGATTCGACGATTGATCCAGTATGAGGTCGGCTCCGCTGTCGATGTTCCCATCGTTGACACGGTTGAACGCGTGCAAGGCCTTACAGTTGAATTGGTCACAATCTCAATGTGCACCACAGATCCAGAATATGCATCTGAAACGGCATCGTTCATCTTCTCGCCGAATCGCCTGAACGTCGCAGTAAGTCGAGCCAGAGCCAAAGTGGTCATCTTCGCGTCCGAGAGTTTGCTCGACGCCCTTCCTACCGAATACGACGGTCTCGTTGCGATGAAGAAGTTTCAAACAGCTTTGAATCGCATTGCGACTAAAGAGCCGTCCACCATCTGAAGTCCTTGCCACTAGCGACCGTTTGCTGGATTACCGGGTTCTGCCTTCCCTGTTCAGCAAATGCTGCGGAAAGACATCACTGGCGACACCAATCACTAGATACTCTTCAAATGCGAGTCTTGTAGTGCCATACTCTTTCCAGATACTCTGGCATTCGGGCCCCCAAAGCTTCGCCCAAAACAGCAATTCAGTCTTTGGCTTGACCACATCATTCTCGACAGAAAACAGTTTGTCTCGCCATGCTTTGTACTTGATCGATGCCTTCGTGTCTGGATGGCCAGAAAGAGTGACTGCGCTGAGGTCCCCTATGTGGTAAGCATAGTTGTATCCCCATCGTCCGAACATGGCGGTTCCGTTTGCCAAGTCTCTAATGTTCGCAGATAGATTGCGATCGCCCTTGCCGAAAGTCTCCGCCTTTCCGATGTAGAGCGGGACGAGGGTTTCGCCCTCGCGAGCCAGCATCATGTAGAGAATGCCATCATGAACGGACTTACCCTCTTTGTGTTCAGCGATCAACTGAGTACCGAGCTTGCGGAGACGCTGTTCCATTTCGTCTGATCGCTTCAGTACTTTGCGTTTGTTTGATCCATAGTTCATGACAACCACATTACCGTCTTGCATTGCGAACAAGGGAACACTTTGATCGTGAACTTGGTGCGCTGTGACAAATGTGTTCCATAGATCGAGTTTAGCTGGTTCAGATACTTCTACTTGCATAACGAGCAGGCTCATAACAATGAAAGAGAACATGACGATCTCACAAGATGTTGTCCCTTTTGAAAAAGAAGCATTCTACCATATCCCACTTGCAAGGCGGACGGCTTTCCATATGGCCCAACATCGGAGGCTAGCATTTTGTCCTGCGCAGGTGGAGCATACCTCTTGAGCTCGGTTTTCTTGAAATCAAAAACGCCCCAGTACAAATAGATACTGGGGCGTTTGGTTTCAGAGCAGGTTTACGACTTTGTCGGCAAGGCCTTTCTCGCCTAGCACGATGTTCATCTTTCCTGCCGAAGCGATCTTCTCGAGGACTTCGAGTTCACGAAGTCGCATCAAGGTTGGGTTGTCGGCCAAGAGCTTTGCCGTGTTGGCTTGGCTTCGCATCGCAGCTGTTTCCTCGCGGCGGGCGATCAAGTTGGCTTCGGCCGCTTTCTTAGCTTCGGTGACTCGGTTCATCAGATCCTTCATATCGCCAGGCAGGATCACGTCCTTGATACCAACCGAACGAACTTCTAAACCTAATGCTGTTGCCTGCTCACGGACTTGCTGTTCAAGTTCCTGAGCGACATCGTCCTTACCGGTCAGAAAACTATCGAGCTCTCGACCACCGATCACTGCTCGCAAAGCCAACTGTACTTCACGGTAAAGCGACTGACGCACATCACTGGCTGCCGAAACAGCTCGACGCGCATCCTTGATCACATAGGTCACCAGCGCGTTCATACGTAAAGTTACCTTGTCGAGCGTCATGATCTCCTGACCGCTAACGTCGATTTGTGCTTCTCGCATATCTAACTCGACCACGCGGGCATCTGCAGCTTCCTTCCAGAAAGCGTGCAAACCCGGATCGAGATGATCGACATATCGACCATCAACGAACAGGACGCCAACGCAATCGCGTTCGACTTTGCAGACGTCCAGCCAACGAGTTGCTTCGTTAGCTCGTACGATGGACTTGAGATCGTCATGCTCGAACTTGGCTTTTCGCGCGTCGATCACTTCAACTCGAACATCGCGAGTTCCAAGCCAGTAGGCATGTAGCCCTGGACCAAGTACACGAGCGAACCGACCGTCGATCCATACGAGTGCCCGCTGGTAATCTTTCAAATCGATAACTTCTGCCCGCCCCTGAATCGCTCCCGACTTCACGATCATATCTAGTTGATCATCGACCAACCAAGGTTCGCGAGCGGAGACTACGCGAACTCGGATCTTGTTCCATGGGTCGACGATCCAGTGCTTTCCAGTATGGAGTATTCCCTTGAACTCGCCATCGCTGAACTTAAGGCCGACCTCGTAGCTGCGGACCATAATCTTCTTAACTAACATTGGGATCGCCACCTTTCACGATGCGAGTGACTTACTTTGATTTCAGATGGATTCTAGAGACGCCTTAAGGCAACAGATTGTTCACTGATCGCAGTTTGACAACGCGGAGAAGAACTCTGTCTGCTGAGCTATGGGATTGCTTTCGAGGCTTTGAGGCAACGGTTGCTTTCGCATCCATTTCACATACTCTCGATTGAATCGCACTTATCAACAGCTTGCAGTTCATCTGCAAAGCTTGCTAGTCTGTTGCCTGTTTGGAACAGAGTCGTCCGATTCGGAGTTAGTTCACTCGTTAGAGTGTCGGTGTTCCTATCGGGTTTCTCTGTTCAACCAGGCGGATCAATTAAAACAACTGTTGCCCGCCAGCTACTTGGTGAACGCTTTCGCGCTCGGGTTGGTTTGCAGCCAACTTGTTGCGTCAGACGGGAGTCGAACCCGTGACCGTCAGTTTTCTAGACTGATGCTCTACCCACTGAGCTACTTCAATCGATGTCGTTTCTAGAGCCCGTTCCCGGAACACGATGATCTAACTGCCTATCAGCAGAGGCCACCGCGCCGTCGGAACCACATCGACCAAACGCTTGCTTATAAGCAGGAACGCAGTGATTCGAACACTGTCCATCGGCTTTGGAGACCGAGTCCGCTCCCAGGCGAACATTCCTGTATGACAGAAGCCCAGCGTGCTGAGCTTCTGCGTTGATTAATCTTCGAGCTCTACTATCCAATAGGCTTCGCTAATGAACTTGGACCAGCTCTTCACGCGATTCATTCGATCGGCGTAGATCGGCTTCCAAGCTGGACGCACTGGTTCCTTGCGGAGTTTCATGTGCGCCTGAGCCGGAGTACGATCTGCTTTTCGCGAATTGCAGTCGATGCAGGCTAATACGCAGTTCGTCCAAGTCGACTGTCCACCTTGGGCACGCGGGACAACGTGGTCAATCGTGAGCTCTTCGCTGCCAGGCTGCTTTCCACAGTATTGGCAGGTCATCTTGTCACGCTTGAATACGTTTCGGCGGCTGAAGGTAACCGTCTGCGTTGGCATTGCATCGAACTTGGTCAATGCAATGACCTCTGGGATACGGATACGCTGGCGTACCGACTGGATGAACGGCTCATCCCGATCCGGTACCAATCGGCTCCAATCGCTCCAGTCATACAGCTGGTAATCGATCGTGTCGACGATCTTGGCCGAATCGTTCCAAAGCATGACCAGAGCACGCGCAACCGTCGCTACGTTGATCGGCTGCCAGTTACGGTTCAGCACCAACGTTGGACGCTGAAGCGTTGGGCTCAGTCCGATAGGCGTTATGTAGTTGTCGAGGGTTGCTGCGATAGTGTTCATGCTTAGTCCATGGACGGTGTCCGATAAAAAAGGGTTTGCGAAACGTCAGTTACAAGAACAGCTCCAGCGTTCTTTGGTTCAGTAAAATTGAAAAAACACTTGACGAAATTGTGACCAGAGATATTCCCCCGACGGACGCTACGCGACCATCAAGGTTCCGGCCCATTGTTGAATCAACGAGTGGACCGGGCGGGAATCGAACCTGCTAAGCCATGTACTCCAAATCGGCAGTCAAGCGTTGTTTCAAAACGATCAACGAAGTTATGTGTCAGAGGATTTACGGCGCTCTACCACTGAACTACGGCGCAATGATCTAAATCAAAGTCGCGCCGGTGGGACTCGAACCCACGACTTCCGGCTTATAATGCTGTACTCCAACTCGGCAGTCGATCGTTGTCTCCATGTGTTTTCTATCGCAGCGGAAGGAGAGGGAGTCGAACCCTCAAGGCCTGTCATGCAAGCTCGGCCGGCTTCCAACCGGGTCCCGTCGCCTATCGGTTTGCCCTTCCATAGTGTGTTTCAGTAGCTCGACCAGGAATCGAACCTGGAACTTCTCGTTAGAAGCGAGAGATGATATCCGCTTCACCATCGAGCCATGTAGTCTTCGACAATCGGTTGAGCCAACGGAGCGGAAGGCAAGGGAGTTGAACCCTCACAACTTTTACGTTGCACTGTTTAGCAAACAGGCCCGGCAAACCATATCCGGCTACCTTCCATAAGTTTAAAGTGGAGTCACCGAGATTCGAACTCGGGTCCTTGCCATGCCATGGCAATGTCTTCCCGCTGGACCATGACCCCATTTCATGCAGAGGTTCGTTCGAGAATCGAACTCGATCTTCGTTCTTACCAAGAACGCGTGCTCCCGGAACACTTACAAACCATTTACCATCAGTGATCGCGGAAGGAATCGAACCTTCGATTTCCTGCGTGTCATGCAGGTGTCTTAGCCGCTGGACCACGCGATCATAAAACAAGGTGGTTGAGACAGGAGTCGAACCTGCAGAGTCACTTGGCTCTCGACCAAGTCGCTTTTCCGGTTTGCGTACTCAACCATATAAGTGGCGGGTCCAGGAGTCGCACCTGGCAGTCCGAGCTTATGAGACTCAGATGAGCACTAGCCCACCCGCAAGTTGCAAGCCCCGGAATCGAACCGGGTTGCCGACCTTATGAAAGTCAGCTCAGTCCCAACTAGCCTGCAATGAGAAAGTCACGAAGAGGAGAGTCGAACTCCTACGCCTTGATGGCACGACGTTCTGAGCATCGCGTGTCTACCAGTTTCACCACATCGTGATTAAGTAGTGACTCGGACCGGAATCGAACCGGTGAAGGCCAGCTTGAGGGGCTGACTGCAAATACCAACATCGCACCGAGCCATATTCACATGAGTGGGCGAGAAGGAATCGAACCTACATTGCTCATCGAGAGCGACTGTTTTACAGACAGCTTGGACTCCCAAGTCCAATCGACCCATGTAATACCGAGTGACGCAGGCGGGATTCGAACCCGCAATCGCGAAGGTTTAAGCTTCGCCGCTGTACCAGTTCGCGTACCACGTCATCCATTAGTGGTGAGGGTGGGACTCGAACCCACAAACACTGAGGTTTGAGCTCAGCCGCTATGCCAATTAGCGCACCGCACCATGCTAAAGTAGCTCGCCAAGGAATCGAACCTTGTCTAACGGTTTCGAAGACCGTCGTGCGAATCCATCACACTCGCAAGCCATGTTGTTTCCATCAGTGTCCATGTCAGGAATCGAACCTGATCTTCGACCTTCGCAGGGTCGCGTGCGTATCCACTACACTTCACAGACATTTTTCAAGCAGTGGTGCAGGAGGGATTCGAACCCACAAACACTTGTTCCTAAGACAAGCCGCTCAGCCGTTGGCGTACCACACCATTCTTCGAGAGACGCTATTGAGATTCGAACTCAAGTGAGCATGTTTTGCAGACATGTCCCGCACCAAGCGGAGTAGCGCCATCTATCAAGTAGTCCTGGACGGACTCGAACCGTCGATCGACTGGGTGTAAACCAGGTGCCTTCGCCGCTGGGCCACAGGACTATTTGTTTCTATCAAAGCGGAAGACCAGGGACTCGAACCCCGAAGCGCGTTAACGCCAGCTGTTTTCAAGACAGCGCCCTAATCCAGCCGGATGTCTTCCATAGGATTAAGCGCCCTTGACGAGGATCGAACTCGCCACGACTTGATCGACAGTCAAGCTCCACCACCAGATGGATTCAAGGGCTTCAATGTTGAAGGGTGACCGATCGGAATTGAACCGACATAAACTTGGTTCACAGCCAAGTTCCTGAACCAATACAGGACGGCCACAGCACCGGAGACAGGAATCGAACCTGCGAGCTTCTGGTTCAGAGCCAGACGCAACGACCAACAGTTGCTACTCCGGAGTATTGATTTGTTCTTTCAGCCCGGGCGGAAGGAGTTGAACCCTCATACCACTGCTTCAAAGGCAGCTGGCTTACCGTTAGCCGACACCCGAATATCTCTCTTCAAGCAGAGTGCCATGTCGGAGTCGAACCGACCTGACCGGATTGGAAGTCCAGGACCTTTGCCGCTCGGCCAATGGCACATTCATCTAACACAAGGCGGAAGGCGCGAGAGTTGAACTCGCAAGGCTTTAACGCTCGCTCCGCTTCGAACGGAGTGCCGTCGCCAGTCGGCTTGCCCTTCCACATAAAAAGCTCCGGCAGCAGGAATCGAACCTGCGTCTGGGCGATTAACAGTCGCCTTCCCGTACCAACACAGGACCCACCGGAATATGTTTCTCTAAAGTCAGGATGGTCGGATTTGAACCGACGATCTCGTGCTCCCGAAGCACGCGGAGTAGCCAGGCTTTCCCACACCCTGATAATTGAAGAGCGTCCAGCGAGAATCGAACTCGCAATTCCTCCTTGGCAAGGAGATGGGTTACCACTACACCATGGACGCCTTTTGTTGGCTCAACCAAATTGTCAAAGATCAAGAGCACCGAGTGAGAATCGAACTCACGCAGCCGCTTTACGAAAGCGGTGTCATTCCACTAGACCATCAGTGCTTATTCATTCAGTGGGATCGGTGGGTATCGAACCCACATCGACCGAATTAAGAGTCCGGTGCATTACATTGTCTGCCACAATCCCATTTGTGTTTGTTTGTCTTCCAAGTCGGCGTGGAAGGAATCGAACCTTCGACCTTCGTCTTATAAGGACGCTGCTCGGACCATCGAGCTGCACGCCGAACAAGTGAGGCCGGTGGGATTCGAACCCACGCTTTGCGGATTAAAAGTCCGCTGTGCTGCCGCTACACCACAACCTCATGAATGGTTATGGCTATGCGTTTCAAACGACTAAGTGTTTGCATCGTGTTCTACTTTATGGTTTGTTGTTAAGTGGTAGCCCTGAGAATTGAACTCAGCGCGATCCGCTTATCAGACGGATATGGGCTCCAGCCCTCGACTACCATCACTTCAGTCGGGTGTGTCGGAATCGAACCGCTCTCGATCGCCCCAAACGACCTGTGCCAGCCATTACACTTCACGCCCGATAGTTGTTATGTCAGTGGACAAGCAGGGAATCGAACCCTGTCGCCTTGATTGCAAATCAAAGCTCCGTTCCTACGGACAAGCCCATTAGTTTTGTCAGTGACTCGTGTGGGATTTGAACCCGACCTAGCTGGCTTGAAAGACCAGTGACCTCACCAGAAGTCGAACGAGCCGTTGTTGGTTGTGTAGGTGCGCACCTCTAGCGCAGTTGTTCTCATGTGAGTTTTTGCCAGATGCGCATCCAGTGGACTGGGAGGTGCTCGAACCCTCCTCTGCGGTTCTTCAGACCGCCGCTATACCGTCTCAGCTACCAGTCCATCTGTATGTAAAACGTTGGAAATAGGCATCGGGTAGGAGGCGGGATTACTCCCGCCGTCCTCCCACACCACCGTACGTACGGTTCCGTATACGGCGGTTCAGGTCTAACGACGATTCAGCTCAGTGCCTTTCTGGACGAGGCTTATCAGCCCAAGTTGCGTGAGGTGGCGAGTAGGCAGGGCCTGATTCATGTGGCTAGCGCCAGCATTCCACCAGGGGCCATGACCATTGCCAGCACAGACCCACGCTCGCACGCGGTCAATGCCAAGGCGAGTCAGTTCGCGGGCTCGTTTGGGCGGACGCTTCCATTGGCGCCAGTAGATGGCGCGTAACTTCCTGCGTAACCAGCTATCAAGTTCCTCGAACGTTTTCTTCACTTCACTCTTCCGGTAGTACGACACCCAACCGATCAGGACCGGCTGCAACTGAGCAAGCACCGTACGCACATTGCGACCTCGTGCCTTGCGGAGTTCCTCGCGTAGGCGACCCTTGAAGCGTTTGACCGATTCAGGAGACACCTTAAACTTCGGTTGGTGATGGTGCGTGAACGTATAGCCCAGGAACTTGCGGTTCCAGGGGCGGTCCACGGCACTCTTGGCTCGATTCACTGTCAGTCGCAGTTTCTCGCTCAGGAAGCGTTCGACACCATTAAGCACTCGCTCACCGGCGCGGTGACTGCGAACGTAAATGTTACAGTCATCAGCGTAGCGAACGAATTTGTGGCCTCGGCGTTCCAGCTCCTTGTCCAGCTCATCGAGCAGGACGTTGGACAGAAGCGGTGATAAGGGACCGCCTTGCGGCGTTCCCTCGCTGCGTGGACTCACGATGCCGCCTTCCATGATGCCAGCTTGCAGATACAAGCGGATCAGTTTCAGGATGCGTTTGTCTTGGATCTGACGTGCAAGGCGACTCATCAGGATGTCGTGATTGACGCGATCGAAGAACTTTTCCAAGTCCATGTCGACAACCCAGCGATGCCCTGAAGCAATGTGTTCCTTGGCACGATCCAACGCCTGATGCGTACTCCGGCCTGGGCGAAACCCAAAGCTAGAATCCGAAAACATTGGATCGTAGAGCCTCGTGAGCACTTGCAGTAAAGCTTGCTGGATCAAGCGATCTAGCACTGTCGGTATGCCCAGCATGCGCATCCCTTTGCCACCGGGTTTAGGTATTTCTACCTTTCGCACAGGGCTCGGACGATACGTTCCGCTGAACAGTTCTTCCCGGTGGCGTTCCCAATGCTCTCGGCAGTAGCCTGGCAGTTCATCGACGGTCACCCCATCAACGCCTGCGGCTCCTTTATTACCGACAACACGGCTCAACGCCTGCAACATATTGCTGCGGCTTAGCACCTCCTCCATCGTGACGGTGACTGAATGTTCAGTGTTCTCATTGCATGCCGGAAGTGTTTGACGCGCGTACGAATTACCCTCAGCGGTTCCGCCGCATACTCTTGTTCGCCGCTCAGGCTTCTCAGCCGTCATCTCTGCGTCTACCTCACATCACGAATACTTTGCACCAAACGGTTAAACTTGTTCGGCCCTTCGTCAGCTAAAGCCTCCGACTACTATGGCCTCTGCTGACTTCTACGGTGACATCGTAACCTCTTGCGAGGCAACTAGCTTTGCAGCATCCCCGTAGATCTCTCAGGGTAAGACGCGTAACTTTCCTCTCGTATATTCGCCGCATATACGCCGACTCGGTCCGAATGACATTGGGCTTTGAATCTTCGTGCCTTCTCGCCCACCGGGTCGTCGCCTCGTATACGGTTCGTGTACCTCGAACCGAGAGTTTGCCTGCTGCTTCCTTCAGATTCAGAGTTGCCCCTGACACCCTTGCAGTCGACTAGGAGTTCCTGTCATCAAGGCCTCCATCGGGACTTGCACCCGACAAGTTACTTCCTGGTTCACTTTCGCTTGCCAGTTGCGAGCGTCAGTCAATGACGCTCCGCGTCATGCCTGACGCACACGAAAAAACCCGGTGTCACTTTGGGGTAACACCGGGTTCGCCAACGTTTGCTTCGTTAGTACGGCCGAGTGTTACCTCCGATGTGGATGTAAGGGGAACGCATTCGCGTCTTGCAACACGATACAACCCTCATATCCATTAACTCGTTCGGTACTCAGCCGTATTGAAGTCATGATCTCGTATCCAGTGATTGATTGCTTTTCAGATTCCTTGTTCCGCGACCGTATTCGTCGCGTGCTGCAGATATAGACGCTCTACTCCTGCATTGGTTCGCGAAAATTTCTCGTTCACGAAAATAATCGCAGGTGACTTTCGTCAGTAGATTAAACGCATGTCAGCAGCAAAAGTATCCATGCGTTGAGATTATTTTTGCAACTTCCTAGTCAACGCTTACTATTGCCTAACCTCCGAGAACGCAAGCATCACGGAGCAATCACAGGATACGGTGGCATGCCTGGGTAGTAGTGACCTGGATGACCTTCGGGCAGATTGTCGGGGTAGTGATAACCTGGTGGCAAGTGATAAGGATGATCTGGTGGGAGCCGCGGCCAAATGATATTGGGTAGTGGTGGCGGCGCTTCGATAACCACTGGTTCATCTGGCGGTGGCGGCCAAGGCCAATCCTCAGGCCACCATGGTGGACGTGGGCCCGGGTCTTCGCTTGAGGATCCTTCATCGTCGCCTCCAGAACTCTCCGGTGGAATATACGGTGGTTGTTCTGCCGGCGGATCGAAGGGTGGAATGAACGGATACGGCAAACGAGGTAGTTTGGGCTTGAACTTATCAATCATTGCAAGTTACTCCTTTGCAAGGGACTGGGATGACGAAACGCGACGCGCCTACTGGGGCACAACGCGCACTGGGGAATCGACTTGGTTTCGAGAAATGAGCGAAGCTCGTCGTCGCTCGCTGTTGGCGGGCAAGCTTCATAACTACGGAACAAATCCCACTCCGAAATAGATTCGAGGCGGGCTTTTGTCTCTAGCTGTGGCCAGTAAGCAAGCGCAGGACATTTTGCGAGGCGGCCATTCACAAGCTGAGTGCAAGTGCGCTGCATACAGACGCGATACGCAGCGTCTGGCTCGGAATTGAATGGCATCGGCATGCCATCGACGATCTTGTATTGCCGCATCCAGCCCTTGTGCGACTTGCGAATGTTGATGCAAAGCTTGGGATACTGCGTACGCCAACTCCACACTATCGCTTTCACGTCGCGGAACCTTTCGAGGTAGTCTTGATGTGTTCCATGCTGGCTTATTTCAAGTTGACACTCCGTATCAACGAGAACCCGCGGCAACTCAGGGAAGCGGTGCAGGAAGAATCCATTGGTGACCAGCATCAGGTCGCTGTCGTACCAGTGTTTCCGTGCTAGTTGAATGTGCTCCAAGATCGCAGGGTTGAGCAACGGCTCACCTCCAAGTAATGCGAATCGCGTTGGCTTAAGTCGATGAGACCACCGCGAGTACTCGGACTCCGCGTCAGCAAGCGTTGGCAACTTGCCTGCCAAGTGAAAATTGCCGTAGTGGCTACACTGCTGGCAGGACAAATTGCAACCATGAGCAACGTGGTACTCAAGAGCGAGCAAGCTGAAGCGTTGCATCGTCGCCCTCCTTAATACGAAGTTTGAATCGACGAGCATTCACGCCAAGACGGATGAGAAATCGAGTAAGCACCAAGTGAGACGAAAACGTTTCATCCAAGCTGCTCAGTCTTTCGTCGTAAACCGTCAGCTCATCGGACCACGTTCCTGAGACAATCAGATTCGGATAGGTCGCCAGTAGGTTCGCCGCTAGATCTGGTCGAAATATCGAGCCAATGTCGTAGCTCGCTGGCGGATCATCTTTCCACTCGCTTATCAGTTCGATCGATTGACGGTTGTCGGGAAAAGGCAATTCAGTTGGATTGCTTCGCTGCCAGCGACATCGATCCAGATGCGGCTTGCTGGGACCGATGAAGTGGTAGACAAAGGACTGCATCACTGGATTGGTTGCCCACTCGGGCGTCTGCAACATGCTGACGTTGAAGTCAGGCGGCAGGAAAGCAATCAAATCAGCGTGATCGTTCCACAATTGGTTGATGATCAACGACTCGTCGGTGGCTTGATCGTTGGCTCCGAAGGTGACGATCAAGTACTGAATGATGCGCTCGAACATGCAAGCGAACGTTTCGGTGTCATAGAGATACAGTCCACCGTTTGGATGCATCCAGGTCGGCGCGGGATTGAGTCGACAGCGTTCGGCCCAAATCTCGTGCGCTGTCTTTTGCCACCCGCCGTTGTCGATTCGGTTCTGGGCGCACTGCCTTTCGGCAACCATTGCGAACTTGCCAGGCTTAGCCAAATCGAACGGAGATGGGCAGTCGCTGCGAATAACCATGTCGTTGTCGATTTGCAGGACATGCGACGGACCGAACCGCTTTGCAACATCACCACAGACGAACATCTTTTGCCAAAACGGATGGCATGGCTGCAGAGGACGGCGAATCCATTGCAGCTCGGCGTTCCATCGCTCAGCAGCCGCTTCGACACTCTCCCGTACTGTCGGTACCGCACGGCGCGGTGGCAGATCCAGAATTGCGATGACTCGTTTCATTTCCAAAGTACCTTCCTTAATCCGTGTTTGCGAAGTGCAGCTCTTAAGAACACTGGTCGATGCCGCTTGTAGGCCGGCGGATCGACGTGGATGTGCGGGAATACATGGTCCATCGCCACGCCAACCTTGACGCCGGCAATCTTGGCTCGCCAGAAGAAGTCCCAGTTCTCATCGACCTTGAGGTCTTCATCCCAGCGAATCGCCTGCAGGATGTCGCGATATGCAACGAAGCAGTTACAGACGAACGCGCACACGGCAATGTCGCCGATGCGTCGATACTCGCCACGCGGAATGTGAAGCACTCCGCCTGACGAATTGAGCAACCTGGGCGTTCCGTCAGGATTAGGACGATGGGGTTGCTTGCTGAGTGTTGCGAGTAGATCGAGGCGACTCGATTCGAACTTGCGAACGAGATCATTCAGTCGCGTCTGCGGACCAACCACATGATCGTCATCGGAAAAGATCACCATGCGCGTCTGTGCCGCTTCCACGAGGCGATTGCGACCAGCAGATAATCCAATGTCGTATTCAGTCTCGATTAGCCGGTCGACCATCGCCGCTTCGTCAGGACAGGTCAGCGAGAATCGCAACTCAGGCTTCCCATCGTCTAGGACGTAGATCAGCGGACGATCATCGCCACAGTGTTCGTAAATGCTACGCACAAGCGTTGCGCAGCAATGAGGACGATGGATGGTCTTGATGCAGAATGTGACGCGATCACGCATGAACGATACCTCCTCCTGGATAACGCAGTGAATCAAAGCCGTGTTTACGAAGCCCCAATCGGCGGAACTTGGGTCGGGCTCGCAGAGCTCCATAAGGCTTGGCCGCCACATGGTCGTGGACTACCGAGCAATCGAGTGCCACAGCTATTTGCAGATGTTCAATTTGGGACGCCCGGTAGAAGAACTCCCAGTGCTCGTACGTCTTGATCTCATCGTCCCAACGAAGGCGGGCGATCGTGTCGCGACGGGCGAGGAACGCGTTACTGACCATGTCGCACCAGCAAGTTTCGCCGATGCGTTTGCGTTCGCCTCGATGCATCCAAATCCGTGTGCCATTCATCAGGGGGCTAAAGAGCATTGGCCGGCCGCCATCTCCCTGTCGCACAGCCAGGATGTTGAGGTCGTACTCCATGAACCTCTGGTAGACTCGATCGAGGTGTAGATCGGGCGTTACAATCTGATCATCATCGAGCAAGAAAATGAACTCGGTTTCTGCCGAGTCGATTGCTGTATTGCGCCCGACGCCGACGCCCACATCGTGTTGCTCGAGATCAATCACTTTGCAGTGCTTGGCGGTCTCGGGATACTTAAGCGAGAACCAATGTTCGGGCAGACCATCGTCCACGACGACGATCTTGGGATCGCCGAACTCCTTTCGAAGCGACTGTACGAGTCGATGGCAGGCCCAAGGCCGATGAATGGTCTTTATGCAAAAAGTAATGTCTTGCAGGGCAGGCCCGAGGCGTGAGGCTTGAGGCGTGAGATTGTTATGATGTTTTATTTCCATTTTTATTCTCTCTCGTGAGGCAGATATGCGGGACCACAGAAAGCTGCGGGCATTTGAATTGGCGGATGATTTAGTGATTGCGATCTATCGAGCTACCAAGTTATTTCCAAAGGAAGAAGTGTTTGGACTGACGTCGCAGCTGCGCAGAGCTTCGGTTTCAATCGCATCGAACATAGTCGAAGGCAGCGCAAGAAATTCACTTGCTGACTACATTCGTTTTCTGGATATGGCATTCGCCTCGACTCGCGAAGTTGAATATCAAATCTCAATCGCCCATCGGCTCGATTACTTCGAAGCTACTGTGTATTCCGAATTACAACAGAAGGTCGAAGAGACCGCCAAAGTTATGGCTGGCCTAATTCGCTCATTGCGATCGGATAAATAACCTCAGGCCTCAAGCCTCGGGCCTCACACCTTCTAGCCGAACTTCCTCAATTCCGGGTTCACGTGTGCGATCGCTGAATCGATCTCTTCGGCAGTTGGTGAGATTCCCAGGAATGCGATCAGTTCATTGATCACGGTCTCAGGATCTTCAGTAAGCTTGGCGAAGTTGATCCGATGTACGGGGACTTCGGGATGTTCTTGGATAAACCTTTCGCGATGTTCCAGCAGCGAACGCTGGAGTTTGTCGCAGGCATCATCGCCGGCCGCGAACCATTGGCCTGGATGTCTGCTACTTCGATCTTGGAGCGAACGAATCGAGGCTTCGATTGGTCGATCGACGGCGACGATTCGCAGCGAGTTACCGAGGGCTTCGTAGAGGTGATTTGCGAATCGGCAAAGGTGCGGATACTTGCCACCAGCCACAGTTCGATCGCGAATGGCTTCTGCTTTGCGGGTTACGATCCAAGCTTTCAGTTGCTTGGCGAGCTGACCGTCAGGGAGCTTGGGATCAATCGCTGGGAATCGCATTGCCTTTTCACAAAGGTTCGCCGTACAGTATCTCGAATTATCCGGCGCTAATGGAAATTGGCTAACCCGCTCGAATTAGCCATTTCAGATGGCATCAGAATCGTTGCGGCTAGGTGTCCCGAACACAGTCTCGAACAGGTATCGTTGTTCCTCCCAATCATCGAGCAGGGTAATCGGGCGGAGAGTCTTTTCGGAGATCTCGGGCTTGCCTTCGGTGATGCGAGGAAGGAACAGCAGCTGCTCTTGGATGTCCGGGGCCAGCATCGTCAAGCTGAGGATTTGCGAGATACGAGGCTGGGTGACTTTGCCTATCCGGGCAAGTTGAGTCATGTCCCGCACCTTGCCCGTTCGAAGCAACTCCTCACCGCGAATCGCTAAGGCCATCAACCGGGTGATACGAGGCAGTCGGCCAGGCAATTTTGGATCGTCACACTCGGGGCGCTCTTCCCTGCGCGTGCAGGGGATCTCGATCTTCTTCTTTTTACGAACCATCAGGCTACCTCCTCCACGTTTTCTAACAATGCGGAAATGGCTGTCGGGTGATAGTCGATCGAGAGTGTTCCATCCGTGCGATCGTACTCCACTTTGGAGATCAGTAACCCGAGAAGCTCGTGCCGCTCTCTGGCCTTCATCAGCCCCCAGAGACGATCAAAGTCCGTGATCGCTTCTTCCACATCGGTTCTCTCGAACCTGCTGTCCATCAGGCGTTCCAGCTCCGATTCCAATTCCAACAACCGAGCATTCGTTTGGGAAATCCTGTTGATCAGTTCTTGCCGGCGCACCTCATTGAGATCGCCAAACTCCACCTCTGTGGACATGCGTTGTAGTTCAGCCTGGTCGCGCGAGCGTTGCATCTTCGATTGACGCAGCTGGATCTCTTGCCTTTGGATCTTGGCCTGCCGCAGGCGTTCCGATTGTTCAAAGATTTCACGTCTCAAACCCTCGTCCGTCACAAGGCATTTGATTTCTTCGATAACCGCGTTCTCGATGGCTGGGGCGGAGATGGAACCCGTTTGGCAAAGCTCCCGCCCTCGTTTGATCGATGTCTGGCAAACGTAGTAGCGATAAATCTTGCTCTTCTTCTTGGTTGGACAATGCACCATCGAGTAGCCACAGTTGGGACAGTACAAAAGTCCCTTGAGTAGCGCATTGTGACGATTGGTCAGTCGGTTCCCTAACCCTTTCCCATGTTCCTTCAGCTGCGCTTGCACCCTTTGGAACTGTGCCTTATCGATCAAAGGCTCGTGCTGACCATCGTATACTTGGTCTTTGTGTCGAATCATTCCAATGTAGATTTGGTTGGTGAGCAGGGCGTGCAACGAGCATTTATCGAATGGACGTCCCCCCTTCATTCTCCCTTGGCGAGTGAGCCAGGTTTTGTTGCTCCAACCAACCTCGCTCAGCTTTTGGACCACGGGAAGAAGAGAACCCAGCTTCAAATACAAATCGAAGATGGTCCGAACCATTTCGGCTTCCTTTGCATTGATCACCAGCTTGGGGCTCGTCGAGGATCGATCGACGTCGTATCCCAACACGGGTTGGCCTCCACACCACAAGCCCCTCTGTCGTTGCAGAGCGATTTTGTCGCTGATGCGTTCGCTAATGATCTCGCGTTCGAACTGTGCGAACGACAGGAGAATGTTCAGCGTGAGACGCCCCATCGAATTGGTCGTATTGAACTGCTGGGTTACCGAGACAAAGGATACGCCATAGGCATCGAATGCTCTCATGGTCTGTGCGAAGTCGAATAGCGAGCGACTTAATCGATCGGCCTTGTAGACAATGACACAGTCGATTCTCCCTGCCTCGACATCCTTCATCAATTCGTTGTACGCAGGTCGATCGAGGTTACCCCCTGAGAAACCTCCGTCGTCGTAGCGTTTGGGCAAACAGACCCAGCCTTCGGATTTCTGACTCGCAATGAACGCCTCGGCCGCTTCGCGCTGGGCGTCGAGCGAGTTGAGTTCAAGGTCCAATCGCTCTTCGGTCGATTTGCGTGTGTAGATCGCGCAGCGAACGATTCGCCGATCCTCTTCTGGTTTTTTACGATTCATTTGGACTCCGTGACTGAGACAAAGGTTATCCCACAGGCTTCGAAGACGCTCATGATGTGGGCGAGGTCCGATGGAGACCGACTTAATCGGTCAACTTGGTAGACGACCAAGCAGTCGATCTCTCCTGCCTCGATATCCTTCATCAGCTCGTTGTAGGCAGGTCGATCGAGGTTGCTCCCTGAGAAACCTCCGTCGTCATAGCGATTAGGCAAACAGACCCAGCCTTCGGATTTCTGGCTTTCGATGAAGGCCTCGGCCGCATCTCGCTGAGCATCGAACGAGTTGAGTTCGAGATCCAATCGCTCCTCGGTCGATTTGCGTGTGTAGATCGCGCAGCGAATGACTCGGCGATCCTGTTCTGGTTTTTTACGATTCATTTGGATTGTCCTAACTTGAAAAAGAGAAAGCCGTTGCAATGGGAGCCGGTGATCGCACGCGCCACGGCTGTTAGCGACTTGTACTGCTGCCCGTCGTACTCAAAGCCATCGGTTAGAACCGTGATGCACAAGGTCTTCCCCTTGTAGGTTCGCTCGATGACATGGCCAGGGGGTGGGAGCCGTTTGTCCCAATTGGCGGGTCGAGCCACCTCCATGGTCGGTTTCTTTGCTCGAGGCGGGGTAACTCGAAAGAGGGACTCTCCCGCAATCGCGTTGGCTCGGAGAAGGGTACGCTCGCTTAGTCCGCCTTCATCATCGGCCTGCAGCTTCCAAGCAAGTCGGCGGTAGATGTAACGCCTGTTTCTCGAACGGCATTGCTCTCCGAAGAGAGTCTCGTACTTGGAAACCAGCTGTCGCATAGGAAGCTCGGACAGCTCAATCAATTTCTTCTTCGTATCAGGACTCATCGGATACCTCCTTGTTGCTGCTCGCTCGCTGTCGCTGCTGCGACGTGGACTTGGCGGCTGCCGCTATCTCGTCTGCTCGCCTGCTGGCTTGTCGCCAAATGGCTTCGACGATCAAGTTCGCGATCCTCTCTCTTTTCTCCTCGCACATGGTTCATCGGTTTGTTTGCAGTCATGGAACTGGTCTGTTGGGGGCCCGTTGCCCCGGGTTTTGGACCAGTCACAGAGAGCGAGGAAACCGAACGAGAATCAAGGCGTTCGGGTAAAGAGTCGGAGAGATTCTCCGAGGTTTCTTCCACAAGTTGTTGTTGTTGTTGTTGTTGACGTTTCCATCGCAACACCGCGTGCCCCAACAAAGTAGCCACGCGTGTGATCTGGTCTGCAGGGGAGACCGTCTCGCTCATATAACCTCCTGAGGTGGGTTGAAGTCTTTTAGAACTCCTCCGAACCGGACTAAACCGCTTCTCAGGACTATCTATGCAAATTGGTGGATCGAGCGCCCCAAAAATCGATTGAAAGATGCCAGAGAGGGACGTCTTGCGCCGAGCCATGGAGAGTCTCTAGCTATTACCCGTAGCTTATAACCTCGCGGTTCGAGAGGCGAGAGAGTGCTGAGAGGTTTGGGCTAAAGGGACGGAAGAAGGGGGGCGACCGTTTTTGTAGAGAGTCTCTCTGCAGAGACGATCCGTCGCGTGAGAGATAGGGGGCGAGTGCGTTCGGCCTTGTAAAACACTGGGGAAATAAATCGGGTAGGAGGCGGGATTACTCCCGCCGTCCTCCCACACCACCGTACGTACGGTTCCGTATACGGCGGTTCAGGTCTAACGACGATTCAGCTCAGTGCCTTTCTGGACGAGGCTTATCAGCCCAAGTTGCGTGAGGTGGCGAGTAGGCAGGGCCTGATTCATGTGGCTAGCGCCAGCATTCCACCAGGGGCCATGACCATTGCCAGCACAGACCCACGCTCGCACGCGGTCAATGCCAAGGCGAGTCAGTTCGCGGGCTCGTTTGGGCGGACGCTTCCATTGGCGCCAGTAGATGGCGCGTAACTTCCTGCGTAACCAGCTATCAAGTTCCTCGAACGTTTTCTTCACTTCACTCTTCCGGTAGTACGACACCCAACCGATCAGGACCGGCTGCAACTGAGCAAGCACCGTACGCACATTGCGACCTCGTGCCTTGCGGAGTTCCTCGCGTAGGCGACCCTTGAAGCGTTTGACCGATTCAGGAGACACCTTAAACTTCGGTTGGTGATGGTGCGTGAACGTATAGCCCAGGAACTTGCGGTTCCAGGGGCGGTCCACGGCACTCTTGGCTCGATTCACTGTCAGTCGCAGTTTCTCGCTCAGGAAGCGTTCGACACCATTAAGCACTCGCTCACCGGCGCGGTGACTGCGAACGTAAATGTTACAGTCATCAGCGTAGCGAACGAATTTGTGGCCTCGGCGTTCCAGCTCCTTGTCCAGCTCATCGAGCAGGACGTTGGACAGAAGCGGTGATAAGGGACCGCCTTGCGGCGTTCCCTCGCTGCGTGGACTCACGATGCCGCCTTCCATGATGCCAGCTTGCAGATACAAGCGGATCAGTTTCAGGATGCGTTTGTCTTGGATCTGACGTGCAAGGCGACTCATCAGGATGTCGTGATTGACGCGATCGAAGAACTTTTCCAAGTCCATGTCGACAACCCAGCGATGCCCTGAAGCAATGTGTTCCTTGGCACGATCCAACGCCTGATGCGTACTCCGGCCTGGGCGAAACCCAAAGCTAGAATCCGAAAACATTGGATCGTAGAGCCTCGTGAGCACTTGCAGTAAAGCTTGCTGGATCAAGCGATCTAGCACTGTCGGTATGCCCAGCATGCGCATCCCTTTGCCACCGGGTTTAGGTATTTCTACCTTTCGCACAGGGCTCGGACGATACGTTCCGCTGAACAGTTCTTCCCGGTGGCGTTCCCAATGCTCTCGGCAGTAGCCTGGCAGTTCATCGACGGTCACCCCATCAACGCCTGCGGCTCCTTTATTACCGACAACACGGCTCAACGCCTGCAACATATTGCTGCGGCTTAGCACCTCCTCCATCGTGACGGTGACTGAATGTTCAGTGTTCTCATTGCATGCCGGAAGTGTTTGACGCGCGTACGAATTACCCTCAGCGGTTCCGCCGCATACTCTTGTTCGCCGCTCAGGCTTCTCAGCCGTCATCTCTGCGTCTACCTCACATCACGAATACTTTGCACCAAACGGTTAAACTTGTTCGGCCCTTCGTCAGCTAAAGCCTCCGACTACTATGGCCTCTGCTGACTTCTACGGTGACATCGTAACCTCTTGCGAGGCAACTAGCTTTGCAGCATCCCCGTAGATCTCTCAGGGTAAGACGCGTAACTTTCCTCTCGTATATTCGCCGCATATACGCCGACTCGGTCCGAATGACATTGGGCTTTGAATCTTCGTGCCTTCTCGCCCACCGGGTCGTCGCCTCGTATACGGTTCGTGTACCTCGAACCGAGAGTTTGCCTGCTGCTTCCTTCAGATTCAGAGTTGCCCCTGACACCCTTGCAGTCGACTAGGAGTTCCTGTCATCAAGGCCTCCATCGGGACTTGCACCCGACAAGTTACTTCCTGGTTCACTTTCGCTTGCCAGTTGCGAGCGTCAGTCAATGACGCTCCGCGTCATGCCTGACGCACACGAAAGAAGCCGGCGACAGTGCATTACACCATCGCCGGCTTGTTTTTATAACTCGGCGGTCAGCCTTGGTTCGCCGAGAATTGAAAAGTTGAGTGGAACCAACACCTCACGAAACCCGCCTGTTTTCTCTGGACTGGGTTATGGATATTTGGCTGTTTCCGCGAATAACCTGCAGATTTGATCTCGTTCATTGACTAACTTACGTACTATCAAAATGAACGGGTATGCCAGATTCCTATCGCAACGGTCGCAAACCAAAATGAAAGCATCAATCCCAAGTAGGCAAGGTCTAGCCACGTACTCGGCCTGACTTTAAGAATTTCGCAATAGGAAAGAACGACGAAGGTGCTTGCCGCAATCACAACGCCTATGGCCAAAGCTACGCGAGGCTTCCAAGGCGTAATATTCGCTTTCAAACGTCTAATTTCCTGACGCAGCTCTTCGGTGTCGTTGGTTGTCATAGGGATACAATCGTGTTGCTATCAATAGGTTTTCGGTTATGGTAGCTCGCACTACTTCCGCGAAATCAATGAGTAGAAATAGGAAATTAGAATTCCGAAATGAAAGACTCCTACTACATTGGCTCCGATCGAAACTAATGCAAGCATCAATTCTTGATCGCTAGATGATTTACCGAGCGAGCTAATTCCGTTTGCTGATCCACCAATCATCCAGTTCAGTTGGGTTGCTAATAAGACTGGGAATTCCCGCAAACCTAATTGCTCGGTCGCATATAGCGAGTTCACCACCAAGGTAATTCCACAAAAAACGATAATCCATAGCCCGAACGCGAACAAAATTCGATTCAGGCTGACCAAAAGCACTTCTGCATAAAACAAAACACTGTTTAATGCGATACCTATCAAGCTCCACTGAGCCATCGACTGTAACAGTTCAAGTCGCCTGTTATTCCAACGAAAATGGGCAAGACATGCATCCTGTTCTTCTGACTGGCCTGCATCAGAGTAGATTTTCACAAGTTCGTTGCATATGGTCGCTCGAGCATCAAGCTCTGCATAGCTGCGGACGGATGGATGGTACCAGCGGCAGGTTGCATGAACAAACTTATTGATCTCCCTTAAACGATCCTCAAGATCGAAATGAAAGCCCGCTCCTACGAAACCACATTCCGCGCGGACCTCTGCGGCATGCTTAATTTTAATCGCTTCAAGTGATAGAGCCGGCGTCTTGCCACCAAGTAATTCGCATGCGTCATTCGCCAAAACGGCAGATAGAATATTGTCTGACACTGACAGACCGTTCGAAAGTTTATGCCTCGCGCGGTCGATCAATTTTCGAGCAACTAGAGCCAACTTTCCAGGTGCTCCATGTCCGTCGTAAAGATCCTCCATGATTTCAGCGGGTGGCGAGTCGAATCCATTGGCAACTCCGTCCGGCAACAACTTATCAAGCTTCGCCGTCCGCCATAATTCAAACGGACCTCCAACCGGCTTAGACAAAAGACCTCCAACGCCATTTGACTTGTTCTTGAGAAAACCTTTGTTGGTCGTCCATATGTCGTCAGAGCGAGACTCCTGTCCCGTTGAAATCATGAACCGAAAATCCGAATCGTCATTTTCATCTGCCAATCGATTGCAGTGAATTCCGCGTTCCTCAAGGCGTGAAAGATGTTTCTTGGCTGATTTATCAGCGAACTGCAATCGCATATCTTCGAGTATCACTCGATACTTATGCCTTTTCTTGATCGGCAGTTTTAGTCTAGTGTTGCCTGAATTTGTCTGAGCATTTCCTGTCGGATCGATGTGAAATCGCTCCTCCATTTGAATCCATGAACTTACTACGTCCGTACGAAAACCAAACCGATAGGTGGTGTATGCGTGCATCATTGCATAGTCAAGCTCATCCTCTATCACAGCTGATAACTCACGTCGCCGAGGCAGCTGAAATGGCGCATTTAAATTGCCCGCTTCACTTGACATTCTCTCCAGATCAAGATTGGTCTTTAAGCGAATCCAGTCGCGAAGCCCGGTCGCGTCGAAAAGTGGATCGGACCAAACATGAAAGATAGAGTAACGATTATGCCAACAAAATATGCACTCGACGGTCTTGTCGCCCTCCGTGAAATTTGCTCGATCGAGACAACTCTTGTCCTGAACCTCAGGTAGACCGTCGTAGGCGAATGTCCAGCGAAACTCAGGGAAAGTCACCACCAACATCGCGATCAGTGTTTCCCAAGTAGCAGCGTCACTAACCAGGGACAAGTCGTTAGGTCGCACCGAGTCCACCAAGACGGTGACGCAGCGACCGTGGTGATTTTCAATCCGCGATTCGATTTGATGAATGAAGTAATCATACACAGAAATCTCGGGTAGTAGTCGATGTGAACGTTCGTCGAAGACGATCGGATCTGCAACCGTGTCTTCATAGTCTGGCAGTGCTAACAGTCGAGCCCAAGCTTGTAATGCTCTACCACCCACTTCGGATTGTGACAACAAGATATATTTATGCACGATAGATCTTCGAATCTCCAAGCCTACTACTAAGCTGTCGTCTCATTACTAGGCTTGGTGAAGGCCTTCTTCTTCTCCCAAGCTCTCTTGAACTGCTCTCCAACCGGCCCCTCCACAGACAGGCAATGTGTCTCCACGAAACGGTTGAACTTGGTCGTCTTCACATTCGCATCAACCAATAATTGAATCGTCTTCGCGAAATTGAATTCCAGATTTCTAGCGTCACCCTCAGAAACACACTTTTCCAGCGCCAGCAATACCAGCCGGGTAATCGCCGTATTCGACGCGGTTTCGTATCTACCCAACACATTCCTGCCTGAGCCAAACATCCCTCGCAGTTCTTCATCTGAGTCGGCCGTCAAACGTACGTTTGCGAGAAACTGAATGAAATCTTCAACCGACATTTCGGGGTTGGGTGGAACTGCCACTGACGCTGAAAGAGCCCCGTCCAGTGCAAGAGCTTCATGGACGCCAGGATGCTGTCCGCTAACCTGACCAGCGTTCGGCACATCAGGTGACACAGCGACAGGAAGTGGCATGTCACGTGACAAAAGATGCCGACTTTCTTGATCAAGAACACATGCCCGTTCGACCATGTTCGACAACTCGCGGATGTTGCCTGGCCACGAATAGCTCATCAGATATGGGATCAATCCTGCACCAATTTTGCGTGGAATCGCCTGCTTGTCGAACTTGCGAATCAAACCGTTGACAATCAACTCCAAATCTTCGAATCGCTGAGACAACGGCGGCAACTCGATTGAAACCACGTCTAGTCGGAACAACAGATCGTGTAGAAACTTGCCCTCCTGAACCAATAAGTCCAAATCGGCATTTGTCCCACAGATGACCCGCACGTCAACATTCTTGACCTTGTCCTCGTCTTCCCCGAGTCGAGTGAGCCTGCCATCCTCGATGACCTTCAAAAGTCTGGACTGATTTTCCAAGTTCAACCATGACAATTCATCCAGAAACAGATCGCCACCATCCGCGGCTTCAAGCAGCCCCTTTTTGTCCGAAATTGCGTTGGTGAAAGCTCCCTTGACATGCCCAAATAGTTGCGAAACTCCAGTCTCAGTCTTCAACTTTGCACAATTGAATGAAATTTGTGGACCGTTAGTACTCTTAGCACTCCATTGCATCAAATACTCCGCGAGAGGCTGCTTCCCCGTGCCTGACTGCCCCGTAATCAGAACCGGGCTCCTTGTACGACCGACTTTTCTTGCGATGCGAAGCGCTTTCAAGAGTGGTAGTGAATATCCAAGACTCAACCCTAGTTCATCCGGAACTAGTCCCTCCTCCCATATGTAGTTTTGCAATTCCTCTGCGGTACACTGCTTATCGATAAAGACTTTGACTCCTTGTCCTTCATATCGCTCGCTGATGGCGTCCTGATTCTGCTTATTACTCGAGAGGATCACCACAGGCAGATCTGGGTATTCCGTTTTGATCGCTTCAATAATCTTCAAACCGAAATATTCCGTCGCCGCTTGTCCAATCGGACTTTTGCTGGGCGCACCGGCTTCGTCTCGAGAACTCTCTTCAGTAATGATCCCTGTCACAAACTCCATATCGACAAGTACGAGTGCCCATCGGTCTTCAGGCTTGCATACCCAGCCTTCGCGAACGGTTTGAAGGATTGCAGGCAGATCGTTGGAAATTTCATCGCCAATTCCTACCGGCGACGGAGATTGACCGCTGAAAAAAAACGCTCTTGCAACCGTTTCACCTCGTGGCTTGCTCTTTGAAGCACTTGCGTCACCCGTTGCGTCTAGCAATCCGTGAGTCCGTCGCCACGTGTGCCGAAGATCGTTCTGAGTGCCATCCTTCAAGGATCTGCCATATTGATCATCAATGATCAGAATTCGCGGCAGATAATCCGACTCGGTAGTTCGTAAGTTTGTCATAATCTTGTTTTCATTTAGTCAGGTTGCATCACCAGTGCGCACATTTTGGCAAAATCTCTAGTGCTTCTTTTAATTCATTGCAGGCAGCTTCGAATTTGATCGCCAAAGGCGTACAGCGACGCGTTGATGCCGCCGTAAGTGGAACTGAACAGTGCGACAAACACTTGATCAATCGCCGATAAGTCAGATCAACTTGCCGTTTTGCCTTTTCCGCTCGAAGTCGAACTTTCGCAGTCCGTTGCAGCCATAATTGATGGCAAGCATCAGCTACCGGTTCGCGAACCTCGGCGGGTATCTGGCAGAGCGGCATTTGTTCGAACAGATGCTTGGGGCTTATATTCTCGACGGCGTTATCAACGATCCACGCCGCCTCGATCGACCGGTGTTCCCATTGCTTAAGGGTCTTGTTGACAAATTTCTCCTCGAAGTCAACGTCTCCATCGTCGTCCGTAGCTTCCATTTCGGAAACCCAGTACCGCAACTGATTCAAGTAGTTGTTCGTCAGCCATTGATGGCAAAACGAAGAACGGCATTCTCGCCATGTAGTCATACGCGATTCAATGCCTCAATCTCGTCCATCACTTCTTTTACAGAAACGTCATTCAGCCAGCTTTTGCAGGCAGATGGCTCAAGCAATAGTGACAAAAAAGCCGATAACGTCCTTTTCTCGCGAACCGCTGGGTCGGAGAGAAGGTGCTTTAACATGCTCTGATCAAACACAGTCTGCCAACTCTTTTTATCGTGGAAGTAATCACGGCAGATGTCAGATGAAAAAAAACGCCTTCTAGAACTGCTTGATATCAAATTCTCAATTTCGACTGGGTCCATTTCTGTAAGTGAATACCCCACGCAGAACAGGTGAAGGTTTGCTAACAGGTTGTAACGAGAAGGTGAGCTAAACACTGAAGCCAGTTGTGGATCGACTCCAACCAAACGATTCATAACTATGCTTTTTGCCTGATCTACGGACATTGAGCAAAAGCATGTAAGAAACCCATTTCCTATCGAATACTGGTTTCTCGCATTCAACACAACTGAGAAGATTTGCCCATCAATTCCAGCCTCTGCACGCCACTCATCATGAGGTCGCAATCTCAATTCATCTTCGCCGCCGCGAGAAACACGGAGTACTATTAGATTCCTTCGTCCACTCTTCACCCACGCGGATTGCATTCTTCTCATTTCGTCTTCGTCAGCATGAATTATCGCAAAGTCCGCATCGCAGAGATCAGTAGCCTCAACTGTTCCAGTAGGTAAGCACTTCGACGAGAGCCCCTCAATCCCAGCAACAGGTCGCACCAAGCTTGGGGACTCATCCGCGTGATCTGCAAAAAACACACACTTCATTTTAAACTCACAGGACGAGTACTATTTTGGCACGAGAACGTGATTGATCTCTTATTAAAAAGAACTTCGAAAGTGCATGTATCTGCTGGTAGAGAAGGAATCCGGCAGGACAACTGTCGTTCAGTCTGCGCAATGAATCCCGAGATATTTTGGTCAACACCGCAATGTGTGCTAAAAGGCGAGGAAGCAAATCGACGAATCACGCCACAAGTACCGGTATCCTTATTCTCAGCGATAAACGAATTCATAAGTCGATCTATCGGATTATGAAAGTGGAGTTGAACAGCGAGTGAAGGATCGTCAGACAACGATATTTTGATAACTGGATTTTGAGGCGTCACGTCTTTAAACTGCGTTATCAGATACGTCAGTCTAAACAGAAAACGCGCCCCCCCCGGGACATGAAAGCGAAACCTACCCTTCGTTGAGGTTTGAAAGTCGCAGTTGGCCTTTACTCCGCATGAAGCTAAGATCCTTGCAATTACTTGAGTTGAACAGTCGTATCCTTCGCAGCTTGCGAAATAGAATAGCGATTTGAACGATCTTGTCGGAAACCCGTCATCAAGAAAACTATCGCGGAACGGAAAGTCATTTGGTACATCGGTAGAAAAATCATTTGGGTGTCCTGGGTTCTGGCCAATTGCTTGTGCATTCATTATCGCAGAAAGAATCTTTGCACATGCATTTGCTTCGAAACGATCCCACTCAATATTTGCACTTTTCAATGCCCTTTTGGATCTCGAAAGCATTGCCTGCTCATTTCCAGTAACAGCCTCCAGGTGGATTACCTGAGAGTAAAGCGACGGATGCTGTCTGAGCAAATCCTCTCCATCATGCTCGCTTGAAATCAGACAGACCAAGCAATCGGATTCACGTTGGCTGACTTTGATCAGGAAATCATCGACGAAGTTGCTGTTGTCTTGAATTACAGTGCCTACATGTTTAAGCAAGATATCAAGCAATATGATTGCTGGTCCGCTTGAATTCACTATTTCGTTGCGTATCCTGAAAAAGTCATCTCTGCTGGTCACGAGCTTGACATTGGCCCTCTCTGGCGCTTCATTAAGCAGACGGTTATACTCTCGTTGGTCAAAAACAGCCAACACAAGAACGTCGTCCGGAACTTCCGCTAAATGATCTGCAAAGGCAGACACGTATGCGCGCATCTTCGCAATATCGTCTTCAAAGACATACCAAGTACGACAGTTCATCGGGACGTGTCTCCCTCAAAAATCAACCAAGGGTTTGGTTGCTTCAAAACTAGCGGCAGTTCTAAAGACGCTGTCCAGTGATCGAGATCCGTTCCGTTTTGTGATTGCTTTCCTGGACCGAAATAGGCCGTACCAGGTGGAGAAATTGAACTCGCGCACAACTGCAAAACAGATTCGGTTCCGTACTCCTTATCTGGATGCCCCTCAGAGGAGGAGTTTTTCACCTCAATTACAAGCGAACCGCCGCACAGTATTGCGTTTAAATGTATGACTCCACTCGGAGCATGCTTCATTGCATTCGTCAATGACGCGACAACAGCTCGAACCAGCCACGTTTGGTTCAATGACGACTCGCTTGCGACTTTGGCTAACTTGGGTACAACGATTCTATCAACGCCACCATGGCAAGCGATCTGAACTTGCGAAGCTCGAATGCTTAGCCGCTGAGTCCATTCATGGCGAACATACCTAACGTCGTCAAATGAGGAAATCGCGAGGTTTTTTACGTCAGCTACTGCTGCGACTTTTGCAGCACACTCTACGAGCTTTACAAGAAAGTGCTTGAAGTTAATACTGTGGTTCTCTGCAAAAAGGAAGTCGTCTTTTCGTTCTTTCGATGAACTCCACGTAAAGGCTAACCACTGTATGGCTGTTACTGCTTCGGGAAAGAGAATGAGCAGCCCATTTTCGACAAGTTCGATGTCTTGCTTCCTAGCTTCGCAATCATCACCTATGAGCTCAATTTTGACTCTGGTAAGAATATCCCGAAATCGTGTCCCAAGAAGTTTGTCGAATGCGAATTCAAGAAGCTGATTTCTTTCGTGACTTTCTGCCCGGAAGATGTCTAACGCACGCCGCCTGCTTGCTGACTGTCGATTCGAGAGCGTTGTGAATAGGTTCAAAGAACTCCAAAGTGCGTCGCAGTCTCGCACCGTCGGGAACTCCGCAGTTAACAGGTTGCGATCCGTTGACGTCCGTGCGGTTGCAATAACAGTCAGGCTAGCTGCATCGAGCGATAGTGAGGCAACATCATAAGAACGTGTTGTGCTAACCAATAGCGCAAATCTCTTCCCGCTGAATTGCTCCAAAACAAACCTCAGAAAGACAGAGATCGGCTTGTCACGTATTGAAACTGCGCTATTTCCTACTGAACTGAGGACGATGGGCGGAAGTGGACCAAGCACAGGTGGCGTCGATACAGACTCAAGCCAAAGCGCCGACGTCAATCCAAGAGTTTCAGATGGCTGATCGGAGGCTAGATCGTACCACTCAAAGTAATTGCCCCAATCTTTCCCGACGAATAGCACAAAGTCGTCTGGATGGTCTTGATTCGAAAAAACCGCTTCTGAAAGCGTCATATTCTCTGTCCCGAGAAGTCTGGACAGTTTGCTCCTGTCCATCTCCAAAGCATGCACATGGTCAGGCTTGGGGGTAACGTTTATCATCTTGGCGCCAGAGTCGCCCAACTCAACTTTGCCAACACGGATGTTTAGTGAAAATACTTCACCCAACTCCTTCGGTATACATTCAAGCAAGGGTTCGGCAACATAGTAAACGTCATTGTGAATTTGATTATCAGAGTTTGTACCGTTGACCACACCTTCACGCTGAAACCAAATGCGATTGCCCTCAAATGCTGGTAACTTTTCTCTCAGTCGATTGCGAACTTTGCTGTGCAAGCCGATTTTGACATTTTGCATGACCGCCGGACTTAAAGAGCGACTAGAACTTCTATGTATTATTTGCTGGGCAACTGTCATTTTTAACATTGCCCAAAGCTTTCCGTCATGAGTAGTTGAGGATATGCCCAATTCGTCTAGCCTTGGCTTGACGCATATGGATCGAAAGGTTCTTTCCAAGTCTGTTTGCTGGGCGAGAGTGAAACCACGCATAAATATGTGAGAATTGACCGAAGACCATAATGGCCAGATATCTTCTGCTGGAAACCAATGCCATGAAACGCTTGGCATGACAATCGCGGTTGTAAATGTAGAGCCGGAAGATGCGGCAATATCAGTCGTTAGTCTCAGGATATCTTCAGTGCATTCTGGTATCGTCCAGTGCAGTGCGCGCTTTCTAACATATTCGGCGTGAGTCATCGTTCCGAAGTCAGGGAAGGTTGCTTTCAATGCCTCCAGAGCTATCAGCGTAACTTCAGGCATATTGTTGGAAGTAAATAGATGCTGGATCGCCATGATGCCATTTTCGGTGAGAAGGTGGTCAGCATGATTCAGAATCACTTGCGCTTTGTGGAGTTTGACATGTTCATCTGGGCCCCCAACCAGCCAATGGAATCCATAGAAGCACGTTGCGATGTCGAAGCTTTTCGAACGATCAGAAACGGGTGCTAATGATGTAAGATCCGCCGAGATGTATTCAAATGGAGTCGGCAGTGCATTATTAGAACACGGGGCAAGATCAACTCCAAGAATTGTTTTCGCTTGTTTAAAAAGTCCAGAGTTTGATCGAACTAGTAGCCTTTCCCAAAAAGAGACGAAATTCTTCGGAGCGCCGCATGCGAGGTCAATGATAGAATTGCGGTCAGAAAGTTCGCACTTGCGAAATTTCTCTATCAAATTAATCAGCGAGACACCGCGTGCAGCTCGCAGGTCAAGAGAACGCTCATAGCTGGATGCGTTTACGACCTCCATTACTTATGTTCCATTTCGGGATTCAGCTCGAGTGCTCCATCTTTAATCTGAAAGATGTCATAATTCGCATTCACCCCGCCTTGGCGATTAAATTCGAGGGTGCCCATTGCGGTGGACGTCGAACCAAGATCAGCAAACGCCTTTACTGCATCCGGTTCGTCGCGGGTGTTTAAAGACTTCCAAACTAAGTCCATTGCTGAGTAGGCATAGCCAGAAAGAACAAACGAACCATCAGCTCCGTACATGGCGTCATAATCCGTTAAAAACTTTCTACTGGGTCTAACGCCAACTACTCTTACACCATCTCGCATTCCGTTTGTAGCACTTAAGTAACCTGGGTCTGTTAGACTCCAATCCGTAACGAGCATCCCTTGAAAATCAGTCTCAAGCAGCTGGTTGAGAACCGTGAAGTAGCCTGGCCCATACCCCGCAACAAAAATTGAATCTGGTTTCGATGCCAAAAGCTTCTTCCACACATCGCGATAGTCTTTTTGAGTAACCTCAAAGGTCTCAGATTGGACATTAAGACCTTGCTCCTTTGCGAATCGATCTCGGAATGCAATTTCGCATGATCGACCATAATCGTCATTTACGGTTACGACGATCGCGTTAGCGGCTTTTTCATTGAGTAATGTATCAGCGGCTTTCCAGCTCATTTCGTCGGCCGAAAGAAACACGCGGTAGAGTCCAGCTTCCGGTTTAGAAAGCGAGCTATCAGCTACGCAAGTTGCTACAACGAGGCGGCTACCGTCTAGAAGTGGCATAATCGCGTTAGTAACACCACTCATTGCGATTATAGTGGCGTCAGCTTGTGAAAAATCGGTAGCCTTTTGGAATAGAGAGACAGCCGTTTTAGGATTGGCAGCCGAGTCAAGATACTCAATTTGCAACTTACCGCCGGTCGCCCTAATTTCCTTCGCCTTTAGCTCGATGCCTTTCTTTATTCCTTCCCCTGTGCTTGCAGCCGGTCCCGTCAATGGCAGTAGGGCTACTATGGTCTTCATATCCTCCTGTTTTGGAGCACGTTCGTTTTGTCGTGAAAGTACGATTAGGCTGACTACCACGACTGCACTTGTTATTATCCAAAGAATATGTTTTCGTTGCATGCTTGACTCCAATCAAGGAAAAATGTGTGAAAACTGATTTGCCCAGTATGTAATGGTGATATCAGCACCAGCTCGGTTGATGGCAACAAGCGATTCCCTAGCGAGCCTATACAAATCCCCCCACCCTCGTTCCGCTGTTGCATGAATCATGGAGTACTCTCCACTAACGTTGTACGCGGCAAGAGGCAATTGCGTCCTTTGACGTATCTCGCTGATTATATCGAGATAGTGTATTGCCGGTTTGACCATCAGAATATCTGCACCCTCCAATTCGTCTTGGAGCGCTTCGCGACAAGCGAGTTCTTTTGAGTCATACGGAAGGCAATAAGATTCCATTAGTGGGCAAGAGTTGCGAAATGAGCCTGCAGTCTCTTCGCTAGCACCAGACATCCAAACAGGAAAGGTGTCGTACAAGTTAGAAGAGAATTTTGCCGAGTAGCCCATGACGAGCGTCTCTACAAACCTATTTTCTTCTAAAGTTCTTCGGATTTGGTCGACCTGCCCATCCATCATGCAACTTGGTGCAACACAATCAGCCCCCGCATCTGCATGAGAAAGTGCAATTCGTGAAAGCGCACTGAGCGTTTCATCGTTATCAATCTGTTTTGACTTCGCGTTAAGAATTCCACTGTTTCCGTGCGATGTATAGCCACTGAGGCCAACATCTGACATTACCATCAGATCTGGAAATGTTTTCTTGACGATCGCAATAGATTTTTGTAGTAATCCAGACGAGTCCCACGAATATCGTGCGTCTTCCGTTTTTCGCTTATTATCAATTTTTCCGAATAGCAGAATCCCTCCAATCGGGACAGCAAGGCTCCTAATCTCTTCAACAAGTCGGTCTGGTGAAAGCAAGTGCTGTCCTGGCATACTAGGCACCTCTTGCTTCACGTTACTTCCCTCAACGACAACTACCGGCCAAACCATGTTCGTGGATTGAGGCTTAGCTTTCGCGAGTAGAGTCCGTGTTGCTCCGCTGGAACGAAGGCGACGAAGACGTACTATCGAGCTTTTAACTGTCATTTTCTTCCATGCCGATATATGAGGTTGGCACCATGATGAATGTCGCCATTGAGTTAGTGAATTGTAAAATTCTATGCATTATTTCAATCGAAGTTGATTCGTCGAGTGCATTAAACGGTTCGTCAAGTATTAATACATGCGGTGTTGGTTCAAAATGTATAGCTATATCAAGAGCGAGCATCTTACGTTGCCCACCGCTTAAATCACAAACTCGCTTATTCGAAGCAAGCGAGCCACGTGGAATTAAATTCGCTACACGGTAGTTTTCATTTACTCTGAAAGTAGAGAATAAGCTTGGGTCGGAAAGAACGCCAAACGTATTGCAATCTATTCGATGTAGTTGCTTAAGGAATCTTGGCTGAAAACTAACTGGCATTCGTCGTTGATTGACGCAACCGGAATCGGCTTGAGTAAGACCTAGAACTACTTGGACTAGACTGCTTTTCCCCCAGCCGTTGGGGGCTTCGAGAATTGCGATTTCACCGTCGTTGATACGTAGATTGAAGCCGGTTTCTCGGCCTACTTCGTCGAGACCGATAACGGTGCGTTTGCCACGGCGTATGACGAGTTTTTTGATCTCAAGGGCTGGCTTCGGGACGTAACGTTTGTCGATGCGGAAGCGGGTTAGCTTAGCACCCCGCGGGAGCCGTTCAGTAATTATTTCTTCGGCAACATTGGAGAGGAGCTGGAACCAATTGGATTGCTCTGCAGTTTTTGAATCGCGGGTTATTTGGCTGGACTGTTTTGGTTCGCTAATGGCGATCTTTCCATTGGCTAGCTGCCAGCGGGTGGTAACTAGATCATGGAGATGGGTTTGATTGAAGACGTGTTCAATGATGACTATGGTAAGTTCGTGTTCGGCGACCAGCTTCGACAGCATGCCGAGGACTTCGTCGATGCCATTGCGATCAAGTCCGGCCAGTGGCTCGTCAAGAAATAATACCTTGGCTCCAGCGGCAATGGCGCGGGCGATGGCCACTCGCTTGGATTGGCCAAGTGAAATCATGTCGCCCGATGAATGCTCACGACCTTCCAAGCCAAGTTGGGCAAGCATTTTGTCGGGCGAGCTGGTAATTCCAGGACGAGATCCGTTCGGTGCGTAAGTTGATTTCGAGTGATCCGAATTCCCCGAGGGCTCCGTGGTTCTCGGATTGGCACTATCCCGTGAGCAACTGGGCGCTAGCTTTCGTTTTTTTGGTTCATCCTCAATGATGTCACCGGCGACCAGCGAATTGCCGGCCATGAATCTATTGCCAAATCCAAACAAAGCGAAAAGTGGGTTTTCGCCGCGTTGGTCCTGTTGTCCGACGGCAATGTTGTCGCGCAGCGAGAGAGAATCGAACAAGCGGACGTCTTGCCATGTGCGTCCGAAGCCTTGTCGGGCAATGGTGTCAGGCGAGAAGCGGTTGAAGAGGTTGAAGTTTTGAAGCCATGAACGGGGAAAGTGAAAATCCGTGGCGTGGGAGTTGGCGGAATAGCGGATGGTTCCCGAGTCGGCTTCGAGGTTGCCAGTGAGAATGTTTAACAGTGTGGTCTTGCCGGAACCGTTTTCGCCTTCGAGCAGAACGACTTCGCCACGTCGCAGTTCGACGTCAACACCATCGAGCACAGTCTGACCACCAAACGATTTTCGCAACCCCGAGGCGCGCAGAACGACAGCTGATTGTGAGGGTGCGAGATTTGAAACGGTGGCGCTCAAGATTAACTTTTGGCTCTGGTGGATATACCGGGAGGGAATGACAAGTTGAAAGCCTATTTCAGAAGAAGCATTTTGTGCGCCAATCGAGCGACCTCCGGCGAAATCGGTAGCTTTACTTGCAAGTGTTCAGCTTTTGCTGGGGAAACGAAGCATGGCGATTACGGCTTCAAGAATCGGTCGAGTTGCACCTTCTTCGTTTCCGCAACCTCAGGTATCAAAAATGGTACTGGAAGTGTCAGGTCTCGATTATTCCATTCGGTAGTCGCCCGCGATGCCTTGAGGGCGGAACTGCATCATTACGACCAGCAAAACGCCGTAAATAAGCAATCGCATGTTGGCGGCGATGGCATCAGGCAACGCGATGAAGCGTAGGGCTTCCGGCAAGAGTATCAACAAGGCGGCCCCGACAAACGGTCCTCGAAAATTGCCAAGTCCACCGACGATTACCATGCTGAGCATTAAGATGGATTCGTCCAAGCTCGCAGATGACGGGTCCAGGTAGCGGACGTGGCCGGCGTACAGGGCTCCGGCAATGGCAACCAACCCGCTGGCGATGGCGACGACTTGCAGCTTCACAAGCCGAGTATTTTTGCCTAGGCCTTGGGCGGCTAGCTCGTCATCTCGGACGGCTTTCAACAACCGGCCCCACGGAGAAGCGGTCAATCGCCAAACGATCAACGCCACAAAACCGGCGACCATAGTGGCGAAGATTCCGTAGCTGATTTGATTAGAGATTTGCCAGCCAAGCAGCGATGGCCGTGGAATGCCCGTGATGCCAAACGGTCCATTGGTCAAGTTTCTTAGTGATCCGAGTGGTGCGTCGCTGCTGGTCCAGTTGTAAAGCGTGCCGTAGACGAGCGCTTGCACAGCTAACGTCGCTAACACGAAAAAATCGCCGCGTAGCCGCCACGATGGAAGCGACACAATCAGGCTGAGGACGGCCGCGATGAATGCTCCCACCGCCGCTGCGGGAATGAATCCCCAGCCAAGATTGATGGACAAAAGGGCGTAAGCGTAACCACCGATTGCGTAGAACGCGGCGTGGGCGAGAGTTAACATGCCGGTGTAGCCGACGATCAGGTTCAGGCTGAGTGCGACGATCAGATAGATATCGAAGTAGATCAGCAGGTGGATAAGGTAGTTCATTCATTTGCCTCCAAGCGGGCCTTTCGTCCCAACAGTCCGTGGGGCAGCAGCAATAGCACGGCAGCCAGCAATGCGAACGTTACTGCTTCTTGCCACCGAGCTGACCAGTGCCAAACAACTTGTGCGCGAACTAGACCGAGCAATAGCCCACCCAGGACAGGCCCGACGAACGAACCGCGACCACCGATGATAACGGCGACGACCGCCAGCAAAACGGCATGCAGGCCGGTATGTGGATCAAAGCCGACATCGTATGCGGTGACCAGTGAGACTGCAGCTGCGAGAAGCCCGCCGACAACGAAGGAAAAAGTACGATATAGATGAATGTTGTACCCAAATAGGGCGAACTGAATCGGGTTGTCGGCTAGCGCCCTTAGTCGTAGCCCTAGGTCGGACTTCATCAGCAAAGCCCAGAAGGCAGCGATCAGTGCGGCACCGGCACCGAGGGTGCCCCATTGGGCACCAGTGACGATCACGTTGCCAAAGTGGACGACGGAGTCCACCCCGATTCGCAATGACTTGGTATCATTTCCCCAAATCATCGCCGTGATTTGCACCAGTACAATGGAGGCACCAAGCGAGGCGATCAAATGTGCGGCACTAGAGGCTTTCTTCTTTTCCATCGGCAAATGGATCAACCACTCACAAAGCAGGCACAGCATGACCGCAGTGAGCGTTGCCGCCGGGATTGCAAGCCACCATCCACCACCTGCTTTCAGCACGGACCAAGCGACAAACGGCGTCATCGCGTAAACGCCTGCCATGCCGATGAAGAACACGCGGGTTGGGAGGTAGATGCACTGAAAAGCCAACGCCAAAATGGCTATCGCAGTTCCCGAAATAATCCCATTAACAAGAATCTGCATACGTTCAGTTCAACTATGACAACAGTGTAAATGCGACGAATCCGCTTGGAAATTACAGGAAAGACTATCTTAGCAAACTTCGTGCCCTGGCGGGAGGTTTGATACCTCTACGAGCTATGTCTTGAAAAGGTCTCCTGAGAAATCTCTACGTGATACGTCCGGTATCAGGCGTGTTACTTAAAGTATCGGTGTCGGCAACTTGCTCTCTTGTCCGCTGCATTGCGCCACGTCCGACAAATTTCTCAGCCTGGAAAATAACCTCGGCCCCTTTTGTTTGGCACGATGCTTGCTCTAGGCCATTCATGACGCCGGATCATCTTGGAGCTCGGTTGTCCAAACTCACGACGCAGTGATGCTGCCGCAGTTATTCGCAATGGGAACCGCTAAATGGAAACCCGCGATTGTGGCACCAAATTGAAGGAAGTCAGGAGGTATCTGTTCACCTCCGCGCAACTCGCTTTCGTAAGCACCGAAGATCGTTGATCTCTCGGGTCCTTCAAATCGCGTCTCTCAAAGAGTTTGGAGGTTTTGCCATGACAAACGGCAATGATTTGTTCTCGGACGATGTACTTGGTGCAACGCCTGACGATGGCGAGGCTGGCCAAGAGTCTAGTGACTTTGGTCAGTGGTTTGTTCCTGTAGCGGTGACGGTCGGAATCCTTTTGATGGCAACTGCCGGTGTGGTTTTCTGGCCATCCGGTAGTCACAAATTTGGTACCACCAGTATCACAGTTAGCGGGTCCGATGTTGGTTCGTTAAATCCCGGCTCGCCCGTAATGCTCGAGCAGATTCAAGTTGGTGAAGTGGAGTCTGTTTCGATTCGGCAGGGCATTCCTGTTGCGTCATTGAAGATGAGCAAGGAACACATTGGCGAGATTCCTCCCAATAGTCGCTTTGAAGTCGGTTCATTGAACTGGCTACTACCCGGCAATGTCGGAGTAAAGGTGGTCCCAGCAGACACGGTACAAAAGTCAACGAGCAACCGAGCGGTAGAAATCGCTGTTGACGATTCATTGCTACCAATCCACGTACCCACCAACAGTTACTTAGCAATCGCGGTGCTACTGGGGGCCATTGCGTCTGCGGCGGGTGTGATGCTCAAGATTGCGCGCAGCCAGTGGGTTGGGATAACGCTGTTGGTGTTAGCCACGGCGATTTTTGTCTATCTGTTTTGGACCGGAACGCTGCGTGTTGAGCAGATCCAAGAACTACTCCGCGCAATCCCAACTCAGAGCGAACAAGTAAGTAGCGAATCGGCTGGATCAATTGCTCAGCAATGATCCAAGAAGATTGGTATTCAGCGAAGCGTTCACATCGCGTGGACGCTCGATTGTATTTTCAAAATAACCCCATCACAGGTGTCACGATGAATAAAATGTTTGGAATGATTCGGTATTCGCAATCGTTGTTGATTCTTGTCCTTTTCCCTGCGTTTGCAGTTGCAACAACGCTCGCCCAAGAGGGAAAGTACTCAACGAGTTACTTGGTGGTCATTGATACCTCGCCCTCAATGTTCGAGAAGCCTGTTAGTCCGCTGGCGATTAACTGGAAGGAACCGGCCATGGTGGAAGTGCAGCGACAGTTGGGTGAATTCGTCACGAAGCTGCCTGAAGGTACCGAAATGGATCTTGCAAGTTTCGATACAGCGTACCGCAATGGACCTAGCTTGCACGTACGCACTCAAGCCGAACGCGATACGGCGAAGCAGTACTTTCAATCACTCCGCCCCGTTGGAGGCATGACGCACCTTTGGGCGTCCATGGAATTGGCTCTGGAGCAAGCGAGCGATTGGCTTTCCTCGCATCCTGGCGGCACTATCAGAATTTTGTTCTATACGGACGGAACCGATACAGAACACCTGTCGAAAGACGGTATCAAGCGCGATCCGCAGGCCATACTTGCTAAGTACTCAAATTTATTGAAGAACCAAGTTCGATTCAATCTCGTGACTATTGGCTTTGAACTGAAGTCTGAAGTGCTCGAAAAGCTTGAGGCGGGAAACGTGACGGTCACCAAGGCGATTTCTACGCAACAGAATCTAATTCCGCTGGAATCGGCATTCCGGTTGGCACCAGCAACGCCGTTAGCCGGTGAAGTAGTGCGGCTTCATGACGAAAGCCAAGGCTTGGATATCGTAAAGCGAGAGACCGATTGGGGTGATGGTACGATCAACACAGATCAATCCCACGTGTACGCAGCGGAGGGCGAGTTCGTAGTCCGCCATACCGTTACTACGCAAAACAAGCAGGTCGCTGTTTCCACGCAACGGCTCGTAATCGCTAAACCAGCGGTTATCGAATTGCCAAAATTGCAAGCCTCATTTGAGCTCTTGAATGAGACCGTATTCCTTGGGGAGTATCTCCAGGTCATCGACGAATCCGTTTTTTCGGGAACGGTTACTCGAAGTCTGACTCTAAACGGCGCAGTGGTTTCGAATGAAAGGAATCCACGAGTTACGCCAAATAGTATTGGCAGCCACACGCTGGAGTTAGAGCTTCGGGATGAGCATGGACAGGTTTCGCGTTCGTCGCGAAAGTTTGCAGTCAAGTTGCCAATAGCCCCCCAAGCCAAGTTTAGACTATCAAATTCGCAAATTACGGCCGGTGAGACGGTTCAAGCGATCGATGAATCGATGCGTGCGGAGTCCTGGTCATGGAGCACGTCAGCAGGTCACACTTCCAACGAACGGAATCCGGCCTTCTTGTTCAACAATCCAGGCAGCTTTGACTGTTTCCTTGAGGTCGCTGACAGATTCGGACAGAAATCCAAGGTCGCTGCCAAGTTGACTGTGGCCAAACCTGCTGCACCTCAAGTTGACTTCTTTGCCCCTGAATCTGTGATCGCCGACAGCGAGATCCAAATTATCAACCGAGCAATCGGTTTGATCGACTCTCAAAAGTGGATTGTCGATGGGCTGGTAGCGTCGACGGATCGTGATCTGCAACTGAAGGGATTATCGGTTGGAGAACACGCTGTGGAATTGGTGGCGGAAGGGCCTGGTGGTGTATCAAGGGTTGCCAAGAAGTTGGTTGTCCTTCCGTACGCGTTACCCAAAGCGTCATTCACCATCGGAACTGCCCAGCCGTTCGTTGGCGATACCGTCACATTCACGGATACCTCAACTGGAAAGATTGACCGAGTTGAATGGTGGTTCAACGGATCACAATCGGAGCAATCTTGTGATTACACGAAATCAGGATCGTCACGAACAATCAATTTTACTTGCAAGGCGGCAGGCAAGTTGGTTATTCGGGCAATGGCTTACGGCCCAAGCGGCAGCAGCGAATGCGAGCAGGAGATCAACATAGCCTCCCGAACGCAGCCTCCAAAGACCATTGTTTCCGCCGATTCGGCTAGTGGACGCGGCGAATTGACGGTTCGCTTTACGAATCACTCCGAGGGAACGATCTACAGAACGATTGTAGACTTCGGGGACGGTAGCCCATCACTTGAACTCAATGGTTGTGATGGCGCAGCTCACACATATCGTCCCGGAAAGTTCACCGCCAAATTTACCAGCGTTGGACCGGAAGAGTTCGGTGTTAGCACAAGTACTTTGGACATCGAAGTAGCGAAGCCCATTCCCATGTGGGTTTGGCATAGCATCTGGGCGACGCCGCTGGGAATCGGTTTGTTAGCTGGTGTGGTCTTGGCCTTCCGCAAGCGACAGGACAGTATGCTAATGGATGAAGCAGCAAAGCTCAGTGGGATCTTTTCCTACAAGCCAAAATCGGAGATTGGCACGCAATTTGAATCTGTTCCTTTGGATGGATCGAAGGATCAAGCTGAAATCTCCTTGTCGGATGGAAGCAAAGCCGTACTTCGATCGATGGTCGATGATGAAGGCATTCGCTTTGTCCTGACCATTGATGAAAAAGGCAATGAGTTCACTGGAATCCTAAAGGCGGGAGTAGACGAGACGGTTGGGAGCTATGTGGTGAACTACGTCCAATAGCATTCACCTACGTTTTGGCTTGCGGTAGCCGTTTGGCTACCGCAAGTATCAATGTTGGAATTGTGAGTTAAGTGATTGAGAGACCCAGACTGCCAATACGGTGGTTTGCGACTCGCGAACGATGCGACCGCACAATTGCGGCAAATCGGTCGCCAACGTGAAGAATTACTTCACCGGTTCGGATTCACATTTTCCAAAGGAAACTTAGCCATGATTATGCGCAGTGTAAATTCAACGACGTCGTCTGCTCGTACTACCGCCCGCCGCGAGCTTCGTGAAGCATTGAAGATCATTGACCTTCAACCAACAGTGTTAATCGGTTTGGGCGGCGCTGGCGGCGAGGCGGTACGAAGAGTAAAGCATCAACTCGATCGCCGAGGACTCGAATCCCACGTGATCATGCGAGTGTTCGACACAGACCCCAGCGCCATCAAAGGCTCGGGTGGCTTGCCTAGCTTTGACGATCAAGAGTTCTGCCATGTTTCTATGGATCGAATTCCAACGGTATTGGACGATCCAGCCCGTCACGCCTACTTGGCGAAGCGATTGGGATTGGCCAACCCAGAGCATCGCAGCTTTTTGGAGCGGGTGCTCAATACCGGAATCGATCAAGCGGGCCAAGTGAGGCAGTTGGGTCTGCTGAGTGGACTGACGAACTCAAGCTTGATTGGAGATCGGCTTCGAGGAGCGTTAGCCGAGGTAACGCACGTTTTCCGCAGCCTGATCGCGATGCGCGAACGCGAGAACCCTATTCGCCTGCGACAGCGAACGAAGGTAGTCGTTATCTCCTCTGTTTGTGGCGGCTCAGGCGGAAGCCTGTTTTTGGAGCAGATCGCACTGCTGAGAAGCTTGACGCACAACTTGAATGTAGACATCTGCGCGTATCTGCTCCTGCCGAGCGTTTTCGAAAACGTGGCTTGTGGAAGCCAAGAGCAGCATCGTCGTGTTTACGGTAATGGTTCTGCGTGCTTGACAGAGTTCGACGCCTTTAACAGCGGATTCGGACTCGTAAACGGGATCAAGCTAGGGCCCAGTGAATCGCGCTCATACAGCGCTGATGCCGGAATGGTCAATCAGACATTCTTGATTGGACGCCGACTTGCAGATGGTTCTGATTTGCAATCACCTGATGCAGTATTGGACATGCTGGCCCTCCACATCGTGGCTGATTGTGCTACGGAACTGGGTGATCGATTGAATGTCGATGACGACAATTTGGCAACAATTCGCGAATTGTCCGTCGATCCCAAGACAGGGAAGCCACGCTCCTACAGCACCATTGGTGCAAGCGCGGTGGGAATCGACTTCAACCGAATCAACAAAGTGTGTACGGCTTTGACGCTGCACGGACTTTATGATCAACGGATTATGGGTGCCGGTAGCTCTGCAAAGGATGAAGTTGACAACTGGTTGAACGCTAACCAAATCGGGAGCGACGCCTCGGAATTGGTAAGCGGCTTGAAACGCGGAGCAACGGCCAACCAGTCTGTTTACACTAATGGACTGTTCCAAGTCGCAACTGCTCAGCGAACGGTGTATCACAAGAACTCGTTGTTCCCCGCGAAGTTTGAGCTGGTTCGCAAGCAGTTTCGTGATGTCCACCTCAGGACAGTTGAGAATCGTCTTGAAGATATGGTGACTGCGTCCGCCGATAAGTTGATGAAGGACGCCGAACACCGTGTCGCGAGTATCGTTCGCGACCATGGTGTAAAGAAGGCCGAGAAGTTTGTCCGAGGCGTTCTCGATCGCATCAGCCCGATTGTAAAGGGACTTGAGTCACAATCTAAGGCCCGTCACACGCAGGCACAATCTTACGACCTCGTAGCCGTCGAGGCATTGAAACCTCTTGGCCGATTTCCTCGACGCTGGTTTGGACGAACCGCGAAACTTCAAAATCGGGCCATTGAATCGCTTCGCTCCGCATTCGCGGCCGCCTTGGACAGCCTGCTATGCCGCTCGGCACTAACCGTGTTGGAGAGAATGGCACTTCAACTTGAACAGTTGGCAGCGAAACTTCACCGTGCTGTTTCTGGCGCTGAGGCTCGCTTGAAAACGCTGAAGAATGATGTGGACAACCACCATCGCAGTGGAAGCGTTCACACCAGCTCCAAGGTCGAAGTGGACGTCTCATCGGGGGAACTCGATCGCAAGTTGTGTGATCAATTCGGACCAGAATCGTCTGCGTTATTGGAAACGATGGCGAAAGAGCTGGGTTGCTCCATCGCCGAGGCCATTGTCGCATTGTCCAAGGACGAATCGGCGTACTCCACTGTGGAATCGCTGGTCTACAACGATTTCGCTGAAGCTATTGGCGAGGTCTCGGTCCTCGACATACTTGGCGAACAACTGCAATCGAGTGATGCGAGTGTCCAAGCCAAAGCATTTGCGATGCTTCAAGCCGGCATTCAGGCTTGCTCACCAGCGTGGCAAGCGGACAGCGAACTTTTGGACGTCGACTTCGATGGTACGCTAATTATCGGCGTTCCAGCGTTGGGCACCGAAGCGAACCGCGAGGTGGTAGTCGCTGCCGTCACAGCGATTGCCAAGGCCACCGAAACCAATTCGCGGTACCGCAATAAACTGAACGTGACGACGACAGCGGACTTGCACCGCATCTATGTATTGCGCCGGGTACACGGGGCGCGGCCACACTATTTGCCCGAGATCATGGATGCGTGCGTCGCTTACGACGAATGGATTCAGGATGGTGGTCACCCACTGTTCACCTTCACGTCAGACATTGTCGCCAAGATGCCCTCGCTTCGTCCAAAGCGTGAGGCTGCCGAAGCCGAGTTGGCCCTGGCCCTGGGCTTAGCGATGGGCTTTGTTGCCATGCGAGGCTCGAACTTCTACGAGAACCTACGCCGTGAGTCTGCCGAATCGGCCGCTGATTACTCGGTATGGTTGAATAGTCAGTGGAACGGAATCGCGTTTAGCAACGGGAAGCTCACGGTTGCTGCCGGCCCGCTCAAAACCAGTATCGACGCCGGGAGGATCTCGTACCAAGCTCGCGACGACTTCGATGATAAGCGCCGCTTGGGTAATGGAATGGACGCAACCGCTGAAGCTTTGGAAAAGAATGAGGCGCTTGTACGCACGATTTTAAGCGCCTTCGAGACGATCTGCGAGGTCGCAGGAAATCACAACGTCGCCAACGAAATCGAAGCATACGTGGCGGCGTTGGCTAATCGCTATCAAGCCAAGGACACCTATTTTGGCATCGCTATGCGTCAGGTCGAATTGCTTCGCGCGCAAGTTGATACTTTGCGTCATTCGTAGTTTTGAGTGTCGTTGTGACCATTTGGACTCAGCCCTCGGAATTGCCGAGGGCTGTTTTTCTTAAAAAGGGGAAACTAAAAATGAAGAACGGTGAATCAAGCGTGATCAGTCTGGAGCAGAGGATCGAGGACATTGTCGCACGTCAATTATCTCTCCAACGCGAGTTTGAAGAGGCGAAGCAGCAACTGGAGGCGGCTTTTGAGCAAGAGCAGGAGTCGTCGTTGCGATCACTTAAACCTGGCGATGCTGTTTACATCTTCCATGTCCTGGATATTCCCAAACGCGCTCAAGCGAAGATTGGCCAACAAGCAAGGGAAGCGATTGTGGTTGCCCACGGCGACAAAGCCTGCAAGGTATCTGTCCAAGACGTTGAATTCAGCATTCGATACGGAGCATTGCTACTGCCTGGTGGTGTGATCCCGGTAGCTCGAGCCTATTCAATTTGCAAAGAAATTGAAACCAAGCTGCGCAGTCGGGGACGTAAAAAGTCTCGGTGAGTAGCCTGTAACGGCCACGCAGGGGCATATCGATCGATTGCCCCTTTTTCTCATGTTCAAGACGCCCCGCCAATTTTGGCATCAAGTCAACTCTAACCCATCCTTGATATTTCCAAGGCACTCGTTCATCTCCGTCACGATCTCAGGCGCTGGCTTGTGCTGAGCATCGCCGAAGTCGATTTGGATACTGAAGGTCAGTGGAGCATCACATTTGTTCTTGATCTCCAGCAATGTGGCGACGGCTTCACCGAGCTCTTGCAACTCAAACGCTTCAAGTTGCGAAACAGCTCTGACACCATGTTGTTCACTCACGCTTCCTAAACCGAGGCCCGATGGTCCTTGGTAGCCACCACCGGCGGGATCGCCACCGGTAGCACTACCACCGGCGCTTTTGACAATCGTGAACTTGGCTTTTGATGCCATTGCAAAGTCACACGGCCAGTCGCCTGAATCGTCGGACAACGAGAGAAATCGACCTGTGAGCGCTGCGCTGATCGCTGAAGCGACATTTTTCCATGGCAAAGTCAGTCCGCTCTGATGCGACAAAGCTGTGGCGATTGCCGCTGCATTCGTCGAATCATTCTTCCATGCATTTGGTAAGGTTGCCGGCAATAGAGCCGCAGGGGCTATGTTATCGGGAGGTACTCGTAACTTTGCTGCAGGCGTCAGGATTCCCTGTGGTACTTCCTCGGCCCACAGACTTGAGGGCCCGGAAAGCAACCATACGTGACCTGCAGCAACAGCATTCCGAATTGCAAGCTCAATTGCTTCTTGACTTGCTTTAGGAACGTTGACCGACTCCTTGTAGCTGCCACGATCAACCTCAACAGTGTGTTTGCCGTTGAAGTAGTCGAGAAGGCTCTGAGCTGTGATTTCTTCGCCGGCCCATAGCCCTGGAAGTGAACCCGACGAAAGTAATTTCGCTAGTACGTCTGCTAGCTCGGCATGCTCGGGCAAAACGAGCTCGAGCGATGGGTCAGCAAGAGCGGCTTCGTCCGGTCGATCTCGCCACCAAGTGCGAAACGAGCGATCTGGCCGCGTAACTTTCAGGACGAATGAACCCTGCAAACAACCTTCGACAAGCGTTTCAACGATAGCCGAGGACTTTAGCATCTTCGGAAGATGTGGGAGTTGTGCAAATGCGCCAGCCAAGTCCTTTACCCTTCGGCTCTTGTCTCCATCTTGCCATAGGTTGTACGGGCCATCCGGCAACAATGCATCCGCGGTGATTGCCGTATCACGTACGCGCGATCGCGGATCACTCTTGATGGTCTCAAAGTGGTTTTGATCGCTTATGGATAACTTAAAGGCATGCGGCTCATCCTTTTCTGAGACGGTGACCACGATGCAGTAAGCTTGGCGAATCGCATCAGGAACTTTTTCACGAGCCTTATCGATATTGATCTTGAGCGTCTGCATGCGGGCGACGTCGATGGCGCCTTTCTGTTGCTTCTCTTCATCAGTAGTCGGCGTTAGTTCATCGCGGACCAATTGCCACGCCATCGCATCTCGGACGCGGGCTTCTGCCGCGGTCAGTCCATCGCGAGATGGTGTGAGTAGAATCACTGCGTTTCGATGAACACGCGGTTTGTTGGAGCCAGTCGTCTCATCGAGAAAACGCTTCGCTTCACTACTGGGCTTACCCGATTCCGACGCGGCACTTGGGGGCATCACGGCATAGTGGAATAGTCCGTCGTCCTCGATATCTTTGGGCTTGGTCGGCAAGGTATGAACTTTCACACCGGCGGCACTAGCGCCCGCAGTTAGAGCCTTTAGATTTCGTATGTCCTCCTCCAGTCGAGCCTTCACAATCGCATCGTCAATCGTTGCCGCTGCCGCCGATTGCATTTGATTCAGGTTAGGTCTGTTACCTAATTTCCAATCGGATGGAAGCTCGCCTTCTTTAGTGGGCAAGTTCTGGTCGTCGAGCCAATAGCTCTTCCGTGCCCAACGCATTAGCCCCTTCTCGTATTCGATTTTGTCAGGTCGACAGGGACCAACTAGCAACATCAAATCTCGGGTCTTTGCACTGCGCCCAGTCGGCTGGGAATGCAGAAATGTTGCCATCGCTGCTTGCTCAATCTCGCGCAACTTTAGCCCAACAGATTCTTGCTCGACTTGTCTCGCGCACTCTAGCTCGGTTTCCAGAATGCCAGTCCATCGCGTGGCTGCTCCATCTGACACGATCGTATCCGCAATAGAAACCAGCTCACGAGCAGCTTCCGACAGGCCCTGCGTTTTGGGTGCGCTCAAAAAGACTGCGGGCCCAACAAGCGGGCTTTCATCCCATTTCACTGCCTCACGCAGAGCCAGCGCGAAAGTCCGCAACACGCCACGCGTTTTCTGGAATCGTTCGATCCCAGATGACCATTTGGAGTAAAACACCTCGGTTAACTCAGGATGAAACGGGTAGCTCTTCTGGTAACGCTCTTCAGCAACGGAGCCTTTCTTGGCAGTCTGTTCGTCTAAAGCACTGATACCCTTGAGCGCTGCGATAATGTGCGTTGGCCAGGTCCCTTTATGCTGAATTGAATTAGGCCTCAAACAAGCGAACGCTTGTTCGTCTTAGCTTGATTTTCGCTGCGCAGCGGTCACCGAGCCAGCAGTGCTGGTCGCTTTTTTTCAATTGCTTGCTCTCCATTGTTTTATTTTATCTGGGTTAGGCGTTGCGGTTACGGTTCGCTTTGGACTTACGATGCCCCAAGCTCTTCTTGCTAGCTCGTTTCCGTGCTAGCGATTCGATGCTACAGATTGAGCACAGCACACAATCGGAAGAATGCTGATGTGTAGTCCGTCCAGTTCAGGAGCCGATGAATCGTTTTCCTGGCATGTCGTAGAATTTGGCATGGCACATGAATGAACACGGACAGAAACGTTTTAAATTCCATTGTTAGGAGCCGTTTCTTTTCTGCTTGATGTTCTTGCTCTTGACCAGTCACCACGGGGGTCAGTAGTGCAGACCAGGATTTTAGGTTCCACGCAATACTCGTTATCACCATATACGCCCAGTTGCTTTCCAAATTGTCCACCGGAGCGCACAGCGATCGAACTCCACCGGAGAGTTGTGCTATCAAATTTTCTTGGTCGCATCGGTCATTGCAGCCAAAAACAATGTCCTCGCTCGATACCGAGGGCATGTCGTTGCTGATGTAAAAGAAGTAGCGGATCTCGTCGATGAGCCGAACATCGCCCTGCTCTTTGGAGACGTTCTTCCGAACAACCACCATTCGATACGTTTTCTCGCAGGCGTTGGGTTGGTATTCGAACTCGGCCACTTCCTCATGTAGTAACTCCAGATGGACGTAATTGCGTTCCCGAATGATTTGGCGTTTGACATTGGTGGGTTTGGTACGAGTTTCATTGGTCTTGTTTTTTGGCAAGGCGCGGGTGAGTTTCTTCCATGCCGACGCATCCAAGTTGTCTGCGATTTCCTTCAGATTCGCTCGCGCCTCATAACCGAACTGGAAGCGTACTCCCAGGGCGTCCCATCCGTCGAGATACTCCGTCTGCGAGAACTTGCAGTCCCCTCGCATTCGAATGCGCCGGAAGCCTCCAGCGATACAAGTGCAGATCGCCTTATCTAAGTAGGCTGCCGCGTTGTGAGCGCTGTGAACCGAACCGCTGCGATTCACAATCGCAAGTACTTCTTTGGTGTTGGCTAAGCTGACCAGCAAAGGGTGGTATCCCCAACTCCCCTTGTACGAGATATCCATTCCTTCTTTGCACTCGGCTGTAGTTGCCACGATAACGCCATCGACATCGATAAGGGCTTGGTCAAAGAACGCATCATCCTGTTGTCTCCATACGTTGATCCTGGCTTCGTTAATAGCTTGCATCAGGGAGTCGATGTCGGATTGATGGAATCGACGGCAGAAATCGCCTGCCGTGGTTGGATCAGGAATCGAATCGGCACCGATCGCATCGAGGAATGTCGAATCGTTTCGAAGACGCTCCAAATGCTCCAGCCTCGTTCCGTTGCATAGAACATTCATAACCATCGCGAGGACGTGGTCGGATTCATGATAAGGAGCATGTGACTTTAAGAGTTGGACACGATGATTGATGGCATCGGTCAATCCGACATGCCCGGCGAGCTTGAGCATGGCGGAGACACCAGCGTAGCTGATGGCATGGGTGCGATCAGCAAGTTCGTATTTGACAGAGTTGGTAGCGAGAACGGGATTCGGATTCGAGATACCACGAGAGAAGCGATTCTCCCTTGCTACTGCGAGCCTTTTCAGGATTTGCTTCTTGCGTGCACCGATACGTTTTGCGAAACTTGACTTCACCTGAAACCCTCCGTGTGTGTGGCTTAATCGATTTGTTGTTACTTCGTTAAACCGCAAAAACACCGGGAGGTTTCAGGTTTTTTTACGAAAATCTCAAACGAACTCAACCAAGCTTCGCTTGATCGAGGATTAGGATCAAATAGGCGTCGCCGAAGCACCTCAGCCACATCGTCCTTTTCAACTGGTTGCACGGCCTCTTCACGTTGCCGCTGGAAGATATCGTTCAAAGCCGAAACGATATTTTTGCCAAGTGTGTCGGCTTGATCTTTGGGCTCGCTCGACAACAGTGAAGCCACGATGCAACAACGCTCAACTTTGGCTGCCGCCTGAGTAAGGTACTGGAAGAATGACGTTAGGACATCCAGCCACCCTGGTTCGGCATGCACGCGAACTTTGGCGTAGAGCAAAACTTCGTCAAGCAGAATTAGCGTTCCCATGCCATCCTTGAGCGGAAGGGAGAGTAAGTCGGAGAGGACATTCTCTGCCGGTGGCGTATTGCGCTCCTCAGCCTTTTTGTCAGCGTGCAGAAGTTTCAATCCATCTTCCCCTGCGATTTGGTAAGCAAGCAGGCTCCACGGCTCTCGCAGTCGCCGTACTGAGCCATTTGGAGCACGAACATCGCAGCCGGTTTCTACGTCGACTTTGTCGAAGCAAAGTGCGGCCACGCGAGTCTTGGGCGGGTCTTGTCCAATGTGTCCCACAAATTCTGCAACTGCTGGCACTTCGGGTAATTTGGCGGGATCATGAACCAAGTGCCGCATCGTGATCAACGTATGCGTCTTACCTCCGCCATAGTTCAATTCAAGCTGCCGAACGGCTTTGTCGTTCTTGCCCGCAAGCCGCAGCACGACATCGCGCACGAGTCCACGCAGATTATGCGTAGGGTAGGTGAGTGCAAAAAAATCGTCGGCATTCTCGTAAATGGGACGTTTCCCATTCTGCATCATCACTTCGTACAAGTCCGCCGCGAATAAGTGCAGCGGTAAGTCACCCGTCTCTAAGTCCTTTCTGATCTTGACTACTTCGTGCCAGGCTTTCCAAGGTTGCTTTGCCATTGCTTTTAATCTCTTTCTCTTCGCTTATTTCGTTTGATTTGTATGATTCAATGCTTGCGAGTTAACAGGAGCAAGATCCATTATCCATCTCACTCATCCTCTTCGAACTCAAAGGCGAGGAGGGGGCCGCGATCGGCGATTGCGCCCTTAGCTCCGATGTGGTTACTAATGCTCTCCAGCAGCGAACGCTCACCATTCGCGGATAGCTCGATCAACGATTGCACTACACGTTTGAACAACTCATTTCGACGCAATCCATGTTCATCGAGAAACTCATCAACCTTTTGAACGTCGCCACTCTTCCATAGATGCATAACCCGATGGATGCGATCGATTAGTGGTACCGGGCGACCCTCGGGCGCTTCGATTCCCATACTGCGATGTGTCCGGCGATCCCATGCTTTCAACTTCACCTTGCTTCCGCTTCCCGACGGTTCGGAATCGGGATCGTCATCGTCAGGATTGCTTTCGACGTCCTCATCGCCGCTGGAGGTAGCGCGGCCTCGAACTAGAATATCCCAGGTCCGTTCCAACTCAGTATCTGTCAGTCCGCAAGCAGTCGCGTAGAGGATGCAGGCGCCTATAGGAGCTTCGTCCATACGGAAATCGTAGCGGTGGAGAAGATAGTAGGCTGTTACTTCATCAAGTCGATCCGCGGCAACCGTTTCCTTCTCCCTTGCTCCAGTTAGCACTTGGCCAACTACGTAATCGACGACCATCCGGCGGACATGAGTCAGAAACTCGCCTACCGTCATGATTTCGCCATCGACCAAAGCTTTACGAACAACAGGGTGCTTGCTATACGCCTCCATCGCTGGCCCAGTTGCGGCCCACACAAAGTCGGGACCGCGAATTCCTGCATCCCAAAAGTCACGAAGCTGAGTCGCAATTTTGGTACGCATTTCCTCGAGTACTTTGTTGTCCCAACCAGGCTTAGCTGTTACAGGACGTTTCTTGCACACGAGCCAGACTGATGAAGACAATGCGGCTGCTGATTGTGACCGAGTACGAGCAACTCGCTCAGTTTGTATGGGCCAACTGCCATCAACAACGAAACCGGCACGAATCACAGCCGAAACGAGTGTTTCCCATGCATCAGGATGCTTATGTGCAAATACCAACACTAAGCGTCCATTGCTATTCAACGCTTGCCCGCATGCAACAAAAGCTTTTGCCATACCGTTTTCATAAGCGTCTTTTGAGACCTTCTTGTTCCCGCCGAATCGACTCGCATCGTCAACCAGTTCACCATCATTCGTTTCACTGTTCCATTTTGGAGCTAAAGGCTGATCTGAATCGTAGCTGCCGTCCTTGATAATTCCATGCAGCGCTCTTCGGTGCCAAGTATAGAAGAAATCCATGAGCACCGAATATCCAATCGCATCGTAGTATGGTGGATCAGTTATGATTACGTCATAAAGCCCCGTCCCAGGTGGGTTTATGGCGGAACCACGCAAAACAGAAGGTGGTACTGCTTGAAGCGTGGCATTGCATGTATGCTCGGTCGCACGACAGATCCATTCCACGGCGCCCCGATAGTTACCGCTAGTTCCACCCAGCGGATTGCCTTCACAGTAGTCCCATATAAATGGTAAAGCCCATCGGACAAACGTATGCCCTAAGAACTCTCCGCCGGAGGTCCACGTAACGCACCGGCTGGAGAAATCTGCGAGGCGACCGACCGCCAGCGTGAGTAATCCAACTAGTCCCTCGGTCCATTCAGCGTCGTAACTATACTTTCTGCCTTCAATAGAAATCTCTCGGGTGGACAGCACCAATTTGCCAAGTGCAGCCATCTGCCTCGAATTATAAAGTTTGTGAAACTCATTGATTCCATAAAGAGAGCACCAGGTATTTCCCTTGGCATCCAAAATCACAGGCTCATGGAGCATGCCAAATGGAATGTTTGCAAAAATATTGTCTATCTCGCACTCAATTGATGATGAGGCAGATAGGTCGATATCTGTCGGCTTTCTGTACTCTTTCCCATTTCCACCATCGACTACTACAGCGGTGAGAGTTTGGCCAATACGGTCATTCATTCCCTCAATTTGTATGTCGGCCTTGGTCATGAAAACGCCACATGCTGGACATTTACCGCCGGACTTTGTCACCGTTCCCTCACCAACACGTTTGTCATGTTCTCTCTTTTGTGCTGCGTTGCCTCCCTTTGCCGGTTCGTTTTGAATAATGTTGAAGCCAACAACTCTTGTTGCTTTGTCAACCGTTAGTTCGAGCTTGATGCGCTTAGTCTCGGATTTCGCCAGCCAAAGCGTTTTGATCAAGGGAAATACGACGCGGCAATTCTTGCAAGCAACAGTTCTGGCCCAAAGAAAAGCGACAGTTGGCTTAACAACCCATCGAGGATTACCTTCAATTGCAAGATAATCATCAGAAAACTCATCATTAAGAACTTCTATATCTGGCGTGCCGTCTTCCTTTAGTTTGAGCAACTTTGTTGGTTGATACTCGTAAGCGACACTATTCTTCTTCAACGGCTCAAAATCTGCGTATGTCGGGTAGTATTTCGCTAGGTCGCGACGCGTTTGCTGAAGCACCCACTGCCCCCAAGCGCGAACATGCCAAGCAGGATCTGCTTGCAATTCGCCTTCATCCTCAGCACCTTCGTTTACGAATCCAAAGGTCTGTTGCGGTTGGCTGTTATCATTCCACTTTTTTCGCTTCTTCAATCGCTCGTGCAACTTCGTCATTGCCGCCCGAACCTCCGTCTTGGAGTAACCTTTGGCCTTTTTGAAAAAGTCCGTCATGAACTCATCATTGCGCAAGATAAATTCGGGCAGTGGCCGCGTTTGCCCGGCCAATTTTTGCGGATACTCAAGAGTGCATTTCAGGATAAGCCAAGCCACTGGGTTGATATCCACCGCGGTCGCCTCGCAACCAAGTCGCATCGCTTCCAGTGGGATTGCTCCACCACCAGCGAATGGATCGAGTACCTTGGGAGCTCGCCCTCCATAAGCCTTTCGAATCTCGTCACGAAACCACTGCAGCGTTTCCGCGTTTTCTGTTTCACGTCCCCAGTGCAAAATGCCGCCTTCGGTTTCCTTCTTCACTCGCTCGACGATTTGACCATTGGGCATTTTCTTTCGTTCAATCTTCTTGACGACCTTGCCTGCGATCTTCTCGCACAGCTCACGTCGTCCCTCCGCCGTTCCAGGGTCAGGCAGAAGCGTCGCAATCAGCGCCGCGCGACAAGCAGCCAGCGGCCGGCGCGCGGGCCAGAGGTGAAGTGTCGAAATATGACCATGCCGCACATTCTTCTCATGTACTGAGTCGATACCACCAAGCCGTTTCCAGGAAACCTCCGAGGGTTTGCACTAAATGCCCCGCGGCATAAGACAAGATCAAGAACACCCCCAAGCTGCCGAGTGACATGTCCTTCAACGGCACGGTTTGCGCAATCAGAGTCTCAGCCTGCGCCAAGCCAAAGATCAAGATCGCACCAGGCATAACGATTCCAGCAAACTCATAGAAATCAAAATTCTTGTCTGCTTTCATCGATCGTACTCCGAGTCAATGGTTGGTTGGCTGTATGCAGGGATGTTCACTACGATGTCCCCTTTCCATCGAGTTGACCAAACGTTGTTGCTATACGCTCGGTACTTGTTAGATGCATCCGTAGGTGGTTTCTTGCCCACAGAGACGATCGTGTACTCAGGTTTCATCGCGGCGACCGCAGGTTGATAGTAACCCGAGTCGCGACCATGGTGACTGGCCTTCAAAATGTCGCACTTCAAATTGCTGCCATAGTAGTCATGAATAGACTTCCAGACGTCAGCCTCGGCGTCGCCGCCAAGTATGATCCGCGTGCCATTTGCCACCAGATAGAGAACATAGCTGAGGTTATTGTGATTTTTTGATGTGTTAGCCGTTGTGTTTGTCTCTGCGGTAGGTGCGAGAACATAAATACCGTCTCCACCATCTGTCAAATCGGCGTTTTGGTTGAAGTATGGTCTTTTGGTGCCGCGATAGTACCGCAACACCGTCGCGTCGCCTGGACTGCGCCATTCGCCGTTGCGCAATCGTTGGTAGCGACCCCAGTCGATTCGATCGTTGTCTGTTTTGAAGTCTGGGACTTTGGAGTGCCAAGTATCCCAGACGTTGCGGATCTTAATGCCCTCGCTCCACAATGCGTTGAGCCCGCGCATGTGGTCTAGATCTGGATGCGATTGGATGTATCGGAAAATCTCACGGCTAGGAAAATGTTGCTTGAAGTACTCCAGCGGATTGGTCAGTTGAACTTCGTAACCGGCTGTCTTTAATATGCCTTTTCTCTTGATACCGGCAGCCTCGGCCACCGCCAAGTACATGTCGTCGTAGAGTGACGCGGTCTCTGCAGCAATTTCCTTTGCCGAAGTTTCATCAATATCATCACCGTTGTTGATATCGATCATCGTAATGCGACCACTATCATGCTCGATGATGGTGCAGTCACCGTGGCCAACGTTTAAGAAATGAATCTTCATTCCTTCCCTCCTAACCGTTCTGCCCGGAGGACTTCTGCTCTCTTGATCAACACACTTCCCTTGGCACTCGCTAGTAGGTTCCCGAATGGATCTTGAACTCGGGCAAGCTTAGCAGCCCGTTGAAAAAGTCTGGATTCGCGCTACGTTATATCGATCATCGCAGATGCCATGGAGGAGAGCACGATGGCCCTTGGTCGACGCAAATCGGTTCAGCAGCAAGATCTCTTTATTACAGCGGAAGATCTTCCCCGCTCAGTCGGGCATGTTTTTTATACGAAATTAAATCGACTTCTCGATGAGGCAGGATTCGATTCCTGGATCGAGAAGCTCTGCAATCCCTATTACAGCCAAGCCCGCGGCCGTCCCGGTATTCCACCCGGAGTTTACTTTCGAATGCTCTTGGTAGGCTACTTCGAAGGGATTCAGTCTCAACGCGGTATTGCATGGCGATGTGCAGATAGCCTGTCGATTCGACAGTTCCTTGGCCTTAAATTGACCGATCACTCGCCGGACCACTCCTCGCTGACTGTGATCCGTGAACGCTTACCCGATACGGTACACGAATCTGTTTTCGAATGGGTTTTAAAACTCGCTAGCGAAAAGAAGCTTCTCGGAGGGAAGACGGTAGCCGTAGACTCAACAACTCTCGAAGCCGATGCTGCTATGAAGAGCATCGTTCGAAGGGATACCGGCGAAGACTGGCGTTCCTATGTGATCGGCCTGATGCGAGCTGAGGGCCTCGTGAAGGAGAATGAAGAGCCTTCGGATGAAGAGATTCGTCGCTTCGATAAGAATCGTAAGGGGAAGAAAGTTTCTAATGAAGATTGGGTGAGCAGCACGGATCCGAGTGCCAAAATCGCAAGGATGAAAGATGGAACAACCCATCTTGCCTACAAGGCCGAACATGTCGTCGATATGAAATCGGGAATGATCTTGGGGGCGGAAGTGACCTCTGCTGACAACCCCGATTCTCAGTCGTTGGAAGATAGTCTTCACAAGGCTCAAATCCACTTGAACGAGGCTGGAAGCGATACCGAGATTCAAGAGGTAGCAGCCGACAAGGGCTACCATTCAACAGAAACCTTGTCTGAATTGGCTGAGCACACCAACTACCGAACCTATATCCCAGAGCCCAAACTTCCTGGGGGACGTAAGTGGAGTAAGTACACTTGCCAGCAACGCCAAGCGGTTCTTGCAAATAGACGAAGAGCCAAAGGGAACAAGGGCCGCAAGCTTCAACGGTCGCGAAGTGAGAAAGTGGAAAGGACGTTTGCCCATTTGCTAGAGACGGGCGGAGGTCGCCGGTGTCGGTTGCGAGGAACCGTGAAGATCCAGAAGCGATACTTTCTAATGACAGCGGCTTACAATCTGGGGGTAGTCATGCGCATGCTCTTTGGAGTCGGCACTTCGAGAAGCCTGCAGGGGGTGATGCGGGCTGTTTTTTCCTTTTTTACGGCTGTGCAAATGCTTTATGAAGCCTTCCCAATCGATCGAGGCGCACATTACCGCGCCGATCGAAGAATTAGGAACCGCTTTACAAGTTCGGAATGCCCATTTCAAAAACTGAGCAGGTCACCCGAAATCGCGATATCTTCAACGGGCTGTTAGGCGATGGCGTCGCGCAGTCGTACACTACGTAGAGCCAATACTGATCGCGAAGATTAGCGGCTCGAGCCCATTCGTTTGACGAGACTTCAACATCGCCCGTACTTGCGCGACCTTTCACTTCAATAGCTCGTCGACCTCGTGGATCGGTAGATGGGTAGATCGCTAACAGGTCGAAGCCAGGATTGTCTGATAAGCCTGCCGCTCGAGCGAGTTCGGGTGTAGACACATCCTTTACCTCCGCGCCTTGAGCTTCTTCGTGAGCTCTGGCTACATCCATGGCCACGCGTTCGACGTCGGCGTCGTGTCTGGCCAAGTCATCTGGATCGGACGAGGGGACAATCAGGGCATGAGCGACGAAGACCACCTTGCCTGGTCTAATCAACTCTGGCTCTCGATGGATTGTGTCGATCGCTAGTTGTCATCGCCCAGACAGCGATTTTTGTTGATTTCTTATATCAGTGAGTGCCTTGAGTGCACCAGGATTTCCAGCTCGCGCTTTCTCGGACAGCCTGTTGCGAGCTGCTGCCAACTCGCTTTCTTGAAAGCTGAATCCACGCCGAATAAATTGCTCTCGCTCTGCTAAAGTAGCAAGCATCTGATTGCGACGCCCCATAGCAATGTCGCGGGAAACGCGTTCGGTTAGATAGGCTTCAGCCAGTTCGCACATCTTGCTTGCTTCTGCAGCCAAACGCTGGGCGGTTGCCGGTAGTCCTCTACCTGGACCGAGAAGCATTAAGTGCTCAACTGGACATAGTTCAGTCTCAGCGCCTTCATATTGGCGAATGCCAATCAATCGACACTCCAATCGTTCCGGCGTGGCCAAATCTGGAAAGTCTTTGTCGGCAGCGCGATCAACGGTCGCCAACGCTACATGGAACAGATAAGGTTTGCTGGCTGTAGGATCGACAAACACAGCGCCGTTTAGGGCATCTTGTCCAAGCCGATCGGCGACCAAGCCGCGAAACGCTTCAAAGACAGGCTCGCCGGGATGCACCCACACTGCCGCCCCGCGCTCCTGAGGGCGAACGACGGACAGGCACTGCCGTTGACGTGCGCCGTACAGCTCCAGCGTGGGAAGGATTGGGTCTATCGCGCTGGAATAAAGAGGGGTAAATGAGAAACACTTTTGCATGTCGCCTTCCAGCCCAATTCCAGCTGCCGGTCCAGCGCTTTCAAGGTATTGGCGAACATAGCCTGGTAACAATCTGCGATAAGCCTCCTGCATCAAGTCGGAGCGCAGACGGGGCAATTGCTTCTTTACATCGCCACCATCGCCGTAAAGCATTCGTTCTTGGGCCGCGAGTGCTTGAACTTGTTCGGTAGTCAGCTTGCCAGCAAGCTCGCTTATTGCCTGGTCTGCTCCATCGACCACCGCTTGTTCCATATAGGAACTCAGCGATACACCTTCGAACAAACGGCCAATCGAATCGAAGACCTTCTCGCTCCCGAGCGAATCGCGGATGATCTCAAGTTTCGCAAGCAGCGTTTCGATCACCTTGCCTTCGCGAGTGTCGGGCGAAACCAAGTTAATGATGTGGACTGGGTCGTGCTTCTGTCCGTAGCGGTGAATTCGTCCCATACGTTGTTCGAGACGCGCTGGGTTCCAAGGGACGTCAAAGTTAATCATGATCCAGCAAAACTGGAGGTTGATGCCTTCGGCCGCCGCATCCGTGCAAATCATGAATCGGGCTCCGTCCGCTTGGGTATGATCGCGGCGAAAGCGCTCAACTGCTTCGTGCCTGGCCTTGTAGTCCATTCCGCCATGAATTTGCGCAATACGTCCTGTATGGCCCAATCCGCCTAAGCGACCAACTAAGTATTCGAGCGTATCGCGATGCTCAGTGAAGACGATGAGCTTTTCGCCAGCGAACTTAGGGCTATTAAGGATCTCTTGAAGTTTTTCGAACTTCGATTCGCTACCATCGGCTTGAACACGGCGTGCTAGCTGAAGCAGCCCCGCAACCTGCTCTCGTTCCACGTATAGATCCGTCAGCGATGTCGCGATTACACCTGAAAGGAGCTTTCCTTCGGCCACTTCGCTTTCTTCACGGTCACCAATCGTCCGTTCTTCATCAGCTGTTTTAGTGTCAAAGACGTCTTCTTGATCCGAAGCAAGGCGACGCTGCAGAAGATTGATCTCTTCGCCAGTCAAATTATTGTCCTGAACTCGCTGGATCAACTCGTCTAGGTTTTCAATGCGTCGCTCGAATGATCGGGTTAGTGCGTATGTCGAGCTTGCAAGGCGACGCTGCATAACGCTCATTGCCAATCGAGCCGCCGATCGATTGAGCAGCTTGGCACGATTGTAAACGTGCCTCATGTAGTCGGTCGTTTCGTTGTAAAGAACCTGTTCACTGACGGGCCCTTGGCTGAGGCGGAATCCAAGCGTATCGGAAATGCGCTTGGGATAGAGCGGCTCTCCGGACAACAGCACCATTTCCTCCTTGGTGCGTCGGATGAAGTGGGACTGGCGACGCTCGACAGGATAGTTTTCGAACGCCTCGGGCGTAGAAAGCACATCCGGCTCGAGTAACCGCCAAAGACCATAGTAAGGATAAGGCTTGCCTTGGTGAGGCGTCGCGGTCAGCAACAGCAGGTGGTGCGGAGACCAATTTAGCTGCCAAGCTGGATCAAGTCCTCGGACGCCAGCGAGTGATTCAGCTAACTCATATCGGCCCGTCTTTCGGACACGTAGGTCGGTACTTCGATTCACGGAGAGCTTGTGTGCTTCATCGAAGACAACCAGGTCGTATGGCTCGACATCCGGTTCCTGCAATCGAGCGAACATCTTAGGGCCAGCAAGCGTGTCTACGCTTACGACGACTCGATCACTGCCTGGTCCATTGAAGGGATTTCCAACACGCGTCCAAGTACCAAGGCGGTCAACGAGTCAAAATGCCCATGATGTGGGTGCCAGCGGCTGCCATTCTCGAAACGAAGAACGAAGATGATGCCCGCGTGATTCAGGCGGAGGCCAAGTTTCGCTTGAAGCGTGGTTCGGGTATTCGAATTTTTTCTTCGCCCGGAATGCTCGACGACTGGCTTACGGACCAAGGGATCACTCCCGCTAGCCGAGCACACCTTATTACAAATGCAGGCGAAACCGTTCGGGGCTTCTCGCTTGACGATGATGGAGTCGAGTTTTTCTGCCATTCCCCATTTGCAACGAGGTCGGATGAGGGCAAGCTTCTGGACCGCAACAAGGATTCAATTGCTCTACACATTACATTTCGTTCGGGAGGTACCGAATCCAGAGCGCTGTTCTTGTCTGACCTAACCTATGACGTGATTGCTGACATCGTTCGAGTCACGGAATGGCATGCAAAAAAGGATCCGTCTCGTGCAGAACGGTTAATGTGGGACGTGCAGAAGATCTCACATCACTGCAGTTACACGGCTCTCGGCGCTGAGAAAGGCAATACGAAGACGACTCCTGAACAAAAGGTCGATCGACTCTTTAGGCACTATGGCCAAAAACACGGAGTTATCGTCTCGACCAGCAAACCAATTCCAACAGACGACAGCGACAAACAGCCACCGCACCGTCAAGCCGCAAATTATTACAAGGATGTTGCTCAAGAAGAGTTCCGGGAGTTCAAAGTTACCATGGAGAACCCCAACAAAACCAGCCCGAAGCCGCTCGTCATCAAGATCGACTACCTTGGAATTGCGGTCGAAAAAGCAGTGGTGGTTGGGGCTGGTGCGGCTGCAATAACTTCGTCGCCTACACCGCGCGCAGGGACAGCGGATGAATAACAACTCGAGTGTTATCGCCGATGCCGAGCACGCAGCGCCCGGGGAGACGATAGCGATCAGCGAATTACTTCTTCCCAGAGCCATCGAGCTCGCACGTTTCGTTGAGGACGAACGCACCGCCTACTTTTCGTTGGTTGAGTGCCGACGTAATTGCAACAACGAAGTTCTGGTGGTCGAAATTGAACCTGAGGTACCGCAGAAACCAGCCAACGATATTCGCAGGTTGGAGAAAATCTTTGTGGAGTTTGATCACGAAGATCGCCGGCAACCGCGAGTCACCGCTGCGCGCCGGTCGTTTCCACGCGTCATCCATACGAATGTTGGTCTCAAGGACTGGCCTGTCGACCTGTGCCTGTTTGATCGCCCATTCGACGAGCAAAAACTCAATTGGACAGCGGCCAAGTTTGCGGCCCAACTTCATCATTGGCTGTGCCGCACGGCTCGCGGTGACTTACACAATCCCGATCAGCCACTCGAACAGCTCTTCATTGGAGCCGCTGATCGATTGATTCTCCCGAGTTCTTGCTTTGAGCCTATCGATCGCAATCACGAGAGAGTGCTGGAGGTGCATCGGATCGGCGGCCACGAAGAGGCAATGATCTTGTTAGCGCGACAAGTCTCTCAAGAAAAAGAGCGTAACGCCCGACCAGCATTCACCTTGCTGGTCTTCGAAGCAGAAAGCCGAATGCACAGCCGCATGGAGATCCAGCCAAGAACGCTGGCAGAACTGGAGTATTATGCTGGACATGGCGATACGAAATTCATTGACAGGCTGTCCGATAAACTGCGAAGCCTTCAAGATAACGGGACCATTGACCTTAAACTGCCTCTAATGCTTGTGATTTGGTTTCCTTTGTCTCGCGACGCAAAATCAAGACCAGAAAGCATCGACGTGTGGGCGTTCGGTACTGGCCAGAGTGCCTTGGAAGTCGGTGCCTCAATCGGACTATGGGGAGAGTCGACCGATACCCGTGGCGGAGTTTTGCTCAGTCGTGACACTAGCAAGACCGGCGAAGATGTCGAATTGGTTATGCTCAAGCCATCGTCAGTTCTCACACAGAATGATGGAGCAAAATGCAATGGGAGCCAGCCATGTAATCGCAAATACGTATCGGTAGGAGCAGGGGCTTTAGGATCTCAAGTCCTTGAGTTGCTGGTGCGCGGAGGTCACGGGACTTGGACCTTAATTGATGATGACATTCTTATGCCTCACAACGTCGCCCGGCACGTGCTAACAGGCTGGTCGCTCGGGCAACCAAAATCCGAAGCGCTATCGTATCATCTCAACTCAATCTACGAAGACGAGCCAACACGAGCGATCGTCGCTAATGTGATACTGGACCAGACCGAGGAACTAACCGAGGCGTTCAGCGAAACTGATGTAATTGTTGATTTGTCAGCGTCTGTCGCAGTCTCGCGACGTCTTGCAGTCGACGTCGTCTCAAATGCCCGGCGCGTTGCGTCATTCTTATCGCCATCTGGGAATGACTCCGTCTTTCTGGCTGAACCCCTGGACAGATCCTATCGGCTTGACCTTCTCGAAATGGATTACTACCGAGCTCTAATCCTAGACCCGGACCTAGCTGATCACCTCCAGTCGAGCGGTGAGAAGTATCGATACGCCAATTCTTGTCGAGACGTCTCAGTTCAGCTTCCTCATGATTCGGTTGCCTTGCATTCCGTTCTCGCCTCGAAACAGATCAAGTTGCTCGGTCCTATGGCCGTTGCAAAGATCTTTAGGGCCGATGATGAGCTGATTGGCAGCTGCATCAATGTCAAGTTGGGTGGGTTTCACAGATTGACCGTTACTGATTGGACCATATTCATTTCCGACCCAGTGCTGAGAACGCTCTCTGCGGAACGATTAAGACAACTGCCGAAAGAGACGGGTGGAGTATTACTGGGTACTTTTGATGTTTCGCGACGAATTCTGTACGTCGTGCATGACCTGCCTGCCCCCGACGATAGCCAACGCCAACCAACGACCTTTATGCGTGGCCAAAATGGGCTCGCGGAAAAGGTCGCCGAAATTGGTGAAATTTCGAAGGGGCAAATCAGCTATGTTGGCGAATGGCACTCACACCCAGGAAAATCTACCCGCCCAAGCACCAAAGATCACGCCCTGTTCGAATGGCTCAAGGAATTCCGGCACAACGACGGGGTGCCAGCGGTGATGGCGATAGTAGGGGAGACTTCATCGCGTTGGATTGTTGGCGACATCGCCAATGGAACCGAATCGAAGAATACATGACGATTCGCCAACACTTGAGTACTTGCGGAATGTCAGCTTTCCTTTCTCTTCGCGCTTTCTTAACTTCGACTTCGAGTGGTCGATCGCTCGACGAAGTGTACGCGATGGTCTAGGGACCTTTCACGCGCATCCGCATCCGCCAGAACTCTACTGGTAAGCGTTTAGCTGAGTAGCGGCAGTGTTTTCGTCGGTGTTGACGGGTATCAGATTGGATACCGTTGGTTTCGCAGGGCGAACTTTTCTGCGGGCATCGAGGTGGATTGACCTCGTTTTTTCTATAGTTTCACCGCCCGAATCTGAATATTTGTTTTAAACCATACAACTGGCACGCCGCTCGCAAATGTGTTGCTCTCGTTGGGATGCCGAAGCCCCAACGACCGACGGCTTCAATGGTTGAACCGTGGTCCGGTTGATCGAACTTGCCGGGTAGTCCTGGCCTAACATTGCGAGGTCTTCAGTGTTTCACGTCAGTTGTCCAAATTGCAGCCTTTCTATGCAGTCGCGGCAGTACGAGGGCAGGCTTATCTGTCACTGCACTAATTGCCATGGCCATTGGTTGCGTAAACCGCAGTTAAAGCACGTTATTGAAACACGCATCGTTCGTTTCGATATGACGGTGGCGGTAGCACTTGCGAGGACGGCTCCTAGTCGAGACGTTCCCGTTAACGAGTTCAGCAGAATGTTGAGCTGTCCTGAATGCAAGTTGGATCTTGATCCACGTAAGTATGCCGATGACAGCCCGGTCGTCGTCAATCGCTGTGTTTCCTGCGAAGGGATCTGGTTGGATAAAGATGAGCTCGAATTGATTCAGATGCTGATTGAAGCGTTTGATGAGTTGTTGGATCGATAATCCGAAAACGACAGCGGAATGGACTCCGAATTTCTAATGATTGTTTGGTACACGGTAACTTACTACGGAGTCAGCATATGGTTGCACCTAATTGTCCAGAACTTGCTTTAGAGCTTTGCATTAATCAGTCAGCGGCAGACGACATTCTGTCGCAGAGAGAACGCAAGCAGATCTTGCGAGCGTTGCAAGAAGTCGAGATTTCACCCAAAGAATTAATTGAGTATTCGTTTTATCTTGCAGAGCAGGTCTTCAAGGAAGAGCAGCGCCTTGTCACGAACTGGCTGCGAGACTTCGTGATGCTGGCCAATCAGGCAGATCTCCCGAAACCGTTCTTGGCCAAAGGTGTTTGGTTCTCGCCTGGATCTGGCATTCGAAACGTGCTCTTGGAGGCGATTAAGACCGCCGAGAAAACATTGGATGTTTGCGTCTACAACTTAACCGATGATCGGCTAGCCAATGCATTGCTGTCGGCAATCGATCGTGGGGTACAAGTAACGATCCTCACCGAACGAGCCAGCATGTTCCAACGTGGCTCGGAGATTGCCAGCCTTCGAAACCGTGGCGCCAACACAATCATCGTTGAACGCAGCCAACGCCTAATGCATCACAAGTACCTGATCGTTGATCGGGAGTTGCGTGGGTACGTTCTGAGCGGTAGCTACAACTGGACGAACAGCGCGATTAAGAACGATGAAAATCTCGTCTTAGTGTCCGAGGAGTCTCGAGTACGCCAGTACTGCGAAAATTTCCAAAAGATGCTGGAACGCGGCAATAAGAAGTAATCGCGACTGACGGTCATAATGCATAGGGCCCTTATGCGATCGTTGGATCGCGATGGTGGAATTGGATTCTTCTCACAGGGCAGTAGCTGCACTGTGGGATTTCACTGGTCGAGAGGAAGTCGAGGACCTGGAAGTCCGTGGCGGTTGGCGGACAGGCTTGGTAGTCGCGGAAGCGTTGCCAAGCGGGTTCGTTAGCAAGGTTCAGCTTGCGGGACATGATGGCGTGGTAAGCGAGTGCGGGACATTTCCATAAGCAGGTTTTATAGAGCTGGGTGCAGGACTTTTGGAGACAGATGTTCCAGGCGGCTCGTGGATCGCTGTCGAAGGGCATCGGCTTGCCTTCGATCATGCGGTATTGTTGTCGCCAACCGCGGTGGGATTTGCGGATGTTGATTTGCAGATCTGAATACTCGGTCTGCCATTGGCGAAGGTGCTGGCGGATGATTCGAAACCGCTTCATGTACTCCGGCGCACGTCCATGCTGCGACACATCCATGCGGAAGCGGTTGTCGATCAGAACTCGAGGCAAGTCGGGATGACGATCCAGGAAGAATCCGTTCGTTACGAACAGTCCTTCGGCGTTTGGGAACGACTGTCTTGCAAGCTCGATGATTGAAATCAACTCCGGATTGAGCGTTGGTTCGCCACCGAGAATGGCTATCCGCTTGGGCGCGAGTCGGCCTTTCCACGAGTCGAAGTTTGCGCGTGCCTCATCGAGACTGACGATTCCGCCGGCGTGGAAGTTTGAATAATGCGAGCACTGCGCGCAATAGAGATTGCACGCATGTGCTGCATGGAACTCGAGGTTGGGTAGCTCGATCATCAACATCCTTCCGAATTACCAGAGCCAGCTTCATCTCCCGAGCCTTCGCTGCCTGCGTCGCCACTTCCGCCTGGTGGCTTCGGTGGTTTCACGTCGTGGCCTGGATGCCCTGGGGGCAAGTTGTCTGGCCAGTGGTAGCCAGGAGGCAGATGGTATGGATGATGCGGAGGTAGCCGCGGCCTGATGATGTTGGGCAGTGGAGGCGGTATTGGGTTACCGTGCTCGTCGAAGCGAATTCCATCGAGATAGCGATAACTGTCGAAGGCCAACAGCGGCGATGTAACCTGTTCTGCCTCGACGAGTTTCAGATCGAGTTGAACCGGCGAATCGATTCGTGGGTTACTAGTTAACAAGCCAAACGATTCACCGTCCGACACGCGAGCGAGCCGCATCGTGCGTAGCTTTTCTGCCAGGCCAACAGCATCAGCCCAAGCGAAGAACTCCTGCTCAACAAACCGGTTGGCGAACGCATCCGCAGTTAGCATCTGCAATCGAGGTCCAGTACCAACACAGTCGTTAGCAAGAGTCAGCGAGATGCCACGAGCGTAAGAGTTGTTGGCGATCTCGTATCGCGAACGGTTGCGTAACGTGCGGCGCACTTCAGGGCTATTGGCCGCACTGGCCGATAGTCCGTCGGCGGCCGCCCAGTGGCGAACGTTGTCGATCGTGGTGGTGGCAGCGTCGTAGCGTCCAAGCAATCTCACCAACGACCAGGGGTGTCGGGCCGAGCGTCCACGGACGAGCGATCGATCTTTGCGATCGCCGTTCTTGCTCAGAATCCCTGACAACAACTTAAACATCCGTGACTCAATCCCTTCTGTTAAACCCGACACCCCTGCCTATAGAAACAAGCTCAATCAGGCGCGAACGATTAGTCCGCACCCGGTGGCACGAGCTTGTTAAATCGAAGGCCACGCTTCTTTTGGGAGGCAGCCGCCTTAGACGCCAGATACTTGTCAGCAGCGATCTGCTCGGTGAGCTTGTGCTGCTCGACGCTTCCGGCATCTCCAGATGCCTTAGCAGGTGCTTTCGCACTTTCGCGAATCGTCTCTTGCAAGTTGTCTGACATACTGGAAACCCTCTTCGAGTGAAAAAGAAACTCGATAGCCTCTTCCAGTACTAACTATGCAATTTGTCCGAACGACGTCCCAAAGAATTTTGTTTTGGCTGGCTGAATATGAGCCTGAAATGGCCCAAAAGCCACGCAAACAAGGTGTTTTCGTTACTCGTCGGGATCGCGTGATTTTTTGCGAATACGAAGAGTCACCGATGTGACAACGCGGGATCCTGTAACAAAAACAGGTGTGTATTTGTTACAACATCAATGGACAGGAACAAGGCATCAGAGACGGTCCCGGAGTGGCCCTAACTGGCGATCGCCACGGTTTCGTTCATCAGTAGGATTGCGGGAGATGTCCTAGCTGCCGCTTCGCGAACCAGCTCATTGCGATACATTGGGGACGAGAATTGCTTGGGGGACGCAATCTCCCAAGATCAGGTAAGTCAGGAGGAAAGCCAGTGAGCTGTTGATACAGGTTAGCATCACGCTCATTTGCTAAATCGACGATCCGCATCCACATGACTCGCCAGCTTCGCAGCTTTGGAGAGTCGAGGTCGATCTGTGAAATGATACGTTTCGCATCGAGATTGTCGCTGACCAGAGCACCATCTGGTAGCACAACTACGAAGTTAGATGTCAATATTTTAAGTGGATCACTGATGCCTTGATTTAGTTTGACCGAGTTACAACGACTGCATGCGTAGATCAAATTGAAATAGTCGAGTTCGCGATCCGGTACCACCGATTGCGGTTCGAAGTGATCCAACTCAAACTCGCAAGTGACCTGCCCCCACATTTCACGTTTCAGGCAGTAGACACAACGAAAAGTGAATTCATCTCGCAACCAGGGACGATACGATTCGTACGTCGAGTACCCTGAAGGCCCATGAGTTCTTTCCGTTCGCTGGCTGGGATAGTCAAAAATCATTGGTCTGACCCTGTTTCATGAGACCCCAATTCAGTTAGGTACCGATGCAACTTTTGGGCACCTTTAATCGGAAGGTTGAGTTCCGAATCTACGTGTTCACGCATACGTTGCGTCAGACCCGCCAATTCAAGCCTTTCCTCGCATGTAAGCGTTCCTTGAATGTCGCCGTCGATAAGTTCAAATCGCCGCCTATTGAGTTCTGCGGTCCATTCTGGTCTTCTAGATAAAATGTCTTGTTCAAATGCGACCTGCCCAAAAAGACCAATAACTTGTTCTTCGTTGAGTCCAGAGTCCAGCAAGGTCATCTTTACAGCCTGCAGTGCAGCAAGGCCGTAGTCTGCGGGGGTGGCATCGGAAGGAATTGCTTGTCCGATTTCGGACCAAGAGAGTTCGAGGTGCTTTAGAAATTGGCGAAACCAGTCGTTCGCCCCCTCAGAAACTGTTGCGGATTTGGGATCAGGCTGCTTCTTGACGGCCATCGCTTGAATCTGTGCCCTGAACTGCGGTCGCCAACGTCTGCACGGCGATGGTTGCAGCCTGACGGTAGTGACCAAGAGTGATGACGCCTGCAGAGCCACTTTTTTGTGACAGTTCCTTTGCCTTGACGGCAACTTGCTCGGCAAACAAAGCTTTCCATTCAGCCAACGCCTGAACGGCTTGGGCTTCAATCCTACTTGAGTTGCTCTTTTCCATCACAACCTCCTTGCTGTGGTATCGACCAGTAGTTTAGCGAATTCGGGCCCTGCCGAAAACGTCAGTTTTGCCGACAAATAAAAGCTTGATTGAGGAATTCTCAGCATTTCAGGCGTTTCGAGATGCGGCGTTGTTAGTTGACAGCAATTAGGGAACCTCCGAGATTTGGGGTCTTTGAGCAGTAACGAAAGTCGACAAATCGGAAATAGTATGCCCGATCAGTTTCGTTTTTTTTGTTGCATGTCCTTGAAACTGATACGGCCTCCGTTCGCTACCGCGACGGTGTTTGTGCCAAGTAGAATGCAGCCTTGCATCGATGCCGCAACTGCGGAACCCACAAGGCAGTCGAACCAGTGGTTGTCGGGTTGCTCGGGTCGTTGCTTCCATTCGTCGACAATGCGGCCGCGTCCTTCGGTTTTAATAAAATACTCTGACGTTAGATGCTCGGAGAGCATGCGGTGGGTCTCCGGATTGTTTCCAAAGATCGACAAACATCCCCGATCCCCCATGGCGACACGCAGTCGGGCGTTGAGGAATGATTTCCACCAATTGGTATCGTAAAGAACGTGACGAATTGCTCGCTTGCCGTGGATTGTGGGCACGCGCCAGTTGAGTCCAACTCTATCACCCGGCCTGCGTCGATATTCGCTGAACGGTTGGCTTGAGGCACCCACGAATCGCCCGTGGCTGGGCATGATTACAGCGGCGTGCTTGGATTGCCGGCAAAACTGGTAGATCACATCGGTCGACTGTCCCCAGTTGGCGTCGATCAAACAGCGACCAATGCGCATCGCCGCACCATCGTCACGCTGCCACTCGCGATCAAGCAAGCTCGATGTCAATGATTCGAGTCCAGCATAAATCGCACCCTCGAGCCCCGTTCCAACCGCCGTTGTTGCGAGCGTTTGTCGCGCATCTCGCAGGGTGAAATAGGACCTCTGCTGGTCAGGGTAGCAACCGTAATCCAAAATGTAACCAGTGAAATCGTCCTCCCAAGCCGCCACAAGATAGAAGAGCAAGCTCTGCTGGACGTCAATGAATGCCGTCAGGTGATTAGCGGCGATCGATACGGATCCTCGGTCCAAGCGATTGATTTTGCGTGCAACCTCTACAGCCGTAAGCATACCGTCGGTCACGGTTTCTTCCTGCCGAGGATCGTTTTGATACTCCGCAAAGAAGGCAGCTTCGTCTTGCAGTTTCAGGTTCATCGCGTGCTGAATAGCTGACAACTCATCATGGTTGTAACGTTCGGGCCAAGCGATGACTGCCCCTTGATCCATGGTCTCTTTGTTTTGACGATAGAATTCGGTTGCCGATTCACCACCATCCCCGTTTCGCATCCCTTCGGCCCGGATTTCAGCATAGCGCTGCCATAAGGTTTCGTTGGTGGGAAACGAATAGACCATTTTGGTTCGTTCGCCATTCCATTCGGGATGGCGGTTGCGATCCAGAATGTTGTCTGCCATGTCGCCCGGGCGAATGACTGTGCAGGGCATGATTCCTGAAATCTTCTTCCCAAGTCCGGCCAAGCCGAGGACCGCACCCGCGAGAATGCTCTCACGATTTGCACATTGCGAAAGTGAACGGGCACTCTCATCTGTTTGCGGGTCATCGAGCACCACGAGGCTTGGACGCACTGTCCTGCCATCGGGGCGTTTGAACTTCATCCCTCGGATGCGGCCGGTTAGGCCGGCGACTTTGATAATCGCACCGCTGGCACTGCTACCTTCGATGGTCGGCAGCACAACCTCTTTCGCCGTCCATCCGATCTGCGTGCGTTTGCCTTTGTAAAGTTGCCCGTTCGCGCGATTCGAAATTCCATCTAGGGCTTGGATCGGAAAGCAAACCTCGGGAAAGTCGGCTAAGAGCAATTCGTTGCTATCCAGTTCGGTTTTGATCGAATCGAGCATGTCGCAGGCGTGGCCCTCGTCGCTACCGATCAGACAGACGAAGTTACGATGCCCATAGAGAACGGCCCAGATACAAGCGACTTCGGCAATGGAGCTCTTACCACTGCCTCGGGCCATTGCGAGTGCAAATAGCCCTCCGTGCACAACCGCTTGCTCAATCTTGTTGATGACTTTGATATGGTCCGGCGACCAAGCGAGGTGAAATGTCAGCGGAAAGTACGTCTCACAAAAGTATCGGAAGTCACGCGATGCGCGATCTTTACGATCTGTGTTCTCGACCTCTGGTAGCTCACCGATGTCACGGCCGGCTAGCGCGAGCGCTGCATTGCGTGCCCGAGCTCGCTCCTTCATCGCTTCGTATGAATCGACACCTGAGTTTTGTTTGGGAGTATGGCGTACGACGTGCATCCAGGCGCAGTAGCGAAGCAGATCGACCGTCTTGTTATCACCGATACGGGCGCCGGCGCGTTGCCGATGACGATACAACTGCCGCTCGCTGATTACCTCGCCTAGCGGCGTTGAGTTGAGCAAACGACAAAGCTCGCTCGGTTTGAGTTTTCGAGGATCAGATGGCATCTTTTCGGCCTTTCCCTGTGGATGTATCACCAGATACAATGGGATGAGTCGATTTAAAGGATTCCTGGGAGATGTTTATGGCCACCGTCGAAGAAAGACTTGAGCGATTAGAGAAGGAATTAAATCTCCTCAAGCTCTCACAATCTGGCAAAATCGATCTCGCCGCGAAGAAACCAGGCTGGATCGCGAAGATCGAAGGTTCATTCAGAGACGACCCCGAGTTTGCGGAGATTATACGACTGGGGCGTGAAGAGCGACAAGCAGATGTTCTGAATGGCGAGTAAGATCTATGTTCATTCTCGACACAGATCACCTTGGCATTTTGTAAGGCCCACGGAACGATGCCTGCAGTAATGTGCTCAAAAGAATTGCAGATGTCAGCGATTCGAATGTATTCATAACCATCATCTCTTTTCATGAGATTGTTTCTGGTTGGACAAAGTACGTGAAACAATCGAACGATCCTCGGAAGATCGTTGCAGGGTATGCGCGTCTCGAACAAATATTGAATGACTTCTCTTGCTCTCAAGTTCTTCCGTTTAGCCTCGCTGCATCTGAGGTGTTTGAAGATCTCAAGCGAACGAAGATTCGTGTGGCGACGATGGATCTTCGAATTGCCTCGATCGCAATCAGTCAGCAGATGACTGTTGTAACTCGCAATACAGTTGATTATGCGCGTATTCCGGGATTGGTTCTTCAAGACTGGACCACCGCCGTCTCTTGACGTCGGATTGTTATTCGCCACGGCCCATCTCCTTTGCTTGCCACGCGCTATAGTTCACGAGGTTGATTGTGCCGTCGACGTTCGCAGGCGCACCTTCATGGAGATCCTTTCGGATCTTCTCGGCATCGATCCTTTCTCGGTAGGCAGCTGACAGAAGCTTCGCGGCTTGTTCGATCGAGAGTCTTGTTGGATCGACCGGCTGCTTGTCTTCACTCATCGCATTCCTCCGTGACTTGGTAGTTCAAAACGTGGGGCCACCGTCTTCGCCTGGTCGTGTTTCCCCATCCAGTTCGCCTGGTTATGCGAAGCATGTTTGGACGCAACGGTGGCGTAATGTTGGGGCACCGTTTGCCGCTTCGAAAACATGCGAAATTGCTGGAGAAACATGATGTAATTCGCTGGATGATTCCACCCCCGCATGGCTTCATGTGTGTCGTCGCAAAACATGAAACGCGACGAACTACAAACCTTGCACCCAAGAGGAACATCACCATGAACGCAAACGAAATTTTCTTTGGTCTGGAGTTTGAGACGACTCTTCCAAACAGTGACACTACACCCATCGGCCCGTACCACAACGGATACCAAGTCCCTTGGTTGCCAACCGGATGGAAGGCAGAACGCGACGGTAGCATCCGCCCCGAGAACCCATGCCGCAAAGGATGCGAGTTCGTAAGCCCCAAGCTCAAAGGGTACGAAGGCCTGAAGCAAATCGAAGAAGCGATCGATAAGATCAACGAACACGGAGGAAGGGTCAATCCAAGCTGTGGGCTCCACGTTTCGGTTGAGTGGAATGGCGACGCAGCAGCACTCGCACGATTGATCTCCCTGGTTGGCAACCACGAGAAAGCGATTTTCGCGAGTACTGGGACTCGCCGCCGCGAACAAACGATCTACACCAAGCAGATCAAGCAGTATGGCGACAAAGACGCTGCGAAGAACCGATGCGAAGCGGATCGCTACCACCTGCTGAACCTTACCCACCTGGCTGCCGGCAAGAACCGAATCGAATTCCGGGCTTTCGCCGGAACGCTTAACAAAACCAAGGTGGTTGGATACCTGATGATGGTTTTGGGATTGGTCGAGCTCGCCTTGAATACCAAGCGATGTAGCGATTGGGACTACATCAAGAAGGAAGGTACCAAGAGCTGCTGGGATCGACCAGGTGCCGGCCTCGGAGAAACCGAGCTCAACCGATTGTTCTACCGACTCGGGTGGACCAAGGGTTGGTACAAGGGGGCACTTCGCGACAAGGTCTACGGAGAGATCGCAGGGGAAACCAATCCAGAATGGAAGAAGATCAAAAGCAAACTCCTCGAACTTGCCCGCAAATACGACCGTGCGGCCTAAACCGCATAGACAATTAGCGCTGCCGGCAACATTCCATTGCAATTCTTTGGGACTTCGATCGACCTCTTTTGCATAGATAGTTATCGGAGGGCCTGCAGATGCTTCTTCGCCATCTACGAACTTTTGCAAAAGCCGGCTCGGTGGAGCGAAAGCAGCTGAATCTTTCTCGAATTCTCGCATGCTCGGCTTGAGGTTATCGACACCGCATGGCTCCATGGTGTCATCGCGTAAACGATTTGAAACCGAGTTCCAAAGGGAGACACAAACATGACTAACGCAAGCAACCAACACGCAGCGACCGACGCGACCCTTCGCCAAATATTCAAGGCGATGGACGCCCACCAAGCCCAAGAGATTCGCGAAGCCTACTACAAGGCGATCGAAGGCTTGATGACCTTGGCAGAAACCCTCGAGATCGCCGACGCACAACAAACGCCTAGTGCCGGCCCGCTGCTCACCGAACACTTCCACGCGGTTCAAGCGTTGGATGCCATGAAGAACAGCCGCCTCGGAAAGATCCTTTAAACCGCAATACATAACCACGGAGAAACCAACATGAAGCTCGATACCTTGATCGAAATCCTCAACGACTACCGCGAAGAGTTTGGAGGCGACGCGGAAGTGCGATTGATGACCCAGCAGAATTGGCCCTTTGAAAACCGCATCTGCGGGGTCACCAGCGGGCGTGATATGAACGAAACGGACGATGACGATGACCAAGACGTCGCAGACGACAACACAGTCTACATCGTCGAGGGAGGACAGATCTGCTACGGCAGCAAAAGAGCATGGGAAAACTGCCGAGATAGCTGATTGGTGCATTTCGATGGGTTGAAGTTTCCTAACCACATCCTTTGATCGGAATGGCACATGAAAAGAGTAGGTACATTCCAACGCCGCCGAAGTCGCTTGACTTCGGCGCATTTCCTCTTCCAGCAACGTCAATTGCTTGAATCGATTGCGGAGCTTCACTCGATCATCGACGAGCTCCCATTGCTCGCAGCCACCGACCCAGCATTGATGAAAACCCTCTTTGTCGAACTCACCGAATCGCACGCCGCTGTCGTCCGCATCACGCAGAAGTTCGCAACAAACCAGTGCACTGAAGAAAAGATTCGGGATTTCACATGAAACAGTCTTGATGCTTTTCAAACCGTACTGCTCATGTGTTGTGAGGCGAAGACGATTCGCCAAATCCATAATCCCTTCTCGATTCACATAACGGAGATTGATATGCACATCGGGCAACTTCATTTGGTAACCGACCTCGCAGACGGAGAGAGGGCCTATCCAGAGGCGAACGTCTCGTACGAGCTCGAATCGATTGACGACTCTTCGCTCAATACCACCGTCGCGTATGTCGAGCGACGAGGGGATCGGCTGATTGCGAGGGGATACAACGGACGGGATTACGCCGTCTCGGGCATAGATGGTTACGAACTCTACGAAGTACGTACACCACCACAGCGATGATGATTGCCTGCATCGCAACAAAGCCCCCCGTTTGCGACGTGCGGGCGTTCTTTTTTCGATTGGCGTCATTTCCCCAAGATGCAACGCGACGCGACTGTGGCCAAACAGTTGCGAATAGGGGGCTCGGAAACATTCCCCGAAAAAGCATCGAACAACTTTTTGAATTGCCTTGCTGTTTATCAACGTGCATGGCTCATGTGTGTATACGCCCAAACGAATCAACACCCCAAACAGAGAGACGCATAGATGACCCAACACGACCTCGACCTCACGATCACCAAGATCAGCCACCGAACCCCCGGAGCGGGTGGATCTTGGGTCCAAGGCAAGATCAACAACGAATACCGATTCGACGCGTTGGTGTTCTCGGAGCACGCAGAATGCGAATCGTACGAACTGGGACGCAGCAAGATTTCGAAGCTTTGGATCCAACGCCTTTCCGATCGAACCGTGATGTTCAACTTCGACCGCGGGTTGGATGTCGCCGCGGTCAACACCGAGGTTCAGGTAGTGGTCGACTTTCTTTGCGAAGGACTTTCCGACCTGGTCTTTGGTCAATAAGCCGAAACGCGGTAGCGATCCGCGTCGCCGATCGGTGGTTCGATCGGCCTGACGATGGCAGCCAACCACGGACAAGAATTGGGGGATACAAGCATGAAGAAGGCAGATGTGAAGATCGGCGGAAAGTACTACGCCAATGTTTCGGGCAACCGATGCGAAATCCGAATCGAAGCGGAGAAGCCTCGCGGCGGTTGGGATGCAACGAATCTTGCCACGGGCAAGAAGATCCTCATCAAAAGCGCCCAGCGTCTTCAAGGGGAGGTAGTCACACGCGCCGGACAGGCGAAGGTTACCACCGAGGGTAATGTCACCGTAGTCGAGAATGAGCCGGCAGCTGTCGAATCGTTCGGAGAGACTGCGACCAAGGTTGCCGTTCTGAAGAAGCCTCGTAAAGCCAAACCTGCGGCAACCGAATCGACAGCGACCGAAACGGAGGCGACTGGGGAAAAGCGAATGAGTTGTATCGACGCGGCCTTGAAGGTTCTCGCCGAATCCCCCGAACCAATGAATACGCAGGAGATGATCGCTGCCATGGAGGCGAAAGGGTATTGGTCGAGCCCCGGAGGAAAGACACCCCACGCGACCCTTTACAGTGTGATCCTTCGAGACCTTTCGAAAGGGGACGCGAGCCGGTTCGTGAAGACCGAGAGAGGTCGCTTTACTCTTTCCCAAAAGTAAGCCAGAGACAATCTGACCATGCGTATTCGATTGAGAAAGGGAGACCGTATACGGTTGGTCTCCATGCCACACGATCCGGATCCCATTCCTGTTGGAACACTCGGAACGGTCATCGCAATTCATGAACATCAAGATTGGGCACAAGTCGAAGTCGACTGGGACAACGGCCGCTCGCTCATGTTGACGATGCCCGATGATTGCGTCGCCATCATCGAACCCAACCACCAGGAACCATCGAAGTAAGGAAGCCAACCTATGTCCACAAGAGCAACGATTGCCTGCGAGCAGGAAGACGGAGGCTACGCAGCGATCGATCTTCACTTCGATGGCTACCAAGACCACGCCGGCAGAGACCTCAAAAAACTTGACAAATGGACCGATCATGCAATCCCAATCGACGTAGATCAACTCATTTACAATGACTTGGCTAGCGATTGTTGGTAGAATGAAGCGATATCGCGACACAATCATTATCGAGGGTCTTATGTCTGTATCACCCGACGAGATTCTTAAATCTGCTCTATCGCTTCCAGAAGCAGACCGCGTTATTCTCGCGACCGAGATACTGGATTCGGTTAAGGAACCGATGCCAGGCATGTCGATCGACGATCCGAATCTTCTTGATGAATTGAAACGCCGACGTGCATCGATGGATGATTCCGTTTCCGCATCAGAGCTATTCGCTCGTCTCGATGAGATCCGACGCAAATGATTCGGATTCATAACATTAACCTGTACGCCGTCACTCATGAAAGCCGACAGCCCGGGTATTGGAAAAATCGGATATTCTGATCTCAACTCGTTAGGAAGCACGACAGTGCTCATCTCGTTTTCTCCTCACGCGGCTTCATGGGGATTGGTGAGTCCCCCGTCCGTTCTAAGATCGCCGGCTTGCCGGTAAAGCGCTGGTAGCGATCGACGATCACGTCCGCGTAGAGGCAATCAAGCTCCATCAAGAATGCGTTTCGACCGCATTGCTCGGCGCCGATCAAGGTCGAGCCGCTACCACCAAACAAGTCGAGAACATTCTCGCCAGGCACGGAAGAGTACTGCATCGCCCGCACCGCTAGCTCGACAGGCTTTTCGGTAAGGTGGATCATCGATTGTGGATTGACCTTCTTCACTTGCCATAGGTCGGTCGCATTGTTGGGCCCGTAATATTTGTGCCCCGCACCTTCCTTCCATCCGTAGAACGCCCACTCATGCGCCCCCATGAAATCCTTGCGAGTCAAAACGGGATGCTGTTTGTCCCAGATGATCGACTGCGAGAAGTACAAACCATGCTTGGCGAGGAACGGTGGGTAGTTACCGCAATTGGCGTAGCCACCCCAGATGTAGAAACACCGGCCGGGCAACAAGACGTGCGCAATGTTACCGAACCACGCATCGAGGAGTCGATCGAACTCGTTGTCGCTGACAAAGTCATTTGCGAGGGGGCGATCCTTCGGTCGTAGCTTCTTGTGCGTTGCGGCATGCTTCGGTTTGCCTGTCTCATGATCAATACCGAACGAAGCGGCGTTGCCTTGGCCTTGCTTGAGTTTCCCCGACGCAGCGTCGTTCGTGAACGAGGACAAGCCAGCAGCGATCGCGTTGTTCGATCGAGGTTCCACCTTCACATTGTAGGGTGGGTCTGTGTTACAGAGATGGATGGCATTGCCGGCCAACAAGCGATCCAAGTCTGCCGGCGATGACGAATCTCCGCAGAGCAACCGGTGGTTGCCAAGGATCCAAAGATCGCCTGGCTTCGTGATCGCTTCATCGGGAGGTGCAGGAATCTCGTCGGGATCGGTCAAACCTTCGTTGACTGCGGTGTCCATCAGCTTGGCAAGCTCATCGGCATTGAATCCAAGCAACCCAAGATCGTAGTTGGCTTCCTGCAAAGCCGATAATTCGATCGGCAACAGATCGTAGTTCCATTCCGCGATCTCAGCGGTTTTGTTGTCGGCGATCCGGTATGCGCGAACTTGATCGGGAGTTAGATGCGAAGCAACGACAACGGGCACCCGATCCAGCCCGAGCTTCTGCGCAGCTTTCAATCGCGTATGCCCGACAATGATGACGCAATCGCTGTCGACAACAATTGGCTGCGAGAAGCCATACTCCTTAATCGAAGCTGCGACGGCATCGACCGCCTTGTCGTTGTTGCGAGGATTATTTTCGTAGGGACGGACTCGATCGAGTGTCCACATTTCAATCTGCAAAGCTGTGGTAGTCATGAAGCAATCCTTTTTGCTGGTGGTGATGATTAACTGGGACATCGTCACGGACATAAAAAACAAACTGTGATTGATCGCGCGGCTGTTCCCGCTGCCCAAGAACGTGTGATTTCTGGGGGGAGGACCCATCGTCAGGGGCCATTGAGTGCCAAAGTGGCAGACGCGTCGTGGGGGCCACTGTTGGCCCACTGACGCGACGAACGCGATCGTCGGCATGTTGGGCAAGTCGCTAGAGATCTCGCGACGTGGGGCAACGTCGTGCGAAGGTTGAATGCATGGGAAGATGCGGCGATGCAATTCCAAACGCTAGTTGATGGGCTACATCCGATCGTTTGAAACGACTTGCCTAGGCGTTGGCCGGGGCGCGAAAGATAGCTCACTACCAACTGGCGAAAGCGACGAGTGCGCCGGGTTGCGCTGGGTATTTTGGTTGATTCCCATACGCGTGCGCGCATGGAAGATAATGAAACAACCCTGCGCAACCCGGCGCACTTGCGAAAATCCCAACGTTTTTGAAGGTTTCTAGACACGGCTCGATTACTCCAATTCATCCATTTCTGCGACTGAAATGCCCTCGAAGACACGCTTGTTTCGGAGGCGTCCAAAGGTGCGTTTAACGCACACAAACCGCGCCTGCATCGCGGTCGAAAAACGGGTCTGCGACTGCTCACCACCCCACTGCCTGTAGGCGTGATAGAGGTCGCTAGAGACGACGACTAGCTCTGGTGCGACGTTGCAACAGTCGTCGATGAAGCGACCGATCTCATCCGACTTCCCGCGGTAAGACATCGTCTCGTTGATCACCGATTTCGGCTCGATGAACCCGTTGGATCTCCAGTCTTTAAACCCCTCGAGTAGCCAGTTCAGAATCCCTGGCCCTTCTTCGTGTACTAGAAGCTTGTGATAGTCCGGGATGGGCTCGGTGACTTGCCGGAGGTCGACACGGAATGGGATGAGCTTGATGCGCCGCCAGATACCTTCGTCCGTTCCGTTGATCTGCGGCAGATTGTTGGTACTCAGCCAAAACTTATGAGTACGACGGAAACTCCAATAATCCTCTCGCATCCGTCTCGCGGTAATCTGCTCGTCTCCCGTGAGCTCCTTCACTCGGGCTTCGCGCAGCTTTGATCCTTCATCGGGCTCGCTGATAGCCACCAAACGCCGCTGGTAAAGCGATGCGATAACGGTGTCATGTTCGTTCGTAGTGCCTAGCAATAATTTGCTGGGTGCCAGCATGGCGTAGTCGCCCAGCAACTCAACGATCGCGTTCCAAAGCGTTGACTTACCGTTGGCGCCCGAGCCATAGCAAATCGGCAGGATGTGCTCACCGACATCACCGGAGCACGAGTAACCCAACAATGCTTGGATATACCGCTTCGCCTCATCGTCGCTTCCGAAGATCAAATCGATGAACGCTCGCCACTTGGGACATTGCGCTTTGGGATCATACGCCACATTGGCGATCTGCGTGATCGAATCCGTCTGGCGATGGTCTCGAAATTCCCAGTTTGATAGATCAAGCGTTCCGTTTTGGAGATTCAAAAAGTAAGAGTTCTGGTTCAACTGTTCATGATCGATCGTCGTCCTCCCATCGCAGCGGGCTAGAGACACGACATTCTCGATCGTGGTCTTGCGGTTTGCCCAGCGACAGAAATCCGCCCATTCCTTTTGTTGCTTGTCAGTTGGAATGGCCGACAAGCGATCCCAATAGTTTCGAACAAGCCTCCGCGCTAAGCGAGTCGTCCGACTTTGATCGATGTCGACCTTCCATCGCTTCCCGTCCCATGCAAGCCATTTCTTCCACGAGGGAACGTAACGCAGTTTCGCTTGATTCCCGTCGATGAATTCCACAGCCATCGCATTTTCGGTCTGGTCGCTTTTGAAATCCCAATCGATCGCAGTCTTGGGAAAGCCCAGGTTGGATGGCGGCTGAATTCCTTGTTTGGGTGCGGAAGGACGCTTTGTCTTAGGCTCGTACTGCTTCGTGACCTTGCTAAGAGCTTTGGCGATGGTCCGTTGACCATAACTTTCGCTACCATGCTTCTGATCCCACTTTTCCCGCATCAACTGAGAACGCCTGAAGATACGGTCGATCTGAGCAGCATCCTTCGTGAAATATGCCAAGGTGAAGACCATCGATGAGTCGGCTTCGCTGGCGGAGTTGAAGTGCGAGTTCCAATCGCCATTCCATAGGGCTTGAAATTTCATTCCCGTTGAGCGGCGCTTGCAAGCAAGCGCAATGATCTCGTCGTCGCTCAACAACACCGATTCGCTACCACTCGGCTGCGGACCTCGACTGTTACTGGGAATCGCGCTCGTTCCTGGATCGTCATTGCCGAACACCTGCGAGTAAACGGCATCGAGCGACTCTTGGCGAACGTTGACATCTCCAGGAACACTTGGAAGGCGATTTCCGGTCACTGTGAAGAAGCGATCGCGGTCATAAATCTCGACCTCACCATCTTCGTATGCCTTTCGACACCGAGAGCCTGGCTTATTGGCTTTGATGAATACCTTCAAACCCGAACCCGAAGGACTGATCTCCGTATAGCTATCGAGGCGATCAACGATCTGCTGAGCCCACGGTTTCAACTGCCCCGTTGATTCTTCGACCGAATCGTCGAGATCCACACCGCAGTACGGATCGTCAGCCGTGAATACGAAGCCAACGCCGGCCAAAGAACCGTTGCGCCGGCAAGCCTCGATTGCTTCAGCGAAGGTTCCCCAGGTGGATGCGTCGGTTGATGAAGCTAATGAACCGTTATGCGGATTGAGGGGAGCCTTGGTCGGCTTACCTCCGCGTTCGACATACTTCCAAGCAACCCACTGATTGCGATCGCGAATGCATCCGGGACAATTTCGTTCAATGGCTTCAAGAGGTGGTTGCGGTACAGAACTCAAAGCAATACCTCCCAATATTCAAGATTCGCTTTTGCCCAGCGATCCAGGAAAGTGCGCCGCTCGCTAACACTGTTCTTCTTCACCGCATTGCCGAGTCCCCAGCGATCGCCGACCACGATGCAGTACCGCGAAGCGCGAGTGACCGCCGTATACAACCAGTTACGGTCGGCGAAGAAATGCGACTTATGGCAGAGAACAACCACGCACGGGAACTCGCTTCCCTGAGCCTTATGAGCCGTCATCGCATAAGCGAGCTGAAGATTTAGAATCTGCTCATCCTGGATTGGCCGGCGTCCCTCCCCATCGAAATCAACGATGTATTTCGTTCCGTCGGCGGTCTCAATCTCCGACACGATGCCAATCGTGCCGTTCATGATCCCCAAGCCATAATCGTTGGACGTCTGGATGACCTTGTCGCCAACGGCAAACTTTCGATCAACCACGCCATGCAACAGATATTGCATCATCTGGTTGATCGCTTTGGTACCAAGTTGCCCCAAATGCGTCGGCGTGATGATCTGCACGTCGTTGACCGGATCCAGGCCAAGCCGGCCCGGAATGCGATTCAAAACTAGATCACGCAGGTAAACCTGAATTTGCATCGGTTCTTTGAGTGAATCGATAACGCTCCAGGCGGGATCGCTACCAACCGTTGGCATCACTCTCTGTGAGAGTATCGCCATGCTGTTGGTTTTCAGGACGCCCGCTTGGCGTACGACCTCATCCAGAATGAAGGTCGGTACGAGTTTGTGTTCGATGCAGTCTCGAATTACGTTTCCTGGGCCAACAGGGGGTAGCTGATTGTGATCACCGACGAGAATCAATCGCGTCCTGTCGAGATTGATTCGACGCAGTAGCTCTGCCAACAGTGGTACGTCCACCATCGAGAATTCGTCGATGATGATGACATCGAATCCGTCGGAAGAGGAAACGTCTAGACTCCCGTCGTCATCTGGAGGCGATAGACTTTTTCTCTGATACTCATGTCCGTTGTATTCAAGCAAACGATGGATCGTCTTGGCATCTAGCTCGAGGCCTTGGTTCCTCAATGATTCCTCGATCCGTTTGGCAGCTTTGCCCGTTGGCGAACAGAGTGCAATCCTGAGATTCGCATCCTGAAAAGTCTTCGCCAGTCGCGCTAGAGTATGCGTCTTGCCAGTACCGGCTCCACCGGAAATCACAACAATCGAGTGTCTCATGGCGGCCTCGTAGGCAGCCAATTGCGATCGCTTAAGTCCAGCCCCATGCGCGGGCTCGATTCCGATGGGATCTACATCTTGCCCGTAAAGCTCAAAACATTCGTAGATCAGTCGCTCGGCTTCCACATAGCTAGTAAGAGCGACAGCATCGCCATCGATGATGAGCTGGTTCTGATCAACCACCCTCTTGAGCGCACCCTCAATGATCGAGCGACAATCGAGTGAATCGAGCAACAGCAGATCGATCGCCTTGCGAATCAAATCGTCGTGCGCGATCCACGTATGGCCATCGGACGCCTCTTCGCGAACCAGGTAACACAGCGCGGATTCGATCCTGCCCGGGTGCTCTTTAGGTACACCCATTGAGCGAGCGATCTTGTCGACCCGCTTGAAGCCATAGCCCTTGATGTAGCGGATGATCAAATAGGGATTCGCACGAAGAACGCCAACCACCGAAGCGCCGAATTCCTCGAGTAGCGTCTCCATTTGGTGATGGGAGAGCCCAAAGCCGGCCAAATACGATCGGACTTCGTTCTCGGCACTATTGGCGATCCAAGCTTCACGCAGCGAATGGAGGGTTCGTTTGGGAATCCGTAGGGCTCGGTTCAACTCCTGAACGTCGTGGCGAATCACGCGATCCAGGTGTTCCGCGCTGGCGACATACGAAACGATTTTGCGAGCTGTGGTTTCTCCGATGCCAGTAAACGCAGGATGTTTAGCAAGGTACTGCACCAATCCTTCAGGCGTCTCGGGCAAATCGTAACTCACACTCTTCGCGTCGAATTGGGGACCGTACTTTGGATCGCTTTTCCACTGTCCCGTGAGCGTGATCAGTTCACCTTCACTTACACAGAAAGGCCCACGAAATCGCACGCGCTCGCCGTCGTCGCGAACAAGTGAGCCAGCGGAGAATTTCGCGCTGGTGAAGAAAACACGATCGACCGTACCACTGATACGATTACTCACGGTGCAGATCTCCCCCATTGGAGATCACGCGAACGAACGATCGCAGGTAGGTATCCGTGAATCGAGCGGCCGCAGATCGCGATCCGCACCAGTAGACGGGCACCCGAAATCTGGTGTCAATGTAAGCGGACGCCCCCAACAAGGACTGTGGCGTCACAGCACGAAGAGCGTCCGCGTGTTCCCCACAGAGCACTGCGGTTAGATCGGCTTCGACAACGATACACGCCGATTCCATCGCGGACAGCTTGGCAAGTTCACGAGCGAAGCGATCAAAGTCGTGGATGACGGTACCAACGAAATCACGCAGGCTTTTGCGCTCGACGGCCACTCGCTGTTCGAAGCCAACCACCGAGTAATCACCCGCATCCAGCTTGGCATTCACTACCTCGCACGAAAACTTGTAAGGCTCTTGTTCTCGCGAGTCCACAACGATTCGGAAATCCATATTTTCCTGCTATCCAATCCTAGTGATGAAAGAAAAAGAGCCGAGGCAGGCTCGGGGAGTCTGAACATGGAAACTCGATATGGACCCGGCAAAAGAGACACATCGCTAAGAGTTGCTTCCAAGTCACGCCATCCTGCCTCGGCCGCACCCGTTCACAGAGAACGACTAACGCCGGTCAAGCAACCAGCGAGCTAGAACGGAAGATCCTCCTCCGCCACTCCACCACCTGAAGCATGAGCGATATTCAATCGACGATTGAAATACACGTTCGTGTAATCGCCTCGCGTACGCTTGGTGACTTCGACCGTCCTGTCGAGTATCTCTTCGAGCCGGCCTGACAATTCACTGAACTTGGCAAGCTCCAGCCCAAGTGTCTTCAGATCGCCCTTCACGTAGGGGAGCGAAGCCTGGGTAATAATCGAGTTCTTGAAAATGTGCCGACCGGCTTGCGATCCGGAGATGATCACTAGATCGAACTTGATCATCGGGTCACCCTTTTGACTCGATTCAAGCTTTGCCGTTTGGATCTTCACTTGGTATTTACCGTCGGGCACTTCCTCATAGCTCGGTGCCTCTGCTGTCTCATACTCATTATCAAACGACGAGAGGTCGACGGACGAATCGGAAGGTTCGAATGATTCGTATTCACTCATGACTATTTAGCCTTTCCAGAAAGGGTGCTTGCCGGCGTGGAGCTCTTCGCTGCGCTGCTGGAGCCGGATTCCGAGCCGCGAACGGGAGAATTGAAAGCTTTGACGAACTGCTCGTAGTCGAGAGGGAGTAGTTCGGGGAGGCGACCGGTGCGATCACCTGCCTCGTAGGTAGGATGCGGTTTGGTGCGAACAACGCGTTCGATGGTCACATTGCCAGTCGCATCCTTTTTGGCGATCGAATCGCCAAACAGAATGATGTCCACGAGACCTAGTACAACGTTTCGAGCGCGATCAGGAAGACTTGGCGTCGTCTTGGTGTACTCGCCTGTTCGCGTCTCGATGGTCTTGTCGATCGCATGCGAGATCATGATCAAGCCGTAGGACAAGCTGGCCAATCGCGTTAGTACGCGATGCCATTCGTTCTTGACCAAGGCCCGACCTTTTCCGTGGCCCATGTCCCCTTCGTACTCAATGTTGTGTTTGGCGCAGACATAGTCCGAGCACATCTTGAATGCGTTGTCGACAGTGTCGATAACGATCGTTTTGAATTTGTGATCCCCCTTAGCAACGAGCTTGCAAGCCTCAAGAAACGCCTCCCAGGAGTAGGTGGGTACTTTGAAGACCTCCAAGTGATTGAGCCCAGGTTCGCATTCAAAGAAGAGCGAACCTGGAGCCTTACTCGCGAAAGAGCTCTTCCCAAGTTTGGGACTTCCGTAGAGCAGAATCGTTTGTTTGCCGAGTTCGGTTACTGGCTTGGAAGCTTCAGTGGGTAATACGATGGACATTGGTAGTTATTCCTTTCAAAAAACGGGTGCGTCAGAATCGATTGAATTGAGTTCCTCATGGGGTGGACGGATCTCATAAAGGTTGTCCACCACGTTTGGATTGAAGCCGGATTGGCAATAAGGCAGATACTCACACGGTCTCTGGTAGGAGAAGCAGCTCGATGTGTTGAGTAGCCATTTGCCACGACGACGGGCGTCCAGGTATTGCTGCGTGATCTCCCAAACCTCGTCCTGCAACATGGCGAGACGATCTTCGGATAGGTAAATGAACTCGCGATGAAACGCTTCAGGCTTTGCGTACCAGGCTGCGAGGCGACCTTGAAACTCTTCGTTGGTTTCAGGTAGTTGGCGTTTGGCCGTTGACTTGCCACTCTTGTTCTTAGCGGCGAGTTCGGCGCGGCGTGCCTCGAATTCTTCCTGCGTTTCGCCTTTGCTTTGCTTGAGGCGGCTCTTAAGCAGGACGTTGTAAATCACGCCCACGATCGGATAGCCCAATTCACGCAGGTAGTAGCAGTACAGTGCGATTTGCGTGTCGGTCCACAGCTTGTCGAGATAGTTGGAATCGATCGACGCGGCGGTCTTATGCTCGACCAGGTACATACCATCAGAACGCTGGACAATCGCGTCGGCCTTGCCTGCCATTACGAACGTTTGGCTGCAGCGGCCGGTATCTGGGTTGCGAATGCTCCCGATGAAAGACTTCTCGATCTCGACGATGGTGAAGTCCTCGATCGCGTATCGCGAAGCGTAGCCCGTCATGATCGCGCGAGCCAAGTGCCAGTTCGCCAGCTGATTCTCATCGGTCGAACGTTCAGGAAAGCTACGATCGATGAAGTCCAGTACGATCCACACTCGATTGGCATCGTCCACGGAGCGATACCAAATCTCGATGGCGCTATGGATGACGCTCCCGAACGAAAGTGATTCGACTTTGGTACGGGAACGCAAGTTATCGACGTATCGATGTTTGTATTTGCGAGGACAGTTGCGAAACGTGTTGAGCGCTGAGTAGGTCAGCACGTTCTTGTCGCTCGTGTCAGGTGTTAGAGTTGCTTGAGACATAAGACTTTCGAACAGAATTTGGGGTGCGTTTGGTTGGATTTGCCGGCTTATGAGAAGTTCATTTGGTAGGAGCCCCTCTCATCGATCAGAATGCCATTGATACGCTTCCCGCCTCGTTCAAGAGCCATTTGAGCTTCACTCAACCTCAGCGAGGAATTGATCTGAGAGCACTTCTTGCAGATGCGGTTGGCTGCATTCCTGGAGCGGAACACTTCATTGCACTTCAGGCACTTCCTATCACCGGATTCATGGGGTAGGATTCGCGATAACATGGTCAGCGGATCTTTCAGCAATTGGGTCGAAACGGGATGGGAGCGACAGGTTGTGACTCAGACCGTGTCGATGGGTTCGACCTCGAAGTTGCCTTCGTTGTCGCTGGTCACCAGATAATGCTGGTGCTGGATGTTGGCGACGAATCGGCTATCACGGGGAATCGCCTCTCGAATCGCCTGACAGGATTCGTTGAACTCGTGCGAAGCCGCTTCGAAGCCTTCGACCGCTCGCAGGTATTGCTGCAAGGCGAGCGAGAAGGTGATTCGCTGCTGGATATCCATTGAAGATGCATTCATGCCGATCTCTCCATTTCCGATTCTTGATGGATTTGCAAAACGTTGTTCTCTCCAGAACTAGCTATGCAATTTGGTGAGACGGTGTCCCAAAAAAGTCCGGATTCACTCCAATCAACACTCGAGAAATGCTTCCGAACCCCAGCTAAAAGCTCGGAAACTTTTTTTCTCGACAATCCGAGTTTGTTGGCGATCTCCGATTGGTTGTGCGTCCTGAGAAGCCTCGCGATGCAGCGGAATTGCTCGGGCAGAGTTTGGATCTGATGTTCAACGGCATCAGCCAATTCCAGCTGTTGAAGTGGATCGCGCGAGACGATCTGCCGCCGGCGATCTCGGTCTTTGGTAGAGAGCCCCTTCGAGAGCTCTTCGCTCTTTCGGTGAGGACCTGTCACCGCTTTGGAGAGAGACTCTAGGGTGCTTCCCATCGTTGGGTTGCTACGAACGCGATTCGCATTCCGAAGCAATTTGGCTGTTGCCGTCTGGGTCAGATTCGTTGCGAAGGCTTCGATGCTCCCTTTCGACGGGCTGTATTTGCCAGCATGCTCCCAGACATAGGCAAGGAGCTCTTGCTGGATGTCCTCCGGATCAAGATGCCGGAGCGCCGAGCGGTGCTTTACATGAAAGACAATCCTGCCAGCCAATTTGGTTGCGAACGCTACGATCCGTTCACGGTCATCCAATGAAGTCAATTTGCATCCTCCGGCTGGGAGGACGACACCTACCGAAACCGCCAGCCAATTTCCGTGTTGCAAAGTCGCTCTTTGCACGAGAAACACGGGCTGGTCCGTTTCAGATTCCGTCGCATCCGTCAGCCGAAGACACGGCGACTCAAACCTTGAGTCTTTGGCTCAAAACGTGAGCCGACGAAAATTTTTAGAATTACCGCAGAGCGCAAAACCTATTTGCCTCCAACTGCGACCAGAACACTTCCACCTGCAATTGCGAGAATTCCAAACCACTGAATGCTGGAAAGCCGTTCTCCAAGGAATGCGAAGGCAATTACAGCCAGCATGACAACACTTAGCTTGTCGACCGAGGCTACAAGCGATGCTTCACCCACCTTCATTGCTTGAAAATAGCAAAGCCACGACAGACCGGTTGCAAGGCCCGAAAACGTCAGAATGATCGCGGAACGAAAGTCGATTTTTGCACAACTTTCCCACGATCCCTTCGCGGTCACAATCGCGATCAACAACCCAAGCACAACGCATGTCCGAAACAGTGTGGCCGTGCTTGAATCGAGTGCCACAACTCCCATTTTCGCTGAGATTCCCGTAGCAGCAGCAAAAAACGCAGACAGCATCGCCCAAAAGATCCAAGATTGACTTTCCACGATTTCTCCACTCACTCGGCTTGAGTTTCACAGCAGAAAACGGGGAAACGACTTAGCGTGGTCCCACTGGAAATTCTTCCCAGACAGGTACTACGCCATCCGGATCTATTGGATTCTGCCGTTCGTCACGTATAGGGCATTTCACGATACTAGTATCGCATGAGGGGATTCCAATCGCGAGCCGTGGCTCAACGCTTGAGCCAAACTAACTTTTAGAATTGCCACTGGGGATCGATGGTGGGGCGGTAGCAGAATGCATCGCCTTGGAAGGCGATTCTCAAATGCTCAGCAAGCTCGGGAGCGGATTGTTCGATGCGTTTGATATCGCGCTGGACCTGCTGCCGGATTCTTTTGCGAGCGAGCGACGCGTCGGTGGTCACACGAGCTTTGCCACCCTTGCGCGACCCTTTGGTAACGTGATCCACAATCGCTTGCCGATCCTCTTGCAGTTTTTCTAATCGACCCTGATCATTAAATTCGGTTGCCTCGGCAATCTCCTCTTCAAGCTCGGCGAGTTTTTGAGCATATTGCCGGCGAGCTTCGGCATCGAACGATTCCCCCGTGGGGCTTGTGGAAGAGCGCCCCTTCACTCCACTGCGAGATGCCTCGAGTTCGATCGGGTCGAGGGATTGATTCGGATGCGAAAGTAACTCCCGCAGGAACCACAGTCCCACCGAATTCGGCAAGATAATAGGTTTGTCCTGGAAGTAAATCTGGTAACTTTCCCCTACGAGCCTGAATGAATTCCTAATAGAGTGATCCCCCACACCAAGTCGGTTGCGAAGCTCCTCGAGAACGTAGGGGGCGCACTCCAAACCATGATCGCTTGAGAGCAAGAGATCATCGAGCGCGACCACGATGGTTTGGAATTGCTCAGCGAGCGAATCCACATCGATGCGCGTGTGTTGGAGGGTAGGGACAAGCAGAACAACCGTGGTGGAGGTTGCAATCGATCCACATGCAGCCAGCAGCGAGCCACTGTCGGCGCGCACACATAAATAGAGAGGTGCAGAAGCAAGCCTTGGGGGGAGTCTCCCAATGCGATGCGCTTTAGACTCTGGCAAAGGGGCATGGTAGTCGATACGACCACCGAGAACCTCGGTGATGCGCTCGGCCAGTTTTCGAAGGTTCAGTTTGCATACGACCAACCCTTCACGCTGGACATCGAACGAGTCTCCGTTTTCGATATCGATGCCAACGAACGTACCATCGCTATGCTCAATGACTTGGCAGACAGTCACTCCGTCGCTGGCGAACGTCCATGTTGCCAGCTCGGAGGTGTCTGTGAGGAGGGATTGGCACTCGGGCCAATGCTCACCCAATTCGGCTTGCCACAGAAACCTTGGGGCTCTTCCGCTTGGGATGCGAGAGATGGTTTGCCAAAGGGGATGGTTTTTGCAGGTGGGCGGTTGCATGGTTCGGCACCCTCATACCATGATGAAGCATCCATTGGTCGATCGCTGATACGCCAACTTGGCGACTGAGTCGGATCTTGTTGCCAGAGCAAATGGTTACCGTGACTTCGTCGTTGGATTCCAGGGAAATCCGGAACTTGGCACTGTGCAAGCGCCCCGTGGGAGTCAATTGGCGATTGTGTTCTGCTATCGCTTCAAAGATCGCATCACTTCGAAGGGTAATGTGGAGCACCCTTTCGCCAAAGATAACCTCTTGGATCTCCAGGAGCACAATCTTGCGAATCCCGGGGACCATACCGGGCGATTGAATGTCCGGCCCCAATCGATAGATGGCCTCGAGATCAAAGGTTTCTCCATGTTCGAAGAAGGTTGGATCCCGGAATAATTGCTGACTGAATAGTTGGCAGTAGAACTTGCGCTCGCTCACAAGGTCGGCACGGATACGAAGTTCCCCCGAATCGATGTTGTAGACCACCAGATCGTAGCTCACCGGACGACGGATGTCAGGCCGACATAAGTCGTTGTCCATCACTTCGTCTCGTTGGATCGATCCACCGTAGCGAATGAGGAAGGCAACTTCATTCCCGAACTCGTACATCCACACCGCTGCGCCTCCGCAGCGTCGACGCGAGAGGTTGAAATCATCGATCTCTCCCTCGATACGCCGAAGGGTCGGTTCTGTTGGCATTTCGAACAGTGGGGCTTCGAGCGTTCGATTCATGTAGCAATAGAACGATTGGAAACGTTGGACCACGCGCTGGCAGTTTGCACGGCGCAGCAGGTCGGGATCCTGCAGCCAAACAGCCAACGCAAGGTCGGCGGGACTTAGGTCTCCATCGGGCAGTTCGATGCATCGCTTCGAGGCGAGGACCAGCAAGTCTTCCATGCCGGAATCGTCCGCCAGTTCACTGATGTGGAAGAGGGCCTCCATCATCTCGGCTGGCGTGGAGCCATCGTTGCTGTGGAAGATCTCCACAAGGGCACGGAGTTGGGCATCCGAGAGGTTTGGTTCCTCTGGGATTTCGAATCCTTGCGAATGGAGATAGTGGTCGAATCGCTGGAGAAAAACGAGCAATCGACTGGGTTCGATGGATCGCAATAGCGCGACATCGTTGAAACGAAGGGGGTGAAAACGGAGCATGATTACCTTCAAACAGAGTGCGGCTCATTGGTTGCGTCCTTGAGTCAGACATGCCGCCAGCGATTGCTAGCTATTTTTCCTTTTGGCCCTATATCAGACGGAAGGCAAGTGACACGTTTGGTCAAAGCCTCCGGAAAATCGGAAAAACTCTTACAATAAAAGTGAGTGGACGATGTCAGCTAGTTGGTGCTGTCCTCAAGATTTCAATAGACTTTCTGACTAGACAGAGATCGCAGCTTTACTATGAAGCAACGGACTTGATATCGAGGAATATGAGCGTGGCTTCCAGACAGACTCGCTTGTAACCCTCAATGAACTGATGATTCATTGCCAATGAAGCAAGCTAATACACAGCGACAAATTAGCAGACGTCGGAATTCAAATATGGCTGCCAAATTCAGTCCAGGGTTTGCCGAGTAACAATTCGAGCAGTCAGGGGCTCACAACTAGTCACTACATACGCAGTTTGGCCAGCCTCAATCTCCAACGAGAAAACGCCAACACGACGCTGCTGTAAGGCGATCCACTCACTCCATGTTGTGACGGACTATACTATGGATATTGCCATCACCGGAAGTCCAGAGCATGGTGTTATAGACCATCCTTGCGTCCAGCCTGTTTTTCTTGCGGTTCATGAGCATCTTTTCCCCGCCAATTAGCCATACAAGAACAGAATTGTTTTTAGATAGCATCGAATCTATTGCCATACAATCAAAAAGCGCAAAGCTTGGGCCATCAAACTCAAGCGATGGGTCGAAGAATTCCGTTTGCCCAGATGTATTTGTCCATCGATTGAAATTTTTTCGATCAAAGTCCAAATTAAGCGCCTTGCTAAAAAACGGTGAAGGTAGATAGAGGTTAAGGTTCATTTCGGCTGACTCATCACCGCTGCCTTTCTCCCACTCGTATTGTGCATATGGGACAGCATGCGGTGTCTTGATTTGCCATGCGTCATTAGCACCGAAGTTATCTCGAATGGTTACAGACGGATGCCATGGAAACTCTCGCAGAAAGATTTGGTGTCCGGTTGAAGTCGAAGACACAAAATCTGGAGAAATAAAGCTGACTTCCTTTAACTCCTTTTGCAGACAACTGAGTAGGTCTTTGCTTGTGACTATTGCATTGATACGAAACCAAATTTCTCGAGTGAGCGTTGAATTGTCGCCAGTGATTTCTTTTTCTCGCCATTTCGAAAAACCGCGAAGTGAATACCAGTACTTCTTGGATTCATCGGGAATCCGAACGTAACCATTGAATGCGGGCAGATTAGTCGGGTCTTGGCACCAATGTCGTTTGGAATCGTCAGAAGCTCGTTGGAATTTGTACTCAATTGGTCGCCACCAAATATTTTCCCCCCACTCGCCCCATTCAGAGTCTGATGTCTTTCGCATCCAATGCGTTGGATCAATATCGCGTTGCCAAAGTTGCCATGGCCCACGATATCGAGATGGCTTTGGCGTATCAGCATAGCCAGCGTCGTCTTTGTAATGAACATTATCTGCAAGATGAGCAAGGAATTTGTAAAGCGCGATCATTTGGTACTTTTTTCCAATTCGTTCGATACCAGGCCGGTCACGGCCACTCCACTTCAAAGACTCTTCAAAAGCTCCAAAGAGTTCTTTGTTCCAACCAAGATCAAAGGAATGCTTGCAGACCCAGTTCTTTGCCCAATCGCGATCAAATGAAGCTAGAATTTCTCCGTTACGCCAGAAGCTTTGGGCGCAGTCAAATTGTTCTCTGGTCGCATCGTCCAAGGATTCAGTGAACTGCTTCCAGTCGCTATCCGCGTCCTCTTTACTTGGGCAGTGGCTCTCAATTCCCATTGACATTGCGGGAGCCTCTGATGGTTTTTGGTTAATGTCATCGAGTGGAGCAATAAGCTTGAGTAGGTCATCAATCGATTGGGTCTCCTCATCATCCAAAAGAAATTGCTGGAAATCCTTTATCGAGATTCGCCATCTTTGTTCCTCGTACAATTTTGTGGTTGCAAATGCTTTGTAATACAAATCTTTCGAAGCATCACTTAGCTTTGCAACCAACGAGTCCAGCACTTGTGCCTGGGATTCCGGTGCGGGCTCACTCAATGGTGTTGGTGACCATTTTTCGACAACGTTTATCGTGTAGGTACCGAAATCATCTGAGAAGATAGAGTATTCAATCTTCGTACCATGGTTGTTGCACCTACTATCAATCGGGTTTTCCAACGGCCATTCACTTTGGTACGGAGGACGGCACTTTTCGATCAAGACAGCTTCGTCCATGCAACTTCTTGAGTACGCTAACTCGACAATCCCCCGTGCGTAATCACGGAGCAATAAGTGCGAGGTCGGCTTGTCGCCCTTAAATTGTATCTCAAAAACGAGTGCCGAAACGATCTTGAGGGAGTCGTCGTTAGATGCATTGCAAAGCCCACCGTAGACAACTGCGTAAAGCCTCTCTTGCAAGTAAAGGTCATCGACATCGAGAAACTTTTTCAATAGGCGTGCACTCAGCCAATGGCACTTAGCTAGCAGCCTGACGGCGGCCTTTGTTGCTTGATCGCGAGTTTTTCTATTCGTTGTGGTGGTGAACCAAATGAGCGCAATTAGCGTGAGATATATACGTCCTTCTTCGACAGAAGTTAAGTCTGCACTCGTTGCCCAATCGATTACCGAGCGTATAGGAGTCTCGGGCTCACCATCCTCTTCCTGGAAATCGTTCTTGGCAACGAAAATGGACCACCAAGAGTCTCGTTCTGGCATCGTCTGATTGCGGAGCCGTTCATGAAGTCTCTCTGCGTTCCATGGATGCGACGGTTCTGTTGCGAATTGGATCATTATATCGAACTTACGGTTGTAGAACCCGCCACCAAACGACCGTAGCGAATTGAATAGTTCGGTAGTTTGATCAGAAAAGGAACTCGGGGCGCGGAATGGCAACGACGCAAAGAAAAAGTTGTCTGCTGCTTGCGGAAGGGATTTCATTTTGACTGGAAGTAACTGCCAAAATTCGACACCAAACTTCTCCGGAACGATTATTGAAAGCGATTGAAGAATTCCGTGTAATTTGAGGATCTTATTTTCGCTGATGGCCTTTCCCAGAGGATGATCATCTTTGAAAATGTCTTCTGGTTCTTTGATATTGCGAAGCAGCATTTGAGCTACAAATTGGTCGGAGAATCGTTCGTACGCAAATCGGACAATTGGTGTCCCTTTGTGATTCCCTTCGCTAATTTCGCCATTTTGAATGTCTTCTGCGAGTGCTCCTTCATTTAGAAGCGTTTGCAAAAGCGACTCTGTTGGCTTGACACAGGTGTCAATTTCATTGACTATCTTACTTGCTCTTTCCCAAGGCAATCCAAACAAGTGATCCGGAAACATCGCTTTAGCTACGGCCTCAAGTGCCTTTTGGCCAAGCCTATCGTTGGGTTCCGTATGCCGCTTTCTGGATACGACCATTTCCAATGACGACAAATAGATTTCAAACAACCTTGATGCACCGTGGTATCCCTTGGGCCAAGTTGTTTCCCCTTTCTGCTTTAGTGCGGCAGCGCAGGTTTTTAGAAACATAGGGTTCGAAAACTCAGGTGCTGTGATAGGCGTTGTCGGTTTAGAGATGCCCTGTCTCGACAAGTAGATGGAAGCCGCCTTGTGTTCGTAACCTCGAAAACCTTCGTGCGAAACACGAAGAAGCTCTGTCTCACCGAGGCTTTTAGGAACAAGTCGGTCATCGAATCGCGAGCGACAACTTACTATCGTGCTAACGTGCGGAAAACGTTTCATTTCATCAAGGAAGCCAACAAAACGTTCGCTCCATTCGTCGCGATGGGAGCCCTCGTTAATGGCATCCACTAGAACTATTGCGTTAACTCTTGCAGCTTCCCCTGCGGCGTCGATTGCACCAAGAACAGTTTCGTAGGAGTGGCTATTTAAGTCTAATTGGTCAATAAGTTCCTCGAGTGGATTTCCGCCTCGATAGTGTTGTCCAAGCAATAATACTGCGGGACCGTTCTTCTGAGTGTACTTCTTCGCAAAGTCACACAATAAGTGCGATTTTCCAGTTCCTGCATCGCCAACTACCAATAAGGCCTTCGCAATATTCGCTTTGACAAAGTCGCTATCCAGGAAACTTGATAGCTCCGAGTGTTTCCGATGAATAAAATCGGATACCTCATCCTGAAATGAACGCGAATAATGGTTTGGTCTCTTCGTTGCTTCCTCAGATGCTCGGCAGGTTTTTGCAAAATCCTCCAAAGCAGCGTAGGCGATATCAGATTCTTTGCGCAACGCGTATAGACGATTTCGATCTCTTGTCAACATTACTGAAGTAAGGTTGCGACTGCAGTCCTCAAGTCGACTTTTCGTTTCATCAAATCGCTCGATCAAATCGCTAGGCGCTTTGATGCGAAAAAAGGCAGCGAGTTCGTTACTCCATTTCGAAACAGTCTGATTCATTTCTTGCCAGAACTGATCTCCGTTAACGAGCCCATCCAGAGTTCTTGCAATCGGAAGATCCACATGGAATTCAGGCGTGTAACGTTCGCCAAGCGTTTTTTCCTGCTTTGCGATGCATCGTATTAGCTTTTCATTCGTCAAGGCGACTTCGTTAAACCAGTAAAATGCCCGACCAGAATACCTCGCATCGTCCGATTGCAGCGGAAGTAGAATTTCATGAGCCCCCCAATAAACGAAGTCGATGTCCATACTGCGACTAGATGCCAGAGCCTTCCACTTTGTTACGAAATTGTTCCATTCATCCAAGATCGATACAGTCCGCTTTCCTCGAGGTCCCGTAGCTCGAGTGTCCGTGCGATCTGCTGGTAAGCAGACGTAGTATCTTCGAATCTTCGGGTGCTTCTCGAGTGCTGTTTCAACGGATTCGTTTATCTGCGCCCACCGAGCTGGATTTATTTCGTCGACAAAATACTTTGCTTGCCAGGCGTACTCCGAGCCATCGTTCATTACCCAATAGCACTCAACACCTGCATCTCCACCGGCTCCCTCTTTTCGTACGAACGTTTGAGCCTCAGGTGGAGCGGCTAGGTGAGCCAATTGGCATATAAGTTCTTCAAACCCGCCTTGTTGGCTTCCACCATACGGCCTTATTGTTCGGAAACTATTCTTGTCGAGCATTCTTGAACTATCGAAATTGTTATGGACGAAATACTAGGGACGAGCAACGCGTTTGGTGATTCTACCGCATTTTCGTTATACACTTTCGTTGCTTAATCTGCTTTGTGTGGCGAAATTCATTCAAGTATCCCTGGATTGGATGCAGAGCCAAATTGCTTCCACGTTTTTCGTTGTTCGTCCCAATCATCGAGCATGGTAGTTTGGCGGAGGGACTTTTCGGTGATCTCTGGCTTGCCTCGGGAGAGTCGGGGAAGAAAGAGGAGTTGCTCCTGGATGTCAGGAGCGAGCATCGTCAGGCTGAGGATCTGCGAGATTCTTGCTTGGGTGCCTTTTCCGATTTGTGCCAATTGCGTCATGTCTTGCACCTTCCCAGTTCGAATCAACTCATCACCTCGGATCGATAGTCGATCGTGCTCCTCACCGCTGATGAATCAATTGCGAGGATCTAATCGCTCAGGTAATGATTTCTGAACTCCGATCGAAGCGAGGCTGATCAGCTTACGTCAAGCTTCTCTCTGATTCCGCCAATCGAGCATGGCGGCTATGGGGCGGAGTCGCTTTTCGTGGATCTCTGATTTACCGCTCACAGTTAGTGTCATGCGAAAGTGCCCTCGGTTTGTCGGACCGAAGTATTAAGTGCTGATTGCGATGAGTTCGAGCGTCAATACGCGAGGTAGTTCTAATGCCGGCGATATTCGTTTGACCACGGCCCTCTCGTCCGGGTACTAGCTCTTCTGCCCGCTGAGCTCAACATACTCAGCTTCGATGCCGTCCCACAGAATTACTTTGTGGAATGGCGTCTGCTTGACTGCCGCCAGCAGTTCTTCATTCAAGGCAGCCAGCAGACCGGCACGGTTGCTGGATGATTTTCCGCAGGCGCAGATCAAGAGCCAACATTCCTCCGCACTCGCAAGGTTGTACTTGGGAAACTTTTCCGTCTTCTGCCGAACAATCCGAGCAATCTCTGCCGCAGAGACTCCCATAACCTCAAAATCGTCACAGTGCCAAAGCCACTTGTTGGATTCATAACTCGTACTCCACACAGCTATACGCTTGAAGGTGGCTTGAAGTAGAGGATGATACTCGAAATCACCGTAGCGATAGAATTTTGCTTTGCACCCACCCGTTGGCACACTGGAAAGAAGAAAAGAAGCAAACTCATCGGCTAGAGCGACGACGTCACGTTTCGCGGGCAGGCAACTCGTGAACGATACTGACACGTGTAGCTTCCTGAACGCCGCGGCATCCGAGACGTGGCTAATCATGTCACGCCAGATGTCCATTCGTCGCATGGAGAAAGAGCCGCGAGCATCTGAATCCAGGTAGTAGTCCGTCACCTCGAACGCCACTTCCAGCGAAGTCCCCTGCCAGTCTAGTTTGGCCCAGATATCTGGGCCAGCAACACCAAGGCTATCGTACTCGGGAATACGATGAGCTAGCCGTTCCAATTTGTGAACTATGGCATCCTGCTGATCGAGGAATTCTCGGACGAGGAATTCCTCTTGTTCTTCCTTACTACGCTTGACCAAAATGGCACTCCATTAGACGAGATTTGAAGTGTTATAGCACCATGCTCCGCCATTCGCGTTACAGATTAGACGGCCCAGACTGCTGGCTGGTTCGGGATTTCTCTCCCCTCCCTTCGATGAATTGGTCACATCGACCGATGCGAGTTTGGGCACCTCCTAAGAACAGGAAGTTAGACAAACCGCCCCCCAAATGCCGACGGGCTATTCGGCAAAAATGTAAAAGACCGAAGCATTTTTGTGCCCACAATTCATGTGTTCGGCGTGAAAATTCTAAATAGTTTAGGACGATGAAGCCGACGCAGTTTAGGAAGGCGGCTGCCACAACCGCTAGCGCGCTCAGGTCACGCACACGTTATGTACTTACGAGACCGGTGGGCTGGGCTTCGATCGCAGCTTCGGTTGCGTTGTCAATTTGATACTGCGGCTGATGAAGTCAACCTTGCCGCTGGTAAATTGCAGAATCGACTTATCATTGGAAACCTCGCTGATGTGGAATAACGCCTCGATCATGCCGTCCGGCGTCGAACCATCGTGAGCATTGATGATGCCGATCAGTCGCTACAAGTGGGCGTCTGTGAGAACCGCAACTCAGGGATGGTGAATCCTTGGCTGCGTAGATAGTTGTCGAATCGCAACAGAAATGTTCGGAAGCGATTAAGTTCGATCGATCGTAGAATTGCGATGTCGTTGAAATGGGGAAGATGAAAGCTGGGCATAAAACGCCTGATACAAAATGCGGCTCATTGTGTGCGTCCGTGAAGTCAGACCTGCCGCCAGCGATTGCTAGCTACCTTCCCTTTTGGCCCTATATCAGACGGTAAGCAAGTGCCACGTTTGGTCAAACGCCTCCGCAAAATCGGAAAAATCTACGCAATAGTAGCATCTACGTCAGAGGAAAATGTGCTCGGACGTCCTCTGAGTTCTCCAAGAAGGTAAAGCCGGACGAGGGGACCGGTTATAATTGAGCCTGCACACCAGAAACTATGGCACAACGAATAGTCCATTAAGCAAGGACTTTTGCTAAGATCTTGAATGTTAAACTCAAGGCCCACTCAAACAACATGTCCAAAAAACGACTTTCGACAATTCGCAAAGGCATTCGCTACCAAGACTGGATTGCAGCCGAAGCGATACTTGATTTACTCGCGAGAAAACCTGACTCTCCGATTTGGGTTGAAATTGAAAAACCAAGCTCTGGGAAATTCGACGATGTAGTTGTTGGCTATCCGGGTAAGGTTGTCCATCGACAGGTCAAATGGGCGGCAAATCCTGGAGCCGAGCCATTAGCGATCGATGAGTTTTCCAAAGTAAGCGCAAATCGTAAAGTTCCATTGATCAAGTCGTATGTGGAAAGTTGGGCGTTAATTCAAGGAAACGGACAGGTCTTTGAGCTTGAGTATCTTACCAATCGCTCGGCCGACTCTGAGTTTCAGCAGATACTCAACGGCAGCACGTCAAAAATCAAAATCAAATTAAATAGCAAACAGGACTCGAAGCTTGATATCACATGGCGTTCATTGACTTCGCTTAACAAAACAAGCTTCAAGAGGTTTTGTCGTAGCATTTCATTTCTTGTAGGCTCGCCTAGCATTGAAAAGCAAGAAGAGATCGTTAGAGCAAAGCTTGAGGCGTTGGGTGGTAACCGAGACGATCTCAGCCGATTACTGGATAAAATTGAAGATTGGTCAACGGACAGTAGTGTTGGTCGCTTGACGGCTGGAATGGTAGAAAGGGATCTCCAATTGGTTCCTGAGCTGCCAAATAATACCTTTCAACTGGCATCAATCATTGCCGAACGTAATGAGTTGCGTTCCGAGTTGATACAACGAATAAAGAAAATCAAGTCCGGATACCTTGTGGTACTTGGTAGCCCTGGTTCTGGCAAGAGTACCGCCATTAACACAATCTTTGGCTCAGATCGAGTTGATCATGAACTAGACGTTTGCGTTTACAACTGCTTCACTGGCACTACCGATGAGTTTCTTCGAACTCGCGCGCGGCATGCCAATTTTGTGGCATTTCTGGCAAGCGAACTGCGCAGGCTAAGGCTTACGAACCAAATTAAGACGGACGCAGATAGCCTAGAACGTCTCTTGTTGATTGCCTCAAAAAAACTGCCTGCAGATCGAAAGCTAGTCGTCGTCGTCGATGGACTGGACTACGCGAGGCGTTTTGCAAGCAACAACCAACCAAACCTCATCGATTGTTTGCCGCCCAATTTGCCAAGAAATGTAGTCATCGTAGTAACTGCACAGGTTTCCCAGCAACTTCCTCAGTTTCTTTGGAAAGTCGCACAAAAAACACATCTTCTTATACCACCCTTAGATCAGGCAAAAATCAAAGAGCTAGTTCTGAAATTTGGTTTTGAGAGCAGCGAATCGGACAACCTTGTATTGAAGATTAATTCCGCGTCGCGTGGTCATGCACTTTATGTTAGCTACGCCTTGAAGTACTTTAAATCCAAAGTTGCTTTAGGCGAAGCGTCGGCTAGTTCCATGTCTGTCATTCCACCATTCGATAACGATATTTCTAGATACTATTCATCAATATTTGAAGGGTCAAAGCCTACACTTCGTGACGCAATTGCCGCTATGGCGTCTTGTCCATTTCAATTATCTTTCGCGGAAATTGGCAGTTTGATGAGCCCGTCGGTAAACGCGCGCGAAGTTGAAGGGGTGTTTTTCGAAGCAATGCATTTATTCGAAAGGGCCGGTGACTATCTTCAGTTCACCCATGACAGTCTTCGGGTTTTCGCACTCGAAAATCACTTGAAAGGAAAGTTGTCTGCAACCGACCAAGTAGATTTTCTGCTTCAATTGAAAGACGACCCAAGACCCGGTGAGTTTTTGATCCCACTTCTTGTCGAAACGGCGGATTGCTTCCGCTTGGAGCAAATTGATTTCGACTGGATTGTCTATCAAATAATGAATGGCTCAGATACGGCCTTGATCCATGAGGGGCTGACTGCGGCTGCATTGTTCTATCTTGATAAACTTGATTGGAGAAACACTGCAAAGTTTTGGTGTTTAATGGCGTGCTTGGAGCGAGCCACCTTCGATGGCGAGTTCAACGAGACGACGCTCATAAGAGCTTGGTTAGATTTGGAGCAGATCCATTTGGTAAAACGCTACCTTTTCCTTGGGTCGAGATTTTTATCTGTGATCTACCCAAGCGAACAGGCAATGGACTTACTCGAGGAGTATGGCTACTCGGACGTAGCTGCGCAACTACGCGAGCGCGAGACTACACAAACGCCACCCAATGCAATGCTTGCTGGACATGACCTCGAGTTTGATGACTACGTTCGCAAACTTGCGTTGGTGGCCGATCCAACCGACGTAGTTGATGTACTTGTTGAAAGACAAGAAAAAATGCGAATGCAGCGCACCGGTCTAAATTCCCACTTAATGAAGACTCCAGAGAGTATTAGTAAGCATACGCTACTGGCAGCAGAAACCTGTTTGGAACGGCGCGATCATGCGCGCGTTCAAGCTTGGCTTGACTGTAAACGTGCTGAGTTAGGCGAAAAAGCCAGAGCGAATTTGTTTTTGAAGCTTCATCTTGATCTCGACGATCTTGGGCAATTCAAGTCGGCTGCATCCGCTTTGGAACATGTCGACGAGCGTTGGCTACTGGTCGAAGTTGCGAAAAAGAACATTTTTATTCCCGAACTATCGTCGCAGTTTGACCGATTTTACTTACCTCGACTATTGAGAACTGATCTGAAAGGGCAAATACTATTTGATCAAGTAGGAAACATGATTCATGAGTTGAACTCCGACATTTGGCTCTCCAAGAAGCTAAGAAAAACCGAACGATTGCAATCGCTGCTGAATGGGATAAATTCTTTCGAAGGTCCATGTGCTCGACGTTTTCTTGAACTGGTATTTGAAGTCGCCTGTCTAGATGTAGATTCAGGGACGAATTGGAGGCCAATCTTGGCAGAGTTTTGCGATCAATTGCCAGTACTTCGATTGAATGGAAATGCATTCAATAACCCAGAGTTTGAAGTCACAAAGACTGCCTCTTGTATGATCGGTCACTTAATACGTCCATTGATCAATGCTGCAGCTAGGAACTCAGAGACCGATGAGCTGCAAGCTGTGATCAAGGAGAATTTGATACCAACGTTGGAGCGATCCAGAGTTAAGTATACACAAGCACTGTGGGGTATCGCAGAGACACTTATTGAGGCAAAAGTATCGAAATCACTGGCGATTGAACTGCTTCAGGGGATTGAGAAGGATCTCGTCGAGGAATGGACGTATAAATCAGGTGCATTCATTAGCCTGGTCGGCAGTTACGCCCGACTTAAGGACTATGAGTCTTCCCGTAGGGTCTTCCGTCTTGGATTACGTGCATCGTTCTCCTACGGTTATCGTAAAGACACAACGATCAATGAATTTATCATTGCTTTCGATAAGATCGCACCCCATCTTGATGATTGCCTACAGGTTGCTGAGTTCATTACTCAAGTACTTGTTTTGCTTGATACACTTACGGATCTGGCGATGATCTCTGATGCTGCCTCGTATTTCGTTGCCTTTCTTTCGAAACACAATCAAAATTGGGCTTTGGAAGCGGCGTGTCTTTTCGAAGGCAAATGCCGAAGCCTGAAGTGCCGTTCATTACTTCAAGCAGGAAGCGATGAAGGCATTGAAGTTTCAGATCTTGCGAAGCGAATACGTACGCGGATTCCGAACGTCGAATTCGAAGTCGCCGACCCGGAAGCGAATCATCGTGCATATTTCGTAACGTCTGGGCGGCTTTACTTAGAAACACTTTCAGACCTTAGAAACTCCTGTGAAGGCAAGATTTCAGACAGTCGATATTGCAAAGCGTTTTGGTCGTTCGCGTCAATCATCGAAAACTTGATAGGTCTTGGGAATACGGCGGATGCGGTCAAGGTTTTCCGAGAATTCCAAAATGGACTTATTGCTCTGGTGGACTCATACCAAATGCAGGAGGTTTCGTTAAGCATCCCAAACCACGAGAGCGTCAGCGAGAATACAGCAAAGTGATTCATACTCCGGCACATCAGGATTCAGGATTAGATATAAAACAAATTACTCCCCACACCTTTCGCTGTTCATCCCAATCGTCGAGCATGGTAATTTTGCGGAAAGTCTTTTCGGAGATCTCTGGCTTGCCTACGGTGATACGAGGGAGGAACAGCAGCTGCTCTTGGATGTCGGGCGCCAGCATCGTCAAGCTGAGGATTTGCGAGATGCGAGGCTGGGTGACTTTGCCGATCCGGGCCAACTGAGTCATGTCCTGTACCTTGCCCGTTCGAAGCAACTCTTCACCGCGTATCGCCAAGGCCATCAACCTTGTGATACGAGGCAATCGGCCAGGCAACTTTGGATCGTCACATTCGGGACGCTCTTCTCTGCGTGTGCAGGGGATCTCGATCTTTTTCTTTTTACGAACCATCAGGCTACCTCCTCCACGTTTTCTAACAATGCGGAAATGGCCGTTGGGTGATAGTCGATCGAGAGTGTTCCGTCCGTGCGATCGTACTCCACTTTGGAGATCAGTAACCCAAGAAGCTCGTGCCGCTCTCTGGCCTTCATCAGTCCCCAGAGACGATCAAAATCCGTGATCGCTTCTTCCACATCGGTTCTCTCGAACCTGCTGTCCATCAGCCGCTCCAGCTCCGATTCCAATTCCGACAACCGAGCATTCGTTTGGGCGATCCTGTTGACCAATTCTTGCCGGCGCACTTCATTGAGATCGCCAAACTCTCCCTCTGTGGACATACGCTGCAGTTCGGCCTGGTCGCGCGAGCGTTGCATCTTCGATTGACGCAGTTGGATCTCTTGCCTTTGGATCTTGGACTGCCGCAGGCGTTCCGATTGTTCAAAGATTTCGCGTCTCAAACCCTCGTCCGTCACGAGGCATTTGATTTCTTCGATAACCGCGTTCTCGATGGCTGGGGCGGAGATGGAACCCGTTTGGCAAAGCTCCCGCCCTCGTTTGATCGATGTCTGGCAAACGTAGTAGCGATAAATCTTGCTCTTCTTCTTGGTTGGACAATGAACCATCGAGTAGCCACAGTTGGGACAGTACAAAAGTCCCTTGAGCAGCGCATTGTGACGGTTTGTAAGTCGGTTCCCTAACCCTTTCCCATGTTCCTTCAGCTGCGCTTGCACCCTTTGGAACAGTGCCGTATCGATCAACGGCTCGTGCTGACCATCGTAGACTTGGTCTTTGTGTCGAATCATTCCAATGTAGATTTGGTTGGTGAGCAAGGCGTGCAACGAGCATTTGTCGAATGGACGCCCCCCCTTCATTCTCCCTTGTCGAGTGAGCCAGGTTTTGTTGCTCCAACCAAGCTCACTGAGCTTTTGGACCACGGGAAGAAGAGAGCCCAGCTTCAAATACAAATCGAAGATGGTACGAACCATTTCGGCTTCCTTTGCATTGATCACCAGCTTGGGGCTCGTCGAGGATCGATCGACGTCGTAACCCAACACGGGCTGCCCTCCACACCACAGGCCCCTCTGTCGTTGCAGTGCGATTTTGTCACTGATACGTTCGCTAATGATCTCGCGTTCGAACTGTGCGAACGACAGGAGAATGTTCAGCGTGAGACGCCCCATCGAATTGGTCGTATTGAACTGCTGAGTTACCGAAACAAAGGATACTCCATAGGCATCGAATGCTCTCATGGTCTGCGCGAAGTCGAATAGCGAGCGACTTAATCGGTCGGCTTTGTAGACGATGACACAGTCGATTCCCCCCGCCTCGACATCCTTCATCAATTCATTGTACGCAGGTCGATCGAGGTTTCCGCCAGAAAAGCCTCCGTCGTCATAGCGTTTGGGCAAACAGACCCAGCCTTCGGATTTCTGACTCGCAATGAACGACTCGGCTGCTTCGCGCTGGGCGTCGAGCGAGTTGAGTTCAAGGTCCAATCGCTCTTCGGTCGATTTGCGTGTGTAGATCGCGCAGCGAACGATTCGCCGATCCTCTTCTGGTTTTTTACGATTCATTTGGACTCCGTGACTGAGACAAAGGTTATCCCACAGGCTTCGAAGACGCTCATGATGTGGGCGAGGTCCGATGGAGACCGACTTAATCGGTCAACTTGGTAGACGACCAAGCAGTCGATCTCTCCTGCCTCGATATCCTTCATCAGCTCGTTGTAGGCAGGTCGATCGAGGTTGCTCCCTGAGAAACCTCCGTCGTCATAGCGATTAGGCAAACAGACCCAGCCTTCGGATTTCTGGCTTTCGATGAAGGCCTCGGCCGCATCTCGCTGAGCATCGAACGAGTTGAGTTCGAGATCCAATCGCTCCTCGGTCGATTTGCGTGTGTAGATCGCGCAGCGAATGACTCGGCGATCCTGTTCTGGTTTTTTACGATTCATTTGGATTGTCCTAACTTGAAAAAGAGAAAGCCGTTGCAATGGGAGCCGGTGATCGCACGCGCCACGGCTGTTAGCGACTTGTACTGCTGCCCGTCGTACTCAAAGCCATCGGTTAGAACCGTGATGCACAAGGTCTTCCCCTTGTAGGTTCGCTCGATGACATGGCCAGGGGGTGGGAGCCGTTTGTCCCAATTGGCGGGTCGAGCCACCTCCATGGTCGGTTTCTTTGCTCGAGGCGGGGTAACTCGAAAGAGGGACTCTCCCGCAATCGCGTTGGCTCGGAGAAGCGTACGCTCGCTTAGTCCGCCTTCATCATCGGCCTGCAGCTTCCAAGCAAGTCGGCGGTAGATGTAACGCCTGTTTCTCGAACGGCATTGCTCTCCGAAGTGATCCTCGTACTTGGAAACCAGCTGTCGCATTGGAAGCTCGGACAGCTCAATCAATTTCTTCTTCGTATCAGGACTCATCGGTTACCTCCTTGTTGCTGCTCGCTCGTTGTCGTTGCTGCGACGTGGACTTGGCTGCTGCCGCTATCTCGTCTGCCCGCCTGCTGGCTTGTCGCCAAATGGCTTCGACGATCAAGTTCGCGATCCTCTCTCTTTGCTCCTCGTGCATGGTTCATCGGTTTGTTTGCAGTCGTGGAACTGGTCTGCTGGGGGCCCGTTGCCCCGGGTTTTGGACCAGTCACAGAGAGCGAGGAAACCGAACGAGAATCAAGGCGTTCTGGTAAAGAGTCGGAGAGATTCTCCGAGGTTTCTTCCACGAGTTGTTGTTGACGTTTCCATCGCAACACCGCGTGCCCCAACAACGTAGCCACGCGTGTGATCTGGTCTGCAGGGGAGACCGTCTCGCTCATATAACCTCCTGAGGTGGGTTGAAGTCGTTTAAGAACTCCTCCGAACCGGACTAAACCGCTCCTCAGGACTATCTATGCAAATTGGTAGATCGAGCGCCCCAAAAAATCGATTCAAAGATGCCAGAGAGGGACGTCTTGAGCCGAGCTATGGAGAGTCTCTAGCTATTACCCGGAGCTTATAACCTCGCGGTTCGAGAGGCGAGAGAGTGCCGAGAGGTTTGGGCTAAAGGGACGGAAGAAGGGGGGTGACCGTTTTTGTAGAGAGTCTCTCTGCAGAGACGATCCGTCGCGCAAGAGATAGGGGGCGAGTGCGTTCGGCCTTGCAAAACACTGGGGGAATAAATCGGGTAGGAGGCGGGATTACTCCCGCCGTCCTCCCACACCACCGTACGTACGGTTCCGTATACGGCGGTTCAGGTCTAACGACGATTCAGCTCAGTGCCTTTCTGGACGAGGCTTATCAGCCCAAGTTGCGTGAGGTGGCGAGTAGGCAGGGCCTGATTCATGTGGCTAGCGCCAGCATTCCACCAGGGGCCATGACCATTGCCAGCACAGACCCACGCTCGCACGCGGTCAATGCCAAGGCGAGTCAGTTCGCGGGCTCGTTTGGGCGGACGCTTCCATTGGCGCCAGTAGATGGCGCGTAACTTCCTGCGTAACCAGCTATCAAGTTCCTCGAACGTTTTCTTCACTTCACTCTTCCGGTAGTACGACACCCAACCGATCAGGACCGGCTGCAACTGAGCAAGCACCGTACGCACATTGCGACCTCGTGCCTTGCGGAGTTCCTCGCGTAGGCGACCCTTGAAGCGTTTGACCGATTCAGGAGACACCTTAAACTTCGGTTGGTGATGGTGCGTGAACGTATAGCCCAGGAACTTGCGGTTCCAGGGGCGGTCCACGGCACTCTTGGCTCGATTCACTGTCAGTCGCAGTTTCTCGCTCAGGAAGCGTTCGACACCATTAAGCACTCGCTCACCGGCGCGGTGACTGCGAACGTAAATGTTACAGTCATCAGCGTAGCGAACGAATTTGTGGCCTCGGCGTTCCAGCTCCTTGTCCAGCTCATCGAGCAGGACGTTGGACAGAAGCGGTGATAAGGGACCGCCTTGCGGCGTTCCCTCGCTGCGTGGACTCACGATGCCGCCTTCCATGATGCCAGCTTGCAGATACAAGCGGATCAGTTTCAGGATGCGTTTGTCTTGGATCTGACGTGCAAGGCGACTCATCAGGATGTCGTGATTGACGCGATCGAAGAACTTTTCCAAGTCCATGTCGACAACCCAGCGATGCCCTGAAGCAATGTGTTCCTTGGCACGATCCAACGCCTGATGCGTACTCCGGCCTGGGCGAAACCCAAAGCTAGAATCCGAAAACATTGGATCGTAGAGCCTCGTGAGCACTTGCAGTAAAGCTTGCTGGATCAAGCGATCTAGCACTGTCGGTATGCCCAGCATGCGCATCCCTTTGCCACCGGGTTTAGGTATTTCTACCTTTCGCACAGGGCTCGGACGATACGTTCCGCTGAACAGTTCTTCCCGGTGGCGTTCCCAATGCTCTCGGCAGTAGCCTGGCAGTTCATCGACGGTCACCCCATCAACGCCTGCGGCTCCTTTATTACCGACAACACGGCTCAACGCCTGCAACATATTGCTGCGGCTTAGCACCTCCTCCATCGTGACGGTGACTGAATGTTCAGTGTTCTCATTGCATGCCGGAAGTGTTTGACGCGCGTACGAATTACCCTCAGCGGTTCCGCCGCATACTCTTGTTCGCCGCTCAGGCTTCTCAGCCGTCATCTCTGCGTCTACCTCACATCACGAATACTTTGCACCAAACGGTTAAACTTGTTCGGCCCTTCGTCAGCTAAAGCCTCCGACTACTATGGCCTCTGCTGACTTCTACGGTGACATCGTAACCTCTTGCGAGGCAACTAGCTTTGCAGCATCCCCGTAGATCTCTCAGGGTAAGACGCGTAACTTTCCTCTCGTATATTCGCCGCATATACGCCGACTCGGTCCGAATGACATTGGGCTTTGAATCTTCGTGCCTTCTCGCCCACCGGGTCGTCGCCTCGTATACGGTTCGTGTACCTCGAACCGAGAGTTTGCCTGCTGCTTCCTTCAGATTCAGAGTTGCCCCTGACACCCTTGCAGTCGACTAGGAGTTCCTGTCATCAAGGCCTCCATCGGGACTTGCACCCGACAAGTTACTTCCTGGTTCACTTTCGCTTGCCAGTTGCGAGCGTCAGTCAATGACGCTCCGCGTCATGCCTGACGCACACGAAAAAAGCCGGCGACAGTGCATCACACCATCGCCGGCTTGTTTTTATAACTCGGCGGTCAGCCTTGGTTCGCCGAGAATTGAAAAGTTGCGGGAATCACACTCCTCTCGAACCGGAGAAGAGAACTCTCTTCGGCCCCCTCATCGACGAAAGACGTTGGCTCCGAGAGCCCAAAACCAACAAGCTGCTTGGACTTCCATAGGATGCTCCATTTCGAAAATCCTTCGGCAAGAGCTAGGATTCGAAATTGTCCACAGCTGCTTTGAACGCTACGAGTGCATTCTCGAATGTTTTACGACGACTTTCTGGACCTGCTTTAATAAACTTGGAGAATTCTTTCTCTAGCCCTTTCCGACTTTTGAAGAACGCAGAAACATCAATCGCGGATTCTCCCGATCCACGAGAATCCCTGAAGAATCGCAACGCCTCAATGAAACTCAGGTCGATCACCTTGCTTAGTGGAACAACACCGTCTCGAAGCTGACTCTCGCATATTTTTCGAAACGACCTCAAACGGTGAGCTCCACGGAGTAAAGGCTCAATTCGAGTCCAAAGTGAATTCAGCACCAACCACTTCGCGTACGCTCTCTCTGGCTTACCTTTTGAAGACCAAGATACTTCTCTCATCAACCAATACTTGGGAAGATAGAAGTCAGCATCCGAGTTCGGAAACACAGTATTGTAGTATTGCTCAGAGAAAAGCTTTTCGCGACCAGACCGGATAATCGTAGGATCCAACTCACAGCCGGCCACAGCTTGGGCAAGTTCTTCTTTGGTGATCACTCGATACTGACCGCGACCGATTGCTCGTCTCGTCTCGCCTTTGGATTGCCGTTTACGCAAATACATATACCCAACTTTGCGAAATGCTCGCTCGATCTCAATCTGTCTACGGTCATTTGACATCAAGTCAGATTGCTTGATCGCATTTTGCCAGTTAGTTCCTGCAACAATCGCAGAGATTAGTCCATCAAATCCATCTCTTTGATTATTGTCACGTGGCACGACAATCACCTTTACCAAAACGCTCGCTTTCTCAGCGAGCTTCGCGTGTGCAGCGAGAGTTCGTGTTGTTTGCTGACCGTTGATAATCTGAGGATTGTCTACCCTCAAAAGATCTCTACCCTGAGCTCCTTTTCTCTCGGCGGCATCGCAAACTATGGTAATTCCGTTGTTATAGAAAAAGAATTTCTCTGGCTCCGACTCCAACGTCGCAACCATTCCTTGGTTTACTGATGTCTTCTCTCCCATGTACCCGCGAATGTTTCTTGCAAAAAGTCGTAGGCCGGATTTCTCAAAAATCTCCGCAACTGCGGCACCACGCATTGAAAATACCCAAGACTCGACTCCTGTGTTATGGTCGAACCGCTGGGAAATGCCATTCACTTGGATGCCAGCGCCAGCTTCCATCTCCAGGTCAGCAGACGGAATTGGGGGAGCGACTCCGTCAAGATAATCACGGAAAAGCAGCATTGCTCGATGACTGTCGATAATTTCAATTCGTGCTTTCTTAGAAACTTGCCTGACTTGCGTCATGGCATCATCACGAACCGTCGGGCTCACTTTCCCAGTAGTAACAAAAAACAGTCGCGTGTCGTAGCCATGCTTCTGCACAGCATTTCTGGCTTCGCGAAGTCGTTCTGCGACTGCTTCGTCCGCAGTCTTTAAATACGCCATGCAATCATTGTCTGGCCAGGAGTTCAAAAAAGCGGCAAGGTCCAGAAATGCCATCACCTCACTCCGGGGCTCGCTCTTTGATCCTAGGGCCTGTCTATATTTTCCCTGAACTACAAACACACATTGAGCGGCGTGATCAACCAACAGAGCATCAACTCCTTTGTCGTTGGATCCTCCCGTGATCGCATCAGCGGCCGCCTCCTCCGTTTCTGTAATGTAGGCACGCAGAAACCAGAGTACGAAGAGATCATCATCCTTGAAACGATTAAATCGCGAGCTGAGCTCCTTAATTTCAGATTGCAAATCTTTGAAAGTTAAATCTGCTTGTTTGTTCATGGCAATTGCGTTCTGAGAGGAAACAACCTGAGTCTGTGGCAAAATCTAACTTGAAACCGTATCATCGAGTCCCAGATCTCGAAGAGCCGCCTTTGTTTCGTGCATCTTTGCGTCGGCTTGCTCCCGATCCACCTTCGCCTCAAAAACGACCTCTAGTTTCAAGTCTGGCATAGTTGCATACTTGCTCAGCACTTTCGTGTAGAAATTCATCCACTTCTGAGGTGGTACGGCCCCTCGCCATCGCACGTACCGCTCGCCAATCGGAGTCGGTGGGGGTATTTCTTCACTCGTTGTTACACGAACTTCAGCAAGAGCTTCAGCACCATTGGTTGTCGCTTTAACCGAAAAAACGCCCGAGTGCTCGCCAATTGTCATCAGCCCGTTCGAATCAATCGCTCCACCGGTTGCCGACCAGTCTACTTTGTCCAAGGCAATTGGTTGGCCATACTGGTCAGTACCCGCACAAGTGAACGAAACCTGATCGCCGACTTTCACAACTACATGCTCCGGCCGCACAATCAATTGTGTCAATCTCGGAGGCTCACGAAGCTTTTGCGCCTCCTCAGGCCTCAAAATGAAAACATCCTCAGAGATTTCCACGTCTGCATCGAACAAGCTTTCCTTTAGTCGTTCAAGCTTCAATCGCCCCGCAGAGTCTTTTGTTGCATAACCGATCAGCCCCTGTGTCACACCATCGGCAATTGCTCGCTTGATTTGTTCCGGATTTAGCAATCGAGGAAGCAATGGTGACGAGTAGAATGCGTCTCGAACGGACTTTGTTGACCATTCATTGAGCGATGCAGGCCAAAAGGCTTGTAGCTTGCGAGCAGGCACAGACTCAACAATCTCATCGAGGCCACCGCTCGCCCCCAGTCGCTGGAGATAGGCTTCCGCCAAACTTCCAGCGGAGCTAGAAGTAATGTTGCCCAAATCGATATGCCTCAGTTTATTCTGCTTATCAAGCAAATAGAGGTGCTTGTATGCACGGAAGATCGCTTCGTCTAGATCGCGCTGGGCATTCTTCAGATTGCGTTTTAACAGATTTAGCTGATCTTCTTCGATTCTTTTTTTCGTTTCATCATCATCCTCAATATCCTCCCAAGCGAGAACTTCACGTGTCTTTTCGTGAATGCTCTCGTTGGGATCTGCAGCAGCGAATATTAGTGCGGATTTGAATGTTCGTCCGCTTGAACCACAATCTCGTACGATCGACTCCATGAGATCCATGGTAACCCGCTCTTCAGCGAGATGCTCGATTGACATTACTACCAACGTAACCCGTGGCATCTCCTTAACGTCATTGCTACGCTTTGGAAAGAACTCACGCTCGAGAAACTTGCAGGCATCTGAAGAGTTCTTGCGGAATAATTCCTCGGTTCTTTTTCTGATTCGATCTTCAATCGCTGGAACCTCGACACTGCCGCGCCGACTAACAAGCACTTGATTCAAATTCGGCGAAAGCCCAAAACGATATCGGTTTCGCTCCCATTGTAGATAAAAGCATGAGCCAGCAAGAGCTTCGAGCACAGTATCCACGTCCGCTGTGTTGACGTCGGGACTGCATACATTGGTTTTGATTTCTGGTAGCGATGCTTCTGCACGGGCTTGGCTCTGACCTCCATTCGATTCAAAAAAAATGGTTGTTGCAACTTTGCGATGGAGCTGTGCCTTCTTGATTGCATCAGTCGCTTCTTTGTCGAGCCGCAAGCTATGGGATTCACTCGTCTTTCCTGTAATGTCTGCGGTCACCGGAATTTCGAGCTCGGATGATCCAAGCTGCTCAAAGACTGCAGCACGAAAAAGTGGGTTGTCGAGCGGTGCGAGCCCTAATGTGATAAGGGGCTCTTGGCTGTTTTTGCGGTGCTCCTCCTGGTAGTTGTGAGACACCCAAAGAGCCAACAGCCTCAGTACGCCGCGAGTTCGCTGAAATCGCGGCAAGCTTTGCCATTTGCGTTCAAAAACAGAGATTACGGAGGGGTGGAATGGATAGCAAGACTTGAACTGTTCATAAACAGCATCGCGATCGACTCCTGCTAGCTCCTGAGAATGATCTGCAGCCCATTCCGCATACGCAGAGATAGTCGCAAGAGCGTCCTTAGGTAGTCCATCCCACTCAAAGAGACGACGTCGGATAATCTCTTGCATTTCACGATCAGCAGACATCAGAATAGCCTTGCCCGTACGATCACATAGTTTCTTGATCGAATCATGATCTCGCTGGTCATCAGGATTCATTTCAAGGTCAGAACGTGGGATTGAGATGCACATAGCCAGATTGTTTCGGCCTCGAGCCTCTTCGCACAAGTTCTGAAGAAAGTTGAAGAATTGGTCGCGTAGTCCTAGCCTGCGTCCGCTACTGATGTAATTCAGTAATTCGTCCATCAAGATGAGTGTCGGACCTGTCGGCAGCATCTCTCGAAGAACATCTCCTGCCGGAGAAACGCCTTGGGCATCGTGTTCAGCTACTTTTGCGAATGCTTCTGCGCCGCCCAGCTGCCATGCAATTTCACCCCAGGGCGTTTTCCGAGTCGGTTCCCCATCCCCTTTGCGACCGGTGATCGCATCAAACTCCGTTCCGACGAAGACTGCGGTGCGAGCTTTAGGAATCGTTCTGACGCCCGCTTTCTCGAGAATACGCTCCACTCCCTTCCATGATTTCGATTCTTCACCGTGCCGAGCTAAGTGAAACAGTGTCGTAAGTGAGTGAGTCTTTCCGCCGCCAAATTGCGTTGCCATGTTGAAAACGGCTGAGGTTTCCAATTGGATACCGTTCAACCGACGAACAACCTGAGAAGATAATTCCAATAGACTTGCGGTCAGATAAGTACGCTCGAAAAAACGCGCAGGATTGGTGTAGTCCTTCGACACTGTATCGCGACCTGTTCGAATGTGGTCCAGATGAACCGCAAACTCCGATGCTTCAAGCGGTCGATTATCTCGCAAGTCCTCTCGCGGAGTGACTACTTGGTACCAGGGTTTAAGCTTTGCCATAAAAACGCCTTTTGCCTCACGGCTGTTACTAGATCTTCTCGAACCGCCCCACCTTTGGGTCGAGCAGCCACATCTTGAAATATCCCCAGGGGAAGGTCTCTCCCCCCCCTCGATTGCCAATAACTAGCACAGTGTTACCGGTCACCGCGACTCGTTCCGGGACTGAGAGACTGCCAACTACATCGCGACAAATCGCGTCAACCGAACGACGGCTTTCCTCCCAGTCACGACGAAATGCGAACACCACTCGCAGTTCCGTACGCAAACAGAGTACCTTCCAAAGCGAATATCCGACGCGAGCATCTGTTCGGTGATTCTCTAATTCGAAAGCCGCAATTGGTAGTTTCCAACGACCGATCGCCGGCGAAGATGCGAATGCCATCACATCAATACTTAAATACTCTTGTCCGGCCTGAGGTAGCTCATCAAGCTTGTGTCCTTTTGCTGCAGCGAGCCAACCTGACTTTTGGCAGGAGGTGACAACTGCGGAAGTTAAACAACTCGTCCAATTCTTGAGGTCCTCATTAAGGGAAGCTGCCTTGAGATTCGCAGCAATTTCTTGCTCTTGAACAACGTGCAAAAAGGAAGTTCGCCAAAGATCAAATAGACTGGTTTGCGACATCCGCTAGAGCCCTAACCCTTTCTTCCGAGCCAACACGCCTTCGACCCAGCGGCGTTCGTCGGTTGCTGGCGGGTAAAGCTTATTGAGGTTATCCGCTAACTTCCAAAACCTCTCGTCTTTGCCAACACCGTCTTCTACAAGGAATCGCTTCAGCAGTTCTCCCCGGTTTCCTGCGAAAAGAATCATTGCCTGGTGAACACGATCAAGTACGGTGGTGCCGGGCGTGGGCCCTTTCAGATCGATCCAGCCTGCTTCTGCGGCTTCGATTTCGTCGAGTTCTGCAAACAGAGTTTTCTGTTGCATCTTTTTCCGACGTCCTATCCCGAAATTACCTGCCTGAGCTTCTTGTCCGAACAAGTACGTTTTCCGCTCAGCGACGGGGAGCAATCGGGCTTTGTCGCCTTTGACTTCCACCAACGATTCGCATTGCTCCAAATCCACCCCCAATCCCTGAGCGATCTTGCGAGCCGCATCGAATTCCAGCACAAACCCACCTGTCGACTTGCCTTTGCTACCCGATGACAAATCGTCGTCATCGTCCGAGGCATCGTCTGAATCGTCGGCTTCCTCGCTGTTCGCTTTTGGTTTTTTACCTTCTTTGGAGGATCCACCGCCGATTGTCCAAAGCCACATGGCGGACAGGCGAGCATCGGGTTCCAGCCCGGCCGCATTTGCGTCTTTGAAGATCAATGAGAGAGCTTCGGAAGAAACCGTTCCCCAGACGTGTTCCAGATACTCTCGGAGCGTCGCCGTCTCACCGTTGGCTTTCTCAACGCGAGAATACCGGCTGAAAACTTCCAATGCCGGTCCTAGGCACGCAAAGATCGCATCCGCGCCCACCACTCCTTCGGCTGCTAAGCGAGGCATCCATTCATGGATCCGAATCGGCAATTCCCGGAGCACATCTCGCCATTCACCGACTTTTTGAGTTACCGCTCCGCTAGCGTCCTCACGTGGTCGGCAGATGATATGAATAGACGACTGAAGCGATGCGGACTCGTGCGCTTGCGTGCGGTTTGTCATTTCAGTATCGATGGGCCATGACGAAGTCACCATCCATTCGGCATCGATAATTGCTCCCAATATTGCCTCCCAACCTGCGGTCGTCCCTTCAGCATATACTACTACACCGATACCTGAGGGTAGAACGCAATCTCGTGCAGTCCTCAAGGCAGTTGCCATTCCCTCGCGAAAAAACATGTCATCCTTTTGCCGCCCCCCTGGCCCTTTCTGCGCATTTGTGACAATCAATTCGTCATCTTTTTCACTCAACGACGATTTGAAGAGTTCGCCAAATACGTCGCGAAGTCCGCGACGGAACCAAACGTAAAAGAAATCTGAGAGATCAGCATATGGAATGGCTGCGAAATATGGTGGATCAGTAACGAGTGCTGCCGCTGAATCAGTTGGAAGAATACTTCTCGTCGCAGATGAGCGTACAACAGTACCAGGCGATGAAAGGATACTATTTGCATATATGAACTTTGTAACCCATGCAATCGCGCCATCCCAATCTGCGGATCCACCGGAGAATGGATTTGCCTCGGCAAAGTCCCATACGACAGCAAGAGCCTGTTTTGAAAATGCGCCTTTGATTGTCAGTCGGCTTGCATCCCATCTCGACATTGAAGTGTTTTGGGAGACTGATCGGTTGATCGCAAATGCTAGGGCGACTTGCACAGCCTTGAGTAAGTCAGTTTCTAATCCGTGGTCAAGATCTTCAATCTTTGTCAACGCCTCATACAACGTATGAATCGCAAGCGCTTGACGTCGATTGTACAAGTCGCTGAATGTAATACAGCCGATTCGTGTGACGGCACTCAGCCCTCGTGAATTCTTGTAGGGACGAATTGGGTTAATATTTTCGATAGGAAAAGCATCTGGGTTTTTTCTCAAGACTTCTTCCGAAGCCCGTGTGGCTGAATGAAATAAAGTCAAGTCAGTCGAAGTTGCAGTCCGAAAACCACGCGTACTGCTGCGTTCAACGTACATCGCGTAAAGCCTCGCCGACTGAGCACCACCTCTTTGCGTCTTCAGCTGTTCCTTGACTCGTGCCGCAGAGGTAGTGAAGCCTGAGACGGGACATGTCGCGGAGCCACCTTTGACAGTTCCATTCTCTACCTCTGAATCCGACACTGGAGAAAAGATCTCAAGACGTGGTCTTCGTATGCGTTTTGGTTGGTCGCCACTTTGAACCAATACATCGTCCGTTACGACTTTACCTTGCTTGTCCCGAATCCAACGAAGTGCAAATGCGAACCCTCTACGCTTAGACAGCCACATCGTTCTTAATAGCGGCACCTCCACAGGTGCAAGATTTGCATCTGGTGCCTCCGATAGGATCGTCCGTGCCCAGAGATATGCGATCGGGGTCCCGCCGTCGGGGTCATTGGGATAGAATTCGGCGAGTTCCTTTTCTGCATGTTCCTTAATCCACGCTCCCCATTTGCGTACTTCTTCAGCCAGCCGAATTCCGTATTTGGGGATGTACTCGAGTACGACCTTGTTCAGCAGCACAGGAACTGGGTTGAGGTCACTCGCAAACGCATCGGCACCGACTCGCAATGCTTCCAGTGGAATCGAACCGCCACCTGCAAAAGGATCAACAACTAAAGGCCTTGTCCCTGGCTCTCCACCCAACGCTTCGTGAGCTGCTTGAGTAAGTGTTTGACTTGTCTCCAGATATGCAGGAACTGTCGAGTTATCCCAATTTGCGAAGTCGGCGATGAAGTCGAGCAACGCCATCCGCAGATCGCGCATATCAACGGCATCGTCCGGATTCAGTGACAATTTACCGGCCGCCAGGGCTTCCCACCGTCCTCGCGATTCTTCGGACAGAGTCTCCTGTAGTTGGCGCATCTCGGCGGTAATTCGCTCTGGATTGACTCGCTTGGCAAACGCTGTTAGAGCCTCCACCGCGGCCGTCCGAAAGGAAGGTGGACATAATGGATCTGCCGGGTCCGGCCAAAGGGAGGCACAAATTACGGCTCGACATGCGGCCAAGGGCCGCCTTGCCCACCAAATGTGTAGCGTTGAAATATGACCGTGGCGAATCGACTTCTCCCGACGAGCATGGGCCGAGATCTTTGAGATCGGAAGGTCAACTTCGATCAGCCGTTTAGGAAAAGGGTTGGAAGTCATAGCCCCAATCCTTTCTTCCGAGCCAACACGCCTTCAACCCAGCGACGCTCTTCGGTTCCGGATGGGTATAACTTGTTGAGGTTGTCAGCCAACTTCCAGAACCTCTCGTCTTTACCAACCCCGTCTTCTACAAGGAATCGCTTCAACAGTTCTCCACGGTTACCCGCGAACAGAATCATAGCCTGGTGAACACGATCAAGTACGGTGGTGCCAGGCGTAGGACCTTGCAGGTCAATCCAACCAGCTTCCGCTGCCTCGATTTCGCCAAGTTCTTCAAACAACGACCGCTGCTTGAGCTTCTTTTTACGACTAGGTCCATACGTTGTTACGGTCGTCCCTTTACCGAATAAGTATGTTGTCCGTTCTGCAACGGGAATCAACCTTGCTTTATCACCTTTTACTTCAACAAGTGACTCAGATTGCTCAAGGTGAATACCTAGTCCCTGAGCAATTTTGCGAGCGGCATCGTACTCAAGTACAAGACCACTTGCGACTTTTGATTTTCCTGCTTTCGTAGAATTTTCCTCGTCGTCACCGGTCTCTTCGTCGAGACTTTCATCTACTTCATCATTACCGGACTTCTTTCCGTAGCTACTCGCTCCACCGCCGATCGTCCACAACCACATAGCAGTTAACCTAGCGTCTGGTTCCAAACCAGCAGCACTCACATCCTTGAAGATCAGCGCAAGCGCTTCAGAGGAAACAGCGGCCCAAACGTGTTCGAGGTATTCCCGAAGAGTTGCAGTTTCACCGTTTGCTTTCTCAACGCGGCTATAGCGACTGAACACTTCCAACGCTGGCCCAAGACAAGCGAAAATCGCATCAGCTCCAACGACTCCTTCGGCGGCCAATCGCGGCATCCATTCGTGAATACGCCTCGGCAACTCGGCAAGGATATCCCTCCACTCGCCAATGGATTGAACGAGAGCACCCTCAATTGTTTCCCGAGGTCGGCAGACAAGATGGACGGAGGAAGCGAGCACTGCCGAATTCATTCCACGCAGTCTGGTTGCTAGTTCCGTATCGATTGGCCAAGAGGCCGTAATCATCCAACCGGCGGCTATCAATGATTGTAACTGAGTTTCCCACCCTGTAGTTGTTTTGTGTGCAAATACAATTACTCCGACCCCCTCCGGCCTTAGAACTCTTCGTCCTTCTGCCATAGCAGCGGTCATTAGCCTCTCAAAATTTTCCTTTGTCTTGTATGAATATTTTGGATTGCGTTCGGAGAGCTGGACGATTTCCTGCTTCTTTGGTGTAAGCTCAGTGCAGAATGTTGATGGCATCCAATCGACAAGAATTCGTTTAAGCCATACGTAAAAGAAGTCAGACAAGTCAGCATAAGGAACGGCATCGTAGTATGGAGGATCAGTAACAAATAAATCTACTGAATCGTTAGGTAATGGATGTTTATCGGCGGACGCTGCTTCAGAATGCCCTATATGCCACTTGTTTGAGTACTCTCGCAATACAAATACTGTGTTGTCATGATAGACATCCCAACTGCCTCGCGATGCACCTATTGGGTTGCCTTCGGCAAAATCCCAGACGATTCCCATCGCCTGGCGTCCGAAGAGATGCTGAACTGTTACAACATTCGGTTCCCAAGCGCAGAGGCTGTTTGCCAAGTCGGTCAACTTACTCAAAGTCAATGCAAGACAGCTTATCACAGCTAATCGAAATTCATGGTCGTCCGAATCAATTGCCGCATAGCATTTTTTGATCTCGCGGACAAATGTAAGGAGCGCGAGCAGCTGTCTATTGGAGAACAAGTATCTCCATTTGTGAACACCGAGCAAATGGATATTGAAAATGCTTCGTAAATAAGGAAGATCTTCACTCGGTATCTCTCCTTCGCCTTTGACCTCATCGAGTCGTGCAATTTCATTGCCTGCAGCATCGATGGCCTGCAGGTCTTTGACCGTTGGCAACCGAAAAGATCTTCCAACGACACCTGTTTTGACAGTCACAATGCAAACTAATCTGGCATCATTGGCTCCGCCTCGCCGCAGTGCCAACTGCTCTTTAACATTGTTTGCTGGTGTCGTATATCCGCAGCAAGGGCATGTTGCCGAACTACGCTTCATGGTGCCTTCAAACATCGGATTCAAAACACGCGAGGACGGGGAATCTTGCCAGACCCAGCCGTCACGAGTTTTCACGATGATTCGAAAGTCTATGCGAGAATGGGATTGATTTGGAATCAACTGCAGTGCAACCGGACGGACTCCTTTCTTCGACAACCACATAGACCGGATCAGAGGAATCTCGGCACCACAAGCAGGCCCCTCGCACTTGACTGTCCTTGCCCAGATATATGCAATTGGATTCGCTCCGTCTGAATCGACTGGATAAAATGTGGAGAGTGACTTTTGAACTGCAATCTTTACTCTGGCTCCTTGCTTGCTCACTTCGTCAGCGAGTTTCTCGCCATACTTAGGTAAGTACTCAAGGATTATTTTATTTAAGAGCTGTGGAACCGGATTAAGGTCGCTACCAAAGGCGTCGGCACCCACTCTCAATGCTTCAAGTGGAATCGATCCACCTCCGGCGAACGGATCGACTAACAGCGGTCTCGTCCCTGAAACTCCCCCGAGAGCCTCGTGAGCCGCTTGAGTCAACGCTCGACTTGTCTCCAAAAATGCTGGAACTGTGGAGTTGTCCCAGTTGGCAAAGTCAGCAACGAAGTCCAACAAGGCAAGACGTAGTACTACCATATCCTCGGGACTTGAGGCGTCGAAGCTAAACTTTCCACCTGCGATCCCTTCCCACCGTCCTCGCGATTCTTCGGACAGAGTCTCCTGTAGTTGGCGCATCTCGGCGGTAATTCGCTCTGGATTGACTCGCTTGGCAAACGCTGTTAGAGCCTCCACCGCGGCCGTCCGAAAGGAAGGTGGACATAATGGATCTGCCGGGTCCGGCCAAAGGGAGGCACAAATTACGGCTCGACATGCGGCCAAGGGCCGCCTTGCCCACCAAATGTGTAGCGTTGAAATATGACCGTGGCGAATCGACTTCTCCCGACGAGCATGGGCCGAGATGCGGGCAATAGGAAGATCGACTTCGATGAGACGTTTAGGATATTGATTCACTGTCAGTTTAGTTCCTACTCTAGTGTTACCACGGAAGCGAAGACAGCCTCGTCAATGGTTTGATCGTTTGCGGATCTGGCATCCGTAAGGTCCTTGAGTCGCCGTTGCCACAACACGGCATTGCGTTGATACAAGCTAGTTAAATCGGTGATGTGCTCGTGCCTCGCCATTTCGTTCAATGTGAACACCAAGATTTGTTTCAGGTAGAACTCAAGATTGGCGGAATAGAGTGCGAGGCGAAACCGCACAGGTGAGCCATGCACTAGACAACAGCGAATTCGGTAAAGGCGATCAACATGCCAGTTCAGCCTTTGCAAATGAGCGCTCAACTGACTCTCAGTCTTTACTGGCTCAGTTATCCACTCGGTAACCTGTCGTCCCCGGTCCGCGACGTAGCAGCAGTTTGAGATGGACTCCCAGAGACGCTTAGCAAGCGGCTTGTCCCGAATGATTCGAATCAATCCCGGAACATCGACCTCGGTGAAGCTGTCAACCGGCACTACAGCCTGGAAATCGGAATGCCACTCGATCCGTAAATACTTCAGAGTAATCAGCAGGTCGCGAAGGATGCGAAACAAGTATCCGCACAGCATGACGTGCTTGACATTGTCGGCTACGGTACGGCCGATTCTGACGCCTCCTACGCTGGTCAGCGCTTCCAGGCCCATCCACCAATGTAGAAACTTGTCGGAGTAATTGTGACTGTCTCGACCGAACCGGTATCTCCGAAGCGCGGTCTCAATCCGATTCTTTGATTCGGTATCAATCCTCGACGAGGCGAGCACCGTCGCAAGTCGTGCGGAAAAGCTCTTGAAACTCTCCTCATCCAGCTTGTCGACTGGATTGGGAACTGGATTGTCGACGTGAACAAGCATTCTTTTCGCATCAACGTTTCGCGTCACAAACGCCTGCCGGTCGATGCTCAATAATCCCGGTTCGAACTCGAATCGCAATGAATCGAGAAGGGGCTCAATTGCATCGCGAGCCTGGATAGCTGCCGACAGAAAATCGACAGACATAAACGTTCCTTCCGCAAATACCGTATAGCCATCCTCTGATACGAAGCGTTTTTGGTATTCGTGGTCTGGTTGTATGTGACTCTGCGAAGAAAGGGAAAAGCTCCGAAATTCTGTAAGTTGTCGTAGGTTGTTTCCGCCACTGATACGGAGCGTGACTCTGAACTCAGTGGGTGGTCGTTTTAGGCACTCGATCAAGAATTCGAGGTTTTCTGAAAACGTGCGACCGTCAGCAACCAGGAATTTTCGATGCCATCGAAATAACTCGCCAAGTTCCCATCCGCGTGAGACCAGATCGCTGACCACTGTGCCGGTGAGCGGAGCGATATGCTTTATCTCGGGCTTTGAGAGTGATTCAACTAGTCGATTGCAGGCCGTTGAGAAGTAGCGGGACTCGAGCGCCGCAAGCAAGTCCGTTGCTGCAAACATCATCTCCTTTAGCTTTTTTTGGTTCTCCTGACTCTCCTTTTCCTTTTTGTCGTTGCTGCCGGCGAGGTGGGGCGGTGATTCTAGGAATGGCTTGATTGCGGCGAAACCGCGTGAGAACGAAGGACTAATAGCTGGGTCGCCTTGCAGAATCGCAAGTGCTTCACTGCAAAGACCTTGAAACTCCGGTTGGTCGATGCGCCCTTTCGAGATTTCATCGCAAAGCTCGTGAACAACCGTACGTGCGTTCAAGCATTTGACCCGGTAAGAATCGAGGGACTTTTCGTGCGTAAGCCCATACCAGCAATCGAGAAAAAGCAATTCGTGCGGGTGGAACTTCAGATTCGCGATGGCGTTTCTGGGGACAAACCTCATGGGAAACCAACTTGATTTTTCTTCTGGGATAACCGACAATTAAACCATCAATTCCGAAAGAAACGGGGGTAAAGGGGCTCCGGTGCAAACCTTGCGGTTCACCAGACCAAACACCCCCTTAACTTTTTTCTGCACGGTGCCCTCCAATCTTGTCAGCACCGATCTGATAGTGCTCCACAGCCATCACAGGCTTCCAGCCGAGTTCGACCGGATTCTTAACCGTGTAGAGTTGCGGAGTTCCTACGCAGTTGAACGCGACGTAGAGCCAGTAGTCGTCTTTGAGTCGAACAGCGGTCTGGTACTCATTGGAACTCAGCGCTACAACCCCAACACAAGCCCGTCCCTTGACCTCGATAAAACGCACTTCGATAAAAGTCATTGGATCTTCAGGATGCGGGCGACGGGAGATTAAGTCGAATCCCCTATTCTCAGATTCAACACTTTCTACTACCCAGCCACGGGCCTCTTCGTGTGCGATGGCTAATTGAACCGCAATACGTTCAACGTCATCGTCACGAACCATCGGCGCAACTTGTGGACTAGCGCGGTCAGGATGTGGAACGATCCAAGCTCGCCCCAAGTGTCCTATATCTGCAATTGCACAATGTCGCTCAAGCTCAAGTTCCCTACGCCTTGACTCTAGCCGATTGTTTAGATCATCTAGATGCTGTTCCGCCTGAGAAATGATTCCATCTAGCCCAGTTACAGTCTCGCCTTCGACTTGTCGATTGAGGAATTCACCCAACTGATGGTTTTGTCGGTCTATGAGCGAATTGAGGCTTATCTCAACATGCTTAGCAATTCGTGCGACCTCGTTCTCCCGAATGGCCGCTTCTTTCCTAACCCAAGGTTCAAGGACCTTCGTGTAAAGGTACAGTTCGACTTGGCTGCGATCTGGGATCGTGTCTCCAGGGGCCGGAGTACCGTTTGGAGCTGGAATGATATCGTGAAGAAGCGTTGGTTCATGTACCCTCATCTCACCTGTCGCTAGTGTTTCAACTAGAAATAGTCGCCTGTGAAGGCAATGACCACGACCATCCTTAATTGATGCCGCGAAAACGTCGATGAGCCCTGGATAGCTGCGATGTATATCAAAAAAGACTGTGCCCCGCCGCAACGCGTCTTCCGTTCGGCTAACGACATCCGTTCGCACGGTTTCAAAAAGAGGATGCCCAGGAGTCACCCATTCAAGTGTCGGATCTGTACCAAGCAAAGCCTTGTCAAAGACAATCTTGCCGTATTCTCGACCAAGACGACCAAAGCGAGCTTCCTGTCGATCCCCAATGACAACCAGATGCCTAGGCACCTTTCCGATGCGATAGACATTGCAGCGATCAGAAGTTTTGTCTCTGCCTTCCAATCGCTTTGGGTGAAGACTGGTTTCTGGTGCGGCAGCCACAAAAAACAACTCAATAACCTCTGGTACGAGTCGTCTTTCTTTCGCTTCCGTTGATTTGCCGACGATAGCGGAAAGATTGAGCTCCTTCTTTGCGAGCCCCTCAAGTGTAGATTCCGTGATCTCACGGAATCGCTCGGGGCTTACATCACGAACGATGCGATCTTGGATTTGGTGCTCATTCATTTGGCGAGCGTACATCTCGCGAAACAGTTTCTCCAAAAGGTTTGAAGGGAACACCTCGCCAACAACATCAAATACTTGATCACTACCGAGATCCTCACGGATTTCCTTGAGCCGCTCTATGAGTGTCTGAAGGACGCGGCCTTCTCGGGTATTCTGTGCAACAAAATTAAATACAAGACAATCTTTCTCCTGCCCGTAGCGATGGATTCGTCCAACTCGTTGTTCGAGTCGTACAGGGTTCCAAGGGATATCGAAATTGACCATTAGCCAGCAAAATTGAAGGTTGATTCCTTCGCCAGCTGCTTCCGTTGCCACGAGTACCTGAGCTGACTCGCGAAACTCACGTTCGGAATAGATACGACTTCCGGGCGTATCACGGTCGCCAACTTTCATACCGCCATGGATTTGCGTGAGTGTAAGCCCCCATTCACGCAGCTTTCCCAAGGGTCGGTCATCGCGACCATCCCCTGCAAGGTAGTCAAGGGTGTCCTTGTGTTCGGTGAAAACAAGCAACTTCATCTTTGCGTTATCGAAAATTCCTTCTTCTTTCAGGATGGCTTTTAACTTCTGCAGTTTAGTTTGAATGTTTCGATCTTCTAGCTGTTTTGCTTGGTCAATCAATTGCGTAAGTCGCCCAATTTCTGAACGAAGCGCTGCTGGATCAACCGATAGAACCTCGTCTTCTAGCCTGTCAATAATAGACTGACGTTCTTCATCTGTGAGCTCTTCAAAGTCGTCAGGTAACTTGCGTTCAATCAGTTCCTGCCGATAAGCGTCTGGATCGTCAAGAATCTTCTGACGTCGCGCTCGCATCCGCTCTAGACTGCGGCGAACAGCATAGATCGACGACGCCATCCGCCTTTGTAGCATTGCCATAGTAAAGCCAACCGCGCGAGCGCGAGCCGATTCCTGCCCCGCAGCCGCCATCGACTGATCCTCGACATACCGCGTGAGCTCGTCGTAGAAATCCAGCTCTTCGCCGTTCAAATCGAATGCGGCCGTGCGTACTTCGCGTTTGGTAAAAAGCTTGCGTACTTCGCCTGTGTCTGGCGATGGAAACGTTACGAGCGCTTCTTTAGTTCGACGTAAATAGAACGGAGCCTCGTGATCTCGCAATGCATGTTGGAGGCTTTGGATGCTTCCATAGACGTCTGGGTCGAGCAGCGCAAGGAATCGACGAAAGTGGTCAGCGTCACCTTTATGTGGCGTTGCTGTCATCAGTAAATAATGGTCAGTCATCTTAGAGAGCGATTCACCGAGTCGGTATGCGTACGTCTTACGATCTTCTGCCGGAGCGCTCATCTTGTGGGCTTCATCGACAATTATTAGGTCCCATCGCGATCTCAAAAGGCTTTCGCGGGCGTCTTCGATGATTGAAACCCAAGACACCGAAGTAATGACCTGATCTCGCTCCTGCCAAGGGTTCTGGCCGTAGTTCGCTCGGAGTACGTCACCACGAATTACGTCGAACTTCTCCCGAAATTTATCAGAAAGTTCTCGTTGCCATTGGAATGTGAGGTTTGCGGGTGTAACGATCAATACACGGCGCACCAATCCTCTTGCTTTCAGTTCCTTCAGCAGCAGGCCTGCCATGATGGTTTTGCCTGCTCCCGGATCGTCTGCCAGCAGAAAGCGGATGCGAGGTAATTTGAGAAAATAGCTGTAGACTGCTTCCAGCTGATGGGGCAGCGGGTCAACCCTCGCTATCGAAAGGGAGAAGAATGGATCGTACTCGTAGGCCAACCCTAGCCGTTGAGCTTCAACTCCTAATCGGAACAGTCGAGCGTCTCCATCAAATGGCTCACGTTCGGCGGAAACGACAAGTTGCCCAATCTGGAATGGATTTAGAATTGGATCATGCGTCAGACCAGTTTTTTGTCCCCTGCCAATGATCTTGAGCGAATCACCCATGGGGACCACAGCTAATACTTCGATACGCTCAGGCAACGTTGGTCCGCTTACCAAACTCCCTGGTTTTATCAAATGATTAGTGTTCGCTGTCATGAATACGGTTCTCGTTGAACAAGTGGAAGCTATCTTGGCTTTGACAATTCGTTGGGTTCAGCAGCCCCGCCCGACCGCACCCAATCGTCGACTTCGTTGCGTTTGAATTTCCATAAACTGCCAACTTTGTGGGCAGGCATCTTTTTCCGATCGATCCACTTATAGACCGTATCTCTTTTGATCCCTAGGTAATCCGCGATCTCTTCCACAGATAGCCATCGATCCTCTGAAATCAACTTCATCGTTGCGGCTCCTAACACAGCTCCGATAGGCAGTGTCGAATACGTTTACGATCCAGGACGCTTGTCCAACTCATCGGGATTGAACCGGACGCATCATAACAAGTTTGGTAGCATCCAAAAGCTCTTCATCTGTAGCTTAGTCAAAGTCGCGAAGTAGAATGACGTGAGGTCTACCCCCTAAAGAGGGCCGAAATCGTAACACTTCTGGTCATTCGCCAGTATGTTGTGCCACTTTTGTTGCGCAGAAATCTGCCGCACTAGTCCACTATGGCCAGAGAGTACCGCCGTCGACTGCAATAAGCCCCGTTAATTCTGTAGGCCTCTCCTGAAAGTCTTTTCTTATTCGCAGATAACGTCCCACACTCGCAAGACAGCGGCTTGAGGTTTCTTGCCATCCATCGTAACTCATGGACCTGATACGCGCATTCCAGTCACGCGATTCCGGAACAAGTCCAGGAGGATCCAGACATGGCAAATTGGTGGGAAATTGAAGATTTGAATTCGGCTCCATTTCCAGCAGCGGTACGAGCGATCGCTTACTACCGGCACTCAGCACAAGACAGACAGGAAAACTCGATCCCCATTCAACAAGACCAGGTCCGCGAGTGGGCAAAGAACCATGGTGTTGAGATCATCGAAGAGTTTGCTGACCACGGTCGCTCGGGCCTGACCTCTGAAGGCCGACCTGCGTTCACGGACATGATGGAGAACTGGGTAAAGAAAAGAAATGACTTCCAATACATCCTCTGTCTCGATGTGAGTCGCTGGGGGAGATTCCAAGACATCGATCTATCCGCCCAGTTTAGCGCTGAATGCAAGAAGGCTGGTAAGCAGGTCATCTATACGACGATCGGTAAGCCGAGAGAGGACGATCCGCTCTATCCCGTCTACGTTCAATTCGAGCGATTCCGAGCTGCCCAGTACAGCAAAGAGCTGAGCGACAAAGTCTGGCGAGGGTGCGTCAAGATCTCAGAGCAAGGGTATTGGGCGGGCGGACCACCTCCATATGGACTCGACAGACTTCTCCTCGACGAATCCAAACACCCACTGCACCCTCTCGCTCCGGGCCAACGTAAAAGCATCCAGAATCAGCGGGTTACTCTTACCCCTTCGGCGTCAGACGAGGCACGCGTCGTGGCCCGCATCTTTGACGACTTTGTCAACCAAGGCCACTCTGAACGTCAGATTGCTAAAGCGTTAAATCGAGAGGGAATCCTCTCGCCCGGAGGAATGGGATGGAGCAAATCATCGGTCAAAAGCATCCTGCAAAACGAGAAGTACGTGGGGACGATCGTCTACAACCGAACAACGCAAAAGCTGAAAACTCCCAGGCGGGAGAACCCTGAAGAGAAGTGGGTCAAGACTCCTGACGCATTCGATGGAATTATCGAATCCGAACTCTTCTTGAAAGCACAAGAAATCTTCCAGCGCCGTCGAGACAAATACGAGTCCGAGAACATGCTCGCGGGACTCCAAAAGGTTTTCGAAAACAATGATTTCCTGCGTCCAAGTTTGATGCGAGCGGCAGAACTCCCATCAGCAGCCTGTTATGGCCAGAAGTTTGGATCTTTGGATTTTGCCTTCCAACAGCTTTTTACCCCTCTCAGAAACGAAGCTCGACGCGATGTAGAGGCAAAACTTCAAACAGTACTTGGTGAAGTTCTTTCCTACGCTGACTTTCTGGTTCTTGATCGCAAGCTCACTCTTTCGCTTCAGCCGGTTGTTCCCACTCCGCACGGATACGCGGCGTATTGGCCACTACGACGCGATTCACGTGCGGTGATCGACCTGACGCTTGGTGTCCTACTCGCCGAGCCGGCGCAGCTACGAATTCTCGGATACATCGCTCTGCCCAAGTGGATTCAGACCGATCGATCCTTCCGGGTGTTTTGCTCTTCACAGAACATCGAGCTTCTGGGGCATCGCAACCTGGACTTCTTAACCAACCTAGTCCAATGAGGTGATTATGGAACCAGAATCAAACATCATGTCCTTTAGTGACCGCCGTTACGAGGAGGTCCCAGTCGAGTTGATCAAGGTCATCAATTCACGTGATCGCGACAACGACCAGTTCAAGATGAACGTTAGCAGCATCAGCGAACTTGGTTTGATGAAACCGATTCGCGTCAACGACAAGTTCCTTGAGAAAACAGGTTTCTACGAACTGATTTGCGGCGAAGGTCGTCTGCTTGCCCACAAGGAACTCGGGAAAACGCGTGTACTAGCCGAGGTTGTTACCTGCACACGGAAAGAAGCCTACCTTCAATCACTTGTAGAGAACATTGCCAGGACTAAACCGGGGACGATGGACTTCGCTCGCGAACTCAAGAGACTGCGAGACGAAGGATGGGAGTACACCAAAATCGCCAAGGTTGCATGCAAGACAGCAGAGTACATTCGGCAATACATCCGACTGATTGAGCAAGGCGAAGAAAGACTGATTCTCGGTGTAGAGCAAGGAGTGTTCCCGATCACTTTTGCGTTGCAGGTGACCAATTCGGATAACTCACAACTTCAGCATCTGCTGATGGATGCATTTGATCAAGGGATTGTCACTACAGCGAATTTTGCGCATGCGAGAAAGATCATTACGCAGTATGCCAGCAGCGGCAAAAAACGTGCTGCATCGAAGAAAGACTACACGGTCGATCAGCTGAAACAGGACATCGCAGACGCGACCAAGCAGAAGACGAACTACGTCAAGCAGGCCGAACACAAAGAGAATCGATTCCTTACGCTCCTCACCGGGATCAACGCAATCTGGCGAGACGAGGAACTTCGACGACTTCTAGCGGAAGAAGGGTTGGATCAACGTCCTGAACTTATGGGTGACTTCAAGTATGAATAGCAATAGAAACGAGAGGATTACAAATGCCGCCGAACGATGCGTTAATTAAAGGTCTCGACTTACCGATTGTGCGTCTAAAACCAAGAGTTTCTCGCGAGATTTCAAATCGCGAGTTTCAAAGAATCGCAGCAAGCATTCGGTCGGTAGGCCTGATCGAGCCACTCGTCGTATTCCCAGAGAACGGCGACTATGTGATTCTGGATGGTTACCAGCGATACAAGATACTGCTCGAGATGGGAATCGAGCGTGTTCCCTGCATCATCTGGAATGAGTGTGAGGCATTCACCGGCAACCGAATGGTGAATCGTCTCAGCCACTCCCAGGAGATGCGGATGCTGCGAAAATCGCTCGAGGAATTGGATGAAAAGACGATTGCCGCTGCATTTGGTATCAGCAGCATCGGGCACAGGCTGAATCAATCACTTTTGAAACAACTACATCCTTCGGTTGCGAAAGCCTTTGAGACAGGCAAGGTACCAAAGAATGTGGCAAGGGAATTGAGGTATGTAAAACCCGAGCGGCAGATAGAAATCCTTGAGCTGATGGAATCATGCAACGACTTCAGCGTTCCATTCGTTAGAGGGCTCATTCTTAAAACTCCAGTAGCAAAAAGGGCCAAGCTTCCTGCCAACGGCTTTTCACCATGGGAGAAGTCTGAGAAGAAGAACGACGACCTCCTTAAACGCCTACAAGAGGTCGAGGAAAAACAAGAGTTCTATGCTGGATTGTACCGCCAGTACTCCTACAACCTTTTGAAGCTCATCATCTACGTTCGGTCCCTAATGGCGAATGAACGCGTGCATGCGAAGCTTGCCGAACAACATGCAGGATTGCTTGTTGGGTTCCGAGAAATCGTCGAAGGAAGCGAGGGGTAGTGCGCATGAACTCGATTGATACCCAAAGGAAACAAGTGATTCGAAAAATCCTCGAGATGGAGAGCCTGCATCAAACGCTGACCGAAGAATCTGTCAGTCAGTTGCACAAAGACTTGTTCGAAGAAGCATGCTCTCTGTTTGGAACATGGGAGATAGCCCTCGATTACGCCGGGGTACGTTTGCGACCGGTATGCAACAAGGCACTTGCCCCCGGCGCTGTAGTTGGAAAGATACGCAGCCATGTCGCGAAGCTCTATTCCGTGAAGGCGATGAATGTTCGGCGGTCTGACTCTAAGCTCTATAAGGCCGCGATTGCTACATTTGGTTCGTGGAGAAACGCCTTAAAGGAAGCCGGCGTCGACACGACTCGTCTTTACTATGGACCTACGAGTCCAAAACTGAGTGATGAACAGATATTCCAACTGTTGCGTGATCGGTTTCAGCAGGGGAAGCCCATGCGTTTTATCGACTTCGCCTGCGACAACATGGCGGCTGCGAGACTTTTGGAATTGCGGTTTAAGAGTTGGAAGAAGGCCTTGCGATTGGCAGGCCTCACGGATTCGATCGATTCGATCCAAGAGCAGGTTTGATCGTAAGATGTTGATTCCCCCCACCCGTTTTGATCCACAATTCCATGACCACACTTACGCGCGATGCGCCACGAACATTCCCACGGAGTGCGGGTGATTCGGATCGATATTGAACACGTGAGTCTGGCCTAGAAAGCCGGCCAGTAGGAGATTGTCTTTGCGGCTGTGCCACTCGCCACGGATCCATCCAATGCGTTCCATGAGCCCCAAGGCTGCGAATTCAGAGACGATCAAATACTCGGCTCCCTCGCAGTCCAGTTTGAGTAAGTCGATCTCGTCGATGCCGACATCGCCAAGCTTCTTCCAGAGATCTTTCGGAGAGATACAATCGACCTGCAAACCGAAATCAGAATGCCTCGGCTCAATAGATTCCCAGACTTTGGGGACGTACTCGCTTACACGACTATGCGAAACGGGCGACGAGAGGATGCAGCGACCGCTTTCGGGGGCAACTGCGGCGTTAATGAGTGTCAGATTCTCTTCGGGGATATGCTCCGTGTTGCGAACCAACAGTTCGAAGCTTTCTGGATGGGGCTCGACGGCGACGATCCTAGCTTCGGGCCAATAGTGATGACACAGGACCGTAAAGCTGCCCACATGGGCGCCGATGTCCAAGATGGTTCGCACCTGATGGGATCGCAGCACATCGACTTGGTACTCATCTTGAAAGACGGCGTTCGCGAATTGAGCACTTGCAGGCTCGATGAAGAAGTCTCGACCATAGACTTGGTAACAAGCAGGGAACGACATCGCAGTTACTTTCGGGAGTTAGGTATCGAGAAAGACCAGTTCGATCGGCATTCGCTCGTATTCGAGCCATTGCCCCGTCCACGTTTGTGGGTCTCGCTGCCGGAGATGGCAGGTGGGACGATCCACTCGGGAGAGCGTGAGAACCATGCCGCTATCGACTTGGTTCACATGCCAGCAACGTTCGCACTCGGCAGCACCTTCGCCAATCATTCGGTCGCCATCGAATTGCAAAACCCGTTCGTCGTAACCGACGCGTCTATAGATTGCCTTCTTGCCCTGGATGGACTCGATCAAGGATTGTTCGTTCGAGGTTGGCTGTTCGTTTCTCCAGAGAACACCACTCCACATCGAAGCGAGCGAATGGACTAGATCGAAACAGAACTGCTCGTTGGCCAAAGAATCATTAAAGCGATTACCTCCGAATCGCCATTTGTCTTGGCAACGGTGCTGGAAGAGGATCTGACCGCGGAAGTCGTATTGAACAATGGTGTGGACATTCCACCCAGGGCCGGCGCTCGGCATCGCGTATTCCGAGCCCAATCGTCGCCATCCCAGATGGAAACACTCCTTGTCACCATAGACATGTTGGAACGTGAAGTCGGAATGCTCGGCATAGAGTAGAGATAATCGCAGCTCGCGATCGCATCGACGTTTATCGATGAGGTATTGTCCCGATTCGAACGCGCGTTCATGCTCGGCCACTTCCGGTTCGGCCATGTCGGGCATCCCGAAGATGCGCCACACTCCGGGCTTGAGAGTCCAGCATGCGTAGTCGGGCCAGAACACCGCGCCGTGGCGTTTGTACTCGTCGCACTCGAACAGATACGTGGGATCGCACACGACTCCATTGTCGGCGTCGAGGAAGAGAACTTGGGCGAACGGTGAATGGAGCGTCGCAAAAAGTTTTAATTCCCAGCCACATAGGATCCGGCAGGGGTGTTCTTTTTCAACTTCACGCGCGTCGACGCACTCGACGCCGAGGGGCGCGAGCAGTCGCTTCATGTAGGGATCCATTTCGCCATCTCCCAAATACCACAGTTGGATCGGAAGTGTGCATCCGAAATGGCGGAGGAGATTGACGTTCACCCACACGCTTGGGAAGTACTTGAGTCCTCCCCCTGCGATGACGATGCCCCGCTCTTGGGAGTAGGTCGCGTGACTGGGTTTGAGGTTGTCGATGAACTGATCAACCAACCGCTGGTGGGCTTCGATGGTGTTATCCCAGGTTCCCCATCCATTGGGCCAAGGCCCCGGCGGACACTGTGCAATCAGTTCCATCATCGCATCGGGAGTCATCGCGGGATTGGCGTCCATGCAACTTGCCATCATTCACCTATCTCCAAGTCAGAACCGTTACTGCAGCAATTGGGAATGGGATTCAATTCCAGGTAGCATTCGGCAGGAATACCCAAGTCGGCTGCGAGCTGTCTTGGGTCCGCTCCTTGATACCACGTCAACCAGCTAAAGAAGGGATTCGGAAAGTAACAGTTGGTCGGCGGTACTTCCGAGCAGGTAGCCCAGAAGGAATATTCACCATAGATCGCGGAGCATCCATTCAGCTCATTAACTGCGCCGACTTGGGTTACTTCCGTTGACTCGCCGATGGAACAAAGACCACCAGAGGGTCCATTGAAGAACACACCGATCCACAGATTGGGACAGAAGCCTGATGAACCGGATTGGCTTCCGGAAACACTCCCGCTGGGACCACTACTCCCGGAGGGAGCGGAGCCGGATGGGCCGCTGCTACCACTCGAACCTAGGCTTCCACTGCTACCGCTTGGGCCCGAGGAACCGGATGAACCGGAAAGACCGGACGATGCTAGAGAGCCCTGGCTGCCAGAAGGTCCGCTCGAGCCTGATGGGCCGCTCGAACCAATTGTCCCACTGGATCCCGAGGGGCCGCTTGAACCAGATTGACCGCTGGAACCGGAGGATCCGCTTGAGGACTGTTCACAACAGACGAGGGCATAGACTGGCAAGTCGGCCAATCCAAGATAGCGCATGAGGTAGCGTCCCATGTGGGGAAACTCGCAACTCGATACTGCATACAAAGGGCTACCATCGTTCATACCTAGAAAGCGCCCTAGCTGCCGTTTCGCGTTTTGACCGGAGCGTTTTTGCGCACAGGTTGCGGCATAGACCGGGAGGTCATCGACTTTGCCTTGAACAGCAGTAGCGATGTAGCGGCGCGAAGAGAGGGTCATCGATTAGCATCCACCACTTTGCAGTTAAAGACTGTGTTCCAAGTTTGCGAAGCGACATCGAATCGTTGGACCACGCCTGGGTAATAGCCATTGGCATCCGGTATGTTGCTGGTGATGAAGACGACCTCTTCGTAGTTCGCGTTATCGAAGCGAATCACGGCCCAGCGGATGGTACCGGTCGATTCGATCCACATGACCGACGCAGGACCATGCGGGACATTTCGCAGAAAGCCATGTTCACCAGGCACGGTTTCCACACAGTCATAGACTTGCATGCCAACCGAAACTCTTGCGATGACACAGCCGCTCACCACCGCGGTTCCGATCCTGTTTTCCCCAAGGGGCTCCAGCAGAATCCCGAAACGCGATTTTGTATTAGCAGAGGGAAGGAGCCCCTGAAAGTTCGATTGGTTTTTGAACTCGTTGAGATTGTCCGTCGGGGAAACAATGGGAGAGCCAAGTGCAACGATGGAGAATCGATCCAAGTCGACCCCGGTTTGATTGCGAACCTTGGCAAGCGACGTTTGCCTCGAGGTGCCTTCTGTATCGGAGAGCTGATTGTGTCGCTGATTTCTTTGGAATTGAGAGAGATCCATCAACGCGTTCCAAGCCTCCGCTGGAATCCGCAAAGGATCTCCCGGTTGTACTTTTCGAAATGGCTCCGCCATTGATCAGACTCCAATTCCGAGTGTACTGAAGTCACCATAGGGATAGACTTGCTCGACATACGCAGCCACGGGGCGTTTGATCAACGTCTTGGCTGTTGGATCTTCATCATCGACGAATCGCACCCACAGGTATTGCCAACCTTCTTTGCTGACTAAGAGCCCACCATCACCGATCGGTTGGTTGACGACATTGGGGCTGGCAGCGAATTTGTAGGTAATGGCCCAACGCTCGCGCCCACGCTTGCTCCCTGTAGCCCCCAGAAACAGCAGTTCCCCTTTTGCATAGCCCTTGAAAGGCACGCCGTTGACTTTGCCTGTCAGGATAAAGAGGTTGTATTTGAATGCAGGGGTGACGGTCAGGGCATCGAGGTATTTGGTCTCGGAGAAATTGAAGACCGGAACGGTGATGTCGACACCCTCCACTCGGTCTTCGGTAACACCGATGGCTCCTTGATAATTGGGGGCGACGTAGCCAGGCACTGACAATCGTTGCAATGTCGCCAAGCTCGTTGAAATACGCTGCGTCCCACCGGAAGTATCAAATTCATAGTCGCTTGGAAATTCGATCAGTTGGTATCGAGCGGTGGCATACCAAAGATCTCCACCCTGCGGTTCGGTATCGATCTGCACCAAGCTCAGATCAAAGTAGTTCTCGGGTGCATTGGCCTTCACAAGGCTACGCACTTCTGCTTCGTCGTCCGTGCCGCGCACGACATAGATCAAGTCGGCTCGATTGTCGTCCCCTTCGCTGGAAGGGCGCGAGTCATAACGTTCGGCAATCCAAGCAGTCATAGATAGGTGGTTGCTAGAGACGAGAAGCCCATGGGGATTAGCTGTAGGACAAACGAGAATCTGCGACGACTTGAATCAGTTTCCGAGTGTTGGCAGCAGTTTGTTCTGCGGCTTGAAGCTGACGATCAGACAAGCGATCGGCGCCAAGCCCTCGAATGGCAAAGGCATTGAAGGTTGATTTCGCCTCAGCTGTCTGCTTCTCCATGTTCACAGAGGCTCCCGATGCAGAGAGGGCTTGCTTCAATGCTGCCATCGAGGGATCGAGCGGAGAGGGCGCGTTGTCTTTCGATTCCTCGGTATTGAGGTCTTCGATCGCTTTTCGCCATTCCTGTTTGGCTAGTTCGAGCTCCTGCGCAGCGGCATCGATGGCCGATTGACCTTGCTGCTGCCTCGTCGCCGCGTCTGATTGCTTGGCCTGCTCTAGGGCATCGGCGCGCCCTTGCCGCTCGGATTCGATTTGAGCTCGCTGGTTCTTGCGATCTTGGTCTCGCTTACCGATTGCATCGAGCATCGCTTGGTCGGCGTTGTCGTTTAGGGAGGTCGTTTCCTGATCGATACGCTGCACTTCTGCGTTCACATCGATGTCGGAATCGAACATTCCTTTCAGTCGCGTCCAAGCCTTCTTGATAAAGCCGACCGTCGAGTACCATGTTTTAGTGAGGGTACCAGTGAAAAGAGACCAAGCATCCGCAAGGAATCCAATGGTTTCGACCCACGCAACTTCGATACCGGCCCAACCATCGCTTATCCCTTGGGCGATGCCATAAGTCATGGCATCGGTGACAGCGAGCATCGAATCCTTGAATGCTACCCAATACTCGGTGAGAGCTCGGATCCCTCGCATCCATTCCAGTTTGAGCGTCAACCAAAGGATCTTGGCCGCAGTGCTGAGATCTCCTGCCGTAAGTGCTTTGCCAATGGCACCGAGCGCGGTGGAGACATCCGATCGGAGCGTGTCGAATTTCGTACCGAGCCACTGGATAGCTTGCCCGCCCAAGCCCGATGCATAAAGCAGATAGGTTCCCAGTCCGACGACGGCCATCGAAACGAGACCGATCGGGGAAATAAGTGCGGCGAAGAGGGTTCCTATCGCTGACAGGATCCCCGATACGAAACCGAGAGTGGTTAAGAATCCGCTGATAGAAGCTCCAACAAACGAGAACATCGCTCCCAAGCTAACAACAACCGTTCCCATCGCTAGAATGGCGAATGTTACCTTGGCTACGAGCTTGATCGTTTGATGGTTCTTCTCGATCCAAGCGATGACGCCGGTCAACGTTCCCGAGAGGGCATTGCTTAGATATTGCAGTGAACTGCTGAGCGATTCACCGATCGCGATAGCTAGCCCCTCGATCGAGCTTTTGAGAATCCGGAAGGCGCCTCCGATCCCGGCTTCCATCTCTTTGGCGGTCCTCGACGCAGTCCCACCTGCATTTTTCAGGTCTTCGAGGAGAACCCGCGTATCGGCTGCCGACTTTCCAATCGCGCTTGCGGAGGTGATCCCGAGCATCCCAAACACACGCGCGAACTTGGCAGCTCGTTCCCCTGTGGGGAGTTTGCTTGTTGCTTCCGATACTTCACCGAGGATATCGATCAGACGGCGAGAGTTCCCAGCAGCATCCATGGTTGCGACGCCGAATTCCTCTTGGAAGCTTTGGGCTTCGGCTGCACTCAGAGTCAGAAGGCGACGAAGCGAAGTCCCTGCATCGCTTCCTTGAATCCCCATGTTTCCAAGAGTACCCAAGATGGCGAGCGTCTCTTCGAGAGTCATGTTGGCATCGGCTGCGACGGGGGCCGCATACTTCAGAGCTTCCCCCAGGGCCTCCACCGAATTGAATGTTTTATTGGCTGCTACCGTCAGAGCATCGGCCACCCGTGTGCCGTCTTCTCCGGACAAACCAAATTGCTGGATACTGGCAGCCATTATTCCCGCCGCGCGTGTTGCATCCATTCCGGTGGCACGGGCCAAGTCCATGACCGCACCCGTCATGGCGATGAGCTGATCCGGGTTGAAGCCGGCGCGACCTAACTCTGCCATCAGCTTGGCCACTTCGGAAGCGGAATAGCTGGTCGTTGCACCGAGCTGCTTGGCTTTATTTCTCAAGCGTTCGAAATCGACTTCGGTTGCTTGTGTCACCGCCCGCACTTCGCGAATCGCATCGTCGAAGGAAGCGAAGACCGCCATGCTACCTGCCATAGGGAGTGCTGCGGCAGTTCCCATGCTCATCAAGCGTGTACCGAGCAATTGAGTGGACTGACCGAAACTCTGCAGTTGCTTTTGAGCCTGTTGTAGTCCTTTCAACAATTGTGAATGGCGTGTCGAGATTTCAACGTAGGCAGCGCCGGCTTTGACTTGGGACATCGATTAAACCTCCACCACTTGACTGAGGCTTGCTGTCGGAGCGTTGGGAACGTGAATACGAAGGGTGACCATCCCTTCGGTAGGTCTCCGCACTTGCAGGTCGTAGTCTTGGTCACGCAATAGAAGGAGTGACACCAATCCGTCCAAGTCCGTCGCGCCGCTTGTTAGCGTGTTGATGTTGAGCGTTTCTTCGACGATGGCGTATCCTTTGGGGAGTCTCGCATGCACAGGGATCTGCGCGAGCGAGGTACCGAATTGGTCCGCTATATGGATAGTGACGACACAGGTCTCCGGTGTCGGCACTAGACTCGATGTCGCGAGCGTTAGGCCGATCTCTTGCTGGAGGTCTTCGTTATCCACTGTGATGGCGATCTCGGGAATGTCTTCATATCCAGTCGGAGGAATGAAACGAGCGGTATAGAGACCTGGAGTAAGCCAGACTCTCGCCATACCGTTGGTATCACTAAAGAGAGTGCGGCCGGCGACGCGCAGGGCGACGCCTGAGACCGGAGCATCGTTCGCCACAAACTGAAACTCAATCTGGCGAATATCGGGTCCCGATCCGACGGAGGCATCGTTACCGATCTCGAAGCTGTATCGAGGATACAATCGTCCGAAGAATTCGACCTCACCGTCGAGCAATACATCGCAGCGATACTCGTCTTCAGGTAATGCTTCGTCGATGGAGGCTTCAAATCGACCGGATGCCGTTGGGGACTCGACGAACGAATCCCCTCCTGCATTGACCAATACTCCCGCCAAGGTCCAGATTTTGAGGGTAAGGTTTTCGCCCGAGTAATCAGGTCGATGGAGAGTGAGTGTGATCATCCGGCTGGCCCCGCCCTTCCTGTTTCAATCAAACGGTTCCCGTTTGAAATGAACGTGAGAGTAAAGGTCTTCCCAGCCACCGCTCCAGTATTCACCGCGCCAGCGACGAAAAAGTGGGAGGGATTGAAGTTAACGGTCCGAGAGTTAGTGCCCTGAGATTCAATGATCAGAAAGCAAATGGTCCCCGCAGCAGGTACCGATGACGTCAACGTCAGAGGTGCAGACACGGGTAGTTGCACAACGGTAACCGAAGCAAACGGCATCGCAGTGCTGTTAGGACCAAGGAGGCTATAGCTGCCAGCGATGTGACCAGTTGTTTTTATTCCAGTGCTGTCGATTTTGAATCGTTCTGCGCCCTGGGTGAAGAACTGATGAAGTCCATTAACTCCCTGCGCGTCATAATAGGTTTGGCCCGGCGCCATCCCGTCACAAGACAAAACTAAACAGGTCGTGCCGCCTTTCATAAGGACGATGGCAGGGCGCGACGCAGTGCTCGGCACAGTTTGATCGATGACCAATGTTGCGTTGTCTGAACTGTTGTTGTCCAATCTTGCAGCCGCTGCTGCGTTGGAACTCCGAACATGCAACCTCGCTAACGGCACTTCGGCGCCAACAGCGACGTTCCCGTTACCCGTGACTCGGAGTCTCTCGACGAAAGTTCCGTCACCAACGGCGTCGTTCAAGAGGATTGTGTTTCCTGCCCAAGTTTGGATTCGGAATCCCTTGTTGGAATCATTAGAGTCGCGAAGCGTGATGAACGGCTGGAATCCCGTAACACGTAGCCCATCCTGACCGACCACATCGACCCTTGAGGTTGGGTTGATCATGTTCACGCCAAGATTGCAATCCGATGTGAATATCGCCTTGTCAGTGAACGTTCCAGCTCCCGTGGTATCCACCGAGAACACCAAGCTGCTCCCGACGTTTTTAAGCCGTACCCCAGCCAAGAACGCACTGCTATCGCGCATGGTCATGTACGGTTCAACACCGGTGATGCGCATACCATCTTGTCCCACGATATCCAATTTGGATGTGGGAACGCTGGTGTTGATGCCAACACAGATAGTTATTGGATTGAAGACGAATCCGCTCGTTCCCCCAAACTCTCCGTCGTCGTTGAACTGAATATGCGTGTTCGATCCACCCGGTGAACCACCGCCAACACCAGGATCGCCTTGGTCACCTTTATCACCCTTGGGGCCAGGTGTCCCTTGTCGGCCGATCGTTCCGACAATGAGACTACCCAGCGAAGCCGTGATCACATCGGTTGAATTGACAGACGTTACACGCAGGGAAAGCACATCCGATGGTGCAAGCTCGACGAGTGCCTCGGTCGTGAGCTCGACGAGATTCACATCCGGAGTTGTTGGCGATTCCTTCTCGGATGTGTTGATGGGAGTGCTGTTCTTGTAGAAGATCACCCGAAGGATCTTGTTGGTGCCTTGCGTCAAAACGATTGACGCATGCGCTTGCACCAGCAACGTATCGCTGCTTGTGTTCTGAATAGAGAGTCCCGAAGCCCCAGCAGAGAATCCATTGGCGCCCGTCAAGAGAGTTGGTGTACCCGATAGCGCAACATAGTCTCCGAAGCTCGGTGGAGCTGCTGCGCCGCTCGAAAGAGTCACTTGGCCGAAGTAGGCAATACCATCGCCATCGGCACCGCTTGGTCCGGGGATTCCTTGTGGCCCCTGCGGACCTGGCACGCCAGCGGGGCCGGCTGGTCCTGTTTCGCCTTGGATACCCTGAATCCCCTGCGGTCCGGTAGCGCCCGTCGGACCAGCGGGACCGGTCTCGCCCTGTATGCCTTGCAAGCCTTGTGGCCCCTGAGGACCTGTCGCGCCGGTCGGTCCCGTTGGACCTGGTTCGCCTTGAATGCCTTGTATACCTTGCGGGCCCTGTTCACCCTGAGGCCCGGCAGGCCCTATTGGGCCGGTTGGTCCCATTGGACCTGCGTCTCCCGGTTCACCAGGGATGCCCTGCGGACCTTGGGGACCGGTAGCCCCCTGTGGGCCCGCTTCTCCTTGAGGTCCAACCTCTCCTTGAACACCGGGTTCCCCCTGGGGACCAGTCTCACCCTGCGGCCCGGCTGGACCGATTGAACCGGGATCGCCCTGGGGACCAATGGGACCGGTTGGACCTATGGGACCAACATCACCGGTATCACCTTTATCGCCTTTTGGACCTGGTGCGCCAGGTTCCCCTTGCGGGCCAGTTACGCCCTGTGGGCCCGTATCTCCGGTGTCCCCTTTGGGACCTGCCGGTCCCGGTTCGCCTTGGATTCCTTGAATGCCTTGAGGGCCTGTTGCGCCTGTCGGGCCAGGCTCGCCCTGAAGCCCCTGCGGACCTTGTGGGCCTTCCGGTCCTGCTGGACCTACAGCGCCAGGTTCGCCCGGAATGCCTTGCGGGCCAGTTTCTCCTTTAGGTCCCTGCGGACCGATTGCACCCGCTGGGCCTTCCGGACCAGTCGCGCCCGTTGGGCCTGCAGGCCCCGCTGGCCCAGGCTCACCTTGGATGCCTTGAGGCCCCGTTGCGCCTGTCGGACCGGTTTCACCCTGGGGACCAGTTAAGCCTTGCGGTCCAGGTTCTCCGGGATCTCCCTTATCACCCTTCGGACCAGGTTCTCCCTGGATGCCTTGTGGGCCAGGCTCTCCCTGACTACCCGTTGCACCGGTGTCGCCTTTGTCCCCTTTGGGACCGCGAATGGGACCGACGTTATCCCATGTTGAGCCATTGAATACATACCCTTCTCCATCGGCCACGACAACATATAGGTCACCCGTTGTCGGACTTACAATGTCGTCCAGATCAGCAACCGTAGCGACGCTTCCCTTGAGCGTCACGCTGGTACCGGGATCTCCCTTTTCACCGGGATCACCCTTGGGACCTTGTGCGCCAGTCGCTCCAGGAATGCCTTGGGGACCTGATGGACCGATGGGACCGATCTCTCCGGGATCACCCTTGTCCCCTTTAGGACCTGGTTCACCTTGGATTCCTTGTGGGCCAACATCACCGGTATCACCTTTTGGGCCGGCTGGTCCCGGCTCTCCCTGAATTCCCTGGATACCTTGCGGACCGGGCTCACCCTGCGGGCCTTGTTCGCCCTGGGGCCCCGGCGGTCCCTCGATTGCCAGGTCCCATTCACGATCTTCACTAAGATCGTAAGCGACACCATTGATGGTAAGCTCGCGCGACTTCGGAACGTAGTTCTCCAAGTCCGGAGGCAAAGCATTGATTTCCGCTGCGCTGAGTTGACCCGTTGGATCAATCCACAGGGGCATCGGCTCGTTCGGAAACTCAGGGAGTCCCCGCATCGCTTTGCCACCTCGAATTTTCTGCGCGTTGGTCGAACTCATGACTGCAATGGAACGTTGAGTATCTTGGCCAATTGAGAAACGGAACAAGGGATCGGCTTCGGACGAGCGGAGAACATCGGATTGAACTCCTCGGCTCGAAATGGTCTGCGGCGTTTTTTGCGATCGCGATTGATTTCAGCTAAGAGAGCCATCACATGACTTGCCAAACTCCAATCGTGCTCTCGCTTCCCGCGCACCATCCACACCAACTCACGCAGCGTGAATGGCATCGGATCGATCCCAAAGACTCCTGCTAAGCGGAAGATGAGTTGCTCGGTATCGCTTGCTGAAGTTCTTGCTCGAGTTGCTGCATGATCTGCGCCTCGATGTCGGAACTCTCCAGCTTCGTCTCGATCATCTGGAACGCCTTTGTCTGCACCTGGTGAAACTTCGCCGCCGCTTTCTGCAGCAGACGGCGTCGCGGCTCCGGGAAGAAGTCCACCAACGCTTCGATAAGTGCTTTGGTGGCCTCCGATATGGCTTCCCCTGCCAATCCGGTTCCGAAATCCTCATCGGAGACTCCTTCCCGGTCCGCTTGAGGCTTGCAAACAGAGTAGAGAACATCGCAAAGAAGAATCGGATCCGAACTGAGACGTTCGACCAATTCTCCTTCCACAACTTCCAAGAGATTAATGCCAGCAAGTCCTTTCACCCTTTTGATCGTGGCAACGTTGACATCCACTACCCAAGGACGACCTTGCGAATCGATGAACTTCTTCATGGATTAGGTGCCTCCTCCCCCAGGCGCTGGCGTTCCGACATTCACCCCGGTACCGGTGGAAGACTGGGTTGGTTTGAGTGTCACGTCGGCAGCAATCACCTCTTCGAGGTTCTGATTGACGTTGAACTGCATCACCTCGCAAGTGAGCAAGAGAGTTCCCCCCGCGTCGCTGATCTCCACATCGCAGGGATCCCCCGACATGAAGAGAGATTGAATCATTGCGAAAGTGGTGTCCCCTACTTTATTGAGGACGGTGAACTCGATGGAGGCATCCTTGAGAGTGCCAACGGTGGCACGCCACCCGTTATTATCTCGCGTGCTCGCATCGGCCTCCGCCTTTTCAAGCGACACGGTAAGATCTTTGCAGTTTTTGATCTCGTCACCGTCGATTTTGAGAACGGCATCGAGACCGAGTACGACTTCGGCCATTGAGAATCTTCTCCTTTAGTTCACGCTGTTAGCCCAGAACTTTGGCAGTCTGGAGCGATTGGCATCCAATGCGGGTTTCATGAACGGACGTTTGGGGTAGTTTCGAACTTCGTTCTGTCGTAGGGTGTTCTCTTCTTCAATCAACCGCGTCGCACGATTGGCTTGCGCGGGTGTTTGCAATTGGATACGTGCAAACTTGGTATTGAAGCCTCGCTGTTTGATTCGAATCGGTCCGTATTCGCCGACTTGAAATCGATGGGCTTTGAGCAGCCTGCGCCCCTTGGCTTTGCCACCAAATTCATGCAAGTTCCAAATCTTCCCTGCGAACTCATTCACGGGTCCAATGCGAACGTTGGTCTTGTCGTTGGAGACTTCGTAACGGAAGACCCGCTTCAGGTGACCGGTTGGTGTATGTGGAGGTGTTCCAGGTAGTGATGGTTTTTTGCGTCGGCGGATACTTCGGCGCGCTGTGAGTCGGATCGCGCCTCCAGCATGCCGCAGCGAACGGAACGTCGCTTGCTCCGTCTTGCGCTGCAGCTTCCGAGAATCGAATTGTGTGCGAACACTTAACCGGATCATCGCGAAAGCTCAAAGGTAAGCGTCAGGAGACTGGTGAACTGTCGCAACTGCTCCCAATGCTCGCTGGAATAGAGCACTGTGTGCTCCGCCTTAATGCAGCGAGCTGCGTGAAAGGACAATAGCCTTTTAAGCCGGAACTCATCAGCAATCTTTTCGCCCAGATCCACCAAGGCATCGATCTCTTGGTTCGACCCCTGTGAGAACTTCTTCTGAATGGCGATGTCCACGCGGCAGTGGTATCGATTTTGGGATCGATCATGAGGAAGTATCTCCACATCGCGGGGGACGACGCTGACTCGCAGCTCCTTCATGTCTTCTAGATCGAAGTTCGGTACATAGAGGCGTTCCGCCACGAAGTCCTGATCGAACTCTGCTGCGTTGAGCTGCTCGGTGACGCTGTCGGCAACCTGAAGGATCGTAGTCATGAAGGCTGTGAGTAAACCTGTTTGGCGTGAATGCGTAACTTCAAACGGAAGGGATCGCTGTATCGCCAGGGAGGCTCGCTCCCCATCGACATCACCTCGTAGGTGAATTCGCTCTCGTCATCGATCTCCACAATGGTGTCCCCCGCTTTGGGGAGCGATCCGATGATGGAGGTCGTGAGATCGCGAGTGTTGATCAGAAAGTCTCGAACCTGACTGCGGGTAACGATTCCCTCCCCGTCGTCTTGGTCGTACATGGACTTTCCGATAGTGGCTCGGATCAACACGCTCAGTTCATTGCGCCGGTAGATGATCTCTCGCGACATGTGCTGATAGAGTTGACCGGACAGCCACTTTTGCCCTTCGGCTAAGAGATCTCTCATTTGGGATCAGCTAGGAGCTGGGATGCTTTCTGCCGAAGCTCCGCTCGCCAAGCTTCTTCCGCTTTGCGGCGAAACTCATCAGCGATCGCATCCGCTTCCTCGCGGACTTGGCGCACTCGCAAGCTCGACGAGTCCCATGGGTTTGGCAATCCAGACGAGCTTTGGGAGGTGTTTGACTTCTTGGGATAAATAGCAACCGCCAACAATACCAAGACCACAACTAGTGCAATAATCGACGTCGTCACGTTTAGACTCCTCGTTTGATAAGAATGAAACCCAACAGCAAGACAGCAACGACGATCAAGGCAAGCGTGATCATTTCGCCAGCCGAAGCCCAAAGAATGGCGCTGCGGCCATCGTTCACTTCATCGAACAACCGATCGCGAATCCGGGCCCCTGGTCGCAATCGATCGCTGGTATCGATCGGACAGAATCCGTCGGGACAATCTTGGGAGAAGAGCGTCATCGTGGGAGAGATCATTTCATCCCACGAATACCCAGCCGATCGAATAGCTCCTGTCTTCTCCGCTTGAAGGGCTTGCTCGTAGAGTTGGTATCCATACTGCAGATCGGAATAGAGCTCCTCCGGCGTGGAAGGGATCATGGCTCGCCCCGCCGCGTGAATGTGTCCTCCTTTCGCATCTTGCAGAAGTACCACCGGAAACTGTTCACGAGGAACGATGCTTGCGAAGCGTTCTCGGTAGAGTGGGTTCGATTCGGTATAGATTTGGAATTCACAGAGCTCACGTAGCTTGAGAAGCTTCGGATTCGATTCGAACCACTGGATCAGCCGCCGGCTTTGCGAGTCATCGCCCACGAACAATGCCAGTTGGTACGCTTTGCTCTCTGGTGCTTTCACCGGAGTCACCACGAGAGGTGGCTGGATTGGATCCTTGAACGCAGATCCATCCGGCCCTTTGGGAGGAACGATCACAGGTTGCGCAGAGGGACTATTGCCAGAAGCTGGCAATGGACATTTGCTCGGATCAGTGCAAAGGGGAGCCCTTTCGGTAGTTCTTGGAACCGCATAGACGCTCGGATAAACGCTGGGAGTTCGAACAGGAAAGAATCGCCCTGTTCGATTACCAAAGATCCCTTGCTTGATCTCCTGCTGCGCTTGGATGTTCACAGGAAGCGGCTCATCGAGTTTCTCGATTTGGCCAATGCTCGGTTTGCTGGGACGGAAAGGTGGCTCCTTTAGCAATTCCGTATAGCTATCCTTCGCGGGGGAATCATGCAGCGCCGTGAATACCACCCCGACGAGAATCGCGTGGACAACAGCCACAACGAGCAATCCAAGGCTCAGACGAATTCGTACAGTATCGCTCATGGCTTAGTACACCTCGTAACTTCGATACGTGAGAGAAGAAGCTGGATCGTGGATCACGGTTAGCGCGAATCCACCGTAACCGGCCCAGAGTCGAATGAACTGATCGCGAGGGGTGAGTTCGAATCGACCGGGGTAGTTGTTATCAAGAATGGCTGCGTATTGCTTTCCATCACGCATTACCCAGCCAACGAAGGTGCAGCAGTGGGCTGGCTTCCACCAAAGGATCGCACCACGACGTGTGGCGCTGGCCCAATCGAGGAACCGCGGATCGGCTTTAAGCGTGTAGCTATAGTCGATACCTGCAGCATCGAGTCGGTCCCGCAATCGGGAATCCCATTCCCCATCGCTGTAGGTCGCACGCCATCGCTCACCAAGCTCATATTGATTGAGCCATCGGAAGTGGTTCACCAGGGAAGCGTGAACGCAGCTTCCTTGATTGAGCTTGCCAGTCCAATTCCGTTGATGCAGTTCGACCGGCAGATTCGCAGTCGGTTGCTCGGTGGGCGGAGTCGAAAGAGACCTCACCCGAACTTCCTTGGAATCACAGCCGATCGCGAACGACAACAGCGGAATGAATAACAGCATGTATCGAATCGATGGAATCATCTGGGGAGAATCCGTTAGGAATCGAATCAGTGGGTTAGCAACACGCGTGCGGTCGTAGCCCCCGCAGGGGCTGTCGCAATAGTTTTTCCAACCAACTTGTTCCCCGTTGGGAGCGTTACGACCGCTTGGTCGTCGGCTTTCCAATAGACCTTGGTGCCAGCACTGATCACCGCCGCAGGATCTTTCGCGATATCGAAGACACCCGCCACAGCGAGAGAACCGAGGTTGTTCGCCTTGATCTCTGTCCGCGTGATGCCAATCAAATCGCCGACCGCGACGACACTTCCTGATGCCAGATCCGTCTCTGGCGTGTAATTGATGGCGTCGCCATCTTGAACAAACGTTGCTTTCGCCATTTCAAACTCCGTGATTGAATTTCAGTGAGGGTTGCTTACCAGGAACTACGCTTCGCCCTTGGCCTTCACCCCACCACGTGGGTCTTGCAGTGCCACACCGAAGTCGTGGTAACCACGCATTTGGACACCAAGCACGTTGAAGTCCGCTTCGGCGGTTTCAATCGTGGGGGATTCTTGGCCATTGAGGAACGCGACCTCGATGACTGGCAGGTCAGTGGGGTCGGCCAAGAGGTACCATGCCTTCGCCGAGTTGCCGGTGTACTGCGAGTTGGACAGGTACCGACTCACTTCGACCTTGAACTTGTTCTGGTGGGGGTTCGATACCGGGTACTTATTGCCAGCCGTGTTGTCGCGAAGCTCCATCGACTTGTAGAGCTGCGAACCAAGCGCCGAGAGAGAAGGCGGAACCAACAAGATCAGAGGCATCACCCCAATCGGCTTGCCATCCGAGTCGACTTGTTCCATGAAGGTGACTTCCGCTTCGGTCAATCCATCAATCCCCATCGCGGTCGACGCTCCGCTGATGAAGTTCTTGTTCGCGGTCTTGAAGAAGTCCGAGTTGGCCATGAAGATGGACCAGAACACATCGTTGATCTTGAGTCCGGATCCTCGACCGAGCTTGCGCGGGATCGTGGTAATGGCATCGAGATCATCGTTGATGATGTCGCGTCGATCGACAGCCATCATCAAACCATACGTGTCGGCCCGGTTCGTGTAGCTCTCGTTCCCGAGGTTCCCATGCTTGAGCTCACCACCAGGGGCGACCAACTCGTATTGGTCCTTACCGATCAATCGGTAACTGGTCACCGTTTTGAAATCGGAGACGTTGCGAACCGCGCAGATGTTGCGCCAAGTCCGTTCGACGCTGAAGAAGCCATCCAACAGGAACTTATTCGCCACGTTCGACAGGATACCACCGATGTCGATGGTGCTAACCCCACTGGCTTCGACAGAGCTACCAAACGCAGCACGCATCACCGCTCGGTGATCGCGGAAGTTGCGCCCCGAGTATCCGTTGGCCCATGCGGCTTCGAGGAGGAGTTCTTGCAATCCGATTCCCCCGCGGAATCGTCGCGCCGCGAGATCGAGGGACTGCGAGTCAGCGACTTGCTCGACGTTCGAGAGGCCGGCTGCCAGGAAACAAGCTGCCTCCAGAACGTTCGAGTTGATGGTGTTTTGTTGGACATGGATCGCCGGAACCGCAGGGCGGGTTGCCCGGATCTTCTCCAGCTCAGCCTTTTCCACATTCCAACCTTCACGGATGGCACGGGCCTCCAGGCTTGGAAGCGTTCCATTGTAAATCTGACGAATCGCACCGATCCGTTCGAGCTCTGCTGCATGGGCGACTCGCATCGCTTCAATCGCGGCGTTCACCTCGGGGTGTGTTAGTGCGGGCTCGCTCGGTGCCGGCGATGGCGCGACCGTTGCGGTCGAGGTGGTTTGACTGTCTTCCTGCGTTGAGGCTTGCGAATCGTCCATGGAAACTTCTCCTGGGGTTGCAGATGCCTGAGCGGCAACGCTTGCGCTCGTTGCTCCGTCGGCACCAAGGTCTACAAAACTGATTTCACCAAGCGAGGACTTACGGACGACGTTCACCGGACCGCTGTATTGCGTTCCGTTGACGGTTACCTTTTGACCTTCCTTGACGAACTCGAATTCATCCACGCCAGCGCCCACAGAGGCTTGCCACGGGAATCCGTTTTTCGAACTCACCACGACCTCCCTGGCAGCAGGGGTATCGCGAGAGACGATGCCGGTAGCGATGAGCTGGCCACCTTCGACTCGGATCGCATCCGTGTGACCGACACCCGAGAGGGGGTCATGTCCGAAGCGAATGGGTCGCGATTGTGATGGGATCGCAAGGCCGGCCAAGTCGAGGATCACGGGGTATCGCCAACCAGCGACGCGCATCGGCCCGCCGGTGTAGGCCACCATGCGGAACTTCGGTAGCGCGGCTGCACTGGAGCCGTCTGCCGATGCATCAATATCGAGGACCGCGGTAGCGGAGAGGCTCAATTGGCTTTGGTTGTGCTGGGGCTTAAGCGTCATCGGCAGGGACTTCCTCGTCTTCGACATTCGTGGTTTCCTGTTGAGTGGTAGGCATCAGCGTCTCGGTTGCGAGACCAAGCTCTGACATCAGTGCGATTTCCTTCGCGCGTTGGCGAAGCTGAGTCTCCCAGTCTTGGCCTCGCTTGGCGTATTCATCTGCCAATGTGGTGGTATGACTGGCGAGCCGTGTTGCCTGTGCGTTGGCTTCCTTGGCGGGATCGACATGCTCGTGACCATCCCAAAACCATTGATGGGGCCACTGCGCAAAGGGACCGAGTCCGTCTGGTAGCAAACCAGGGATAAGAGCGGCTTCATCAAGCCAAGCGGCGAGAATGCGATCGAGGATGATTCGCTCGAGATGCGATTGTTCGACTCGAATCGCTTTGTAGTACGTCTGATGATCGAGACGACCTGAGGCATAGTTGTAACCCGAACTATTGCCTGCAGCGACGTTGAAAGGCATGTTCAAGCATCGCGCGATCTCGTTGAGCAGTTCATGCTTAAACTCCCCATACGTGGTCGATGGTTGCTCGGCCTGCATTTGAGCCATCTTCCAACCGCCAGGCATCGTTACCAACGCTCGCTTCTCAAGCTCGATCGGCTCGAATGGCTCGGCTGCATCGGCTTCCCCATTGGCAGGGGCATCGGTGTAGAGGATCCCTGCAAAGTCGGCTGCGGTTTCTGCGGCAGCGAGAACGGCCAACGTGAATCGCCGAAGCTGTGCGAAGAGGGGAAGAGCCGGCATGATGTCCGGAATTCCACGCGTTTGACCGGGGCGATCGGCACGAAACCAGTGGAGTACGGATGTTGCGGGGATACGATCGTATTCGCTGCGAGCCGAATAGAAACGGTCCCCCGGGTGATGCCGGAGGATGTGGTACTCGAGCGGATTCCCAGCGGAATCAAAGACGATCCCATCGACCGCCATGGTGGAAAGTCGATCGAGATCGGGCGTCGTGACCTGGTCTGCCTCGACGAGGCGGAGATCGAGTTGGACCTCCGTATTGAGGCGAGGATTGTTCGTGAGGACAGCGAAAGATTCGCCATCCGTGGCGCGAGCCATCCGCATCGTGCGGAGTTTCTCAGGAAGATGCACCGAACGAGCCCACAGCATGAAGGCTTGTTCGATGCGACGATTGGCTTCAGAGTCGCCAGTAAGCATCTGCAACCGGGGGCCGGTACCGACGACGTCATGCGCGAGGGTCAGAACGATCCCGCGGGCATACGAGTTGTTGGCCGTTTCATACCGAGCACGGTTTCGAAGGATTCGGCGAACTTCGGCACTATTGGATGCGTTGGGCGAAAGCCCATCCGCATAGGCCCAATGGCGCCGATTATCGTCGGTGGTCACCGCAGCATCATAACGTGCGCGCACGATGCGACTCGCGCTTAGTTTGTGCGCTCGCACGGATTTGGGTGACCACCAATTGGAAATCCAGGACAACACGGTTACTCGGCCCCCGGTGGAACAATCTTGTTGAAGACCAAGCCACGACGCTTCGACTTCGTGGCATCTCTCGAGGCTAGAAAGCGAGCTGCTTCGATTTGATCAGTCAGCTTGTGCTGCTCAACACTGCCGGCGTCGCCAGAGGCCTTTGCAGGGCCTTGCGCGTTTTGAGTGATAGCTTGTTTCAAATCTTCTGACATGCTTCTTTGGTTATTCGATGAAAGAGGAGTCCGGTCGAGAGGCACCCGGCGATGAGTAGACTTGCTCGGACCGGTGTGGCTCCTCCTCGATTACCTATGCCGAAGAGCCGTGATACTGCGCGCAGATCGATGCGATTCTTGGTGGGGTGCTAGATGTAGCGATCTATTTCTCAGGAACCTCGTGAGTGATCACTTTTCGATCGCAGTTGCGACAACGCTTTCTGCGGCGGATGCGTCCATCACGTAAAGGCTCCGTGTGCGTCGTGATGAAATGACGGCACCCGCACTTGGGACAGATGATCCCTTTCTTCTTCAATGAATCGCAGTCGTTGTTCATCGGCCCCGTTTCCTTTGGAGCTCCGCGAAGCTCACCCGACCTTGCTTCTTGGCAGCCAGACTTTCGGCACCGGGTAAATTGACACCTTGCATCGATGCCGCAACTGCACAGCCGACCACGCAGTCGAACCAGTGATTATCACCGCGCTCCGGTCGCTGTTTCCATTCGTCGACAATGCGTCCTCGACCTTCGGTTCGAACGCGATACTCTGCCGACAAGTGTTCTGCCAAGAGCCGATGGGTGTCCGGTGTGTCTCCAAAGAGCGATAGGCAACCGCGATCTCCCATCGCGACCGCCAAACGAGCATGGACAAATGTCTTCCAGAAATTGGTGTCGTAGACAACGTGCCGTACAGCTCGCTTGCCATGCACGTTCGGAATTCGCCAGTTGTGGCCCACGCGATCCCCCGGCTTTCGTTTGTATTCCGAAAACGGCTGACTGGAAGCGCCTACGAATCGACCGTGGCTGGGCATGACAATTCCTGCGAACTGGCTCTGCCGACAGAACTGGTAGACAACATCGGTTGACGAGCCCCAGTTGGCGTCGATCAAGCATTTCTCGATCCGCAACATGGCACCATCATCACGCCTCCATTCGCGGGTAAGGCAGTCTGCCGTGAGTCGCTCGAGGCCGGCGTAGATACAGCCTTCCAGACCGCCTGCTTTCGTAGCCAGTGCAAGCGTGGTTCTCGCATCCCGCAGTGTAAAGTACGGTCGCTTCTGATCGGGAAAAGTGCCATAGTCCACGAGGTAACCTGTGAAGTCATCTTCCCAAGCGATCACCGAGTAGAACAACAGCGTTGCTTGAACGTCGACGAACATCGTCAGGTGGTTGGCTCCAATCGGAACCAACTGCCGCTCGATACGATTGATCTTGCCAGCGATCTGGTCCGTGGTCAGCTCGTTGTCACTAGCCTTAACTTCAGGCAATGGTTCGTTCTGGTATTCGGCGAAGAACGCTGCTTCATCCTGTAGCTTGAGGTTCATCGCATGCTGGATGGCCGATAGTTCGTCGTGATTGAATCGCTCGGGCCAAGCGATCTCTGCCCCAGCGTCCATGGCAGAACGATTGGATGAATAGAACTCGGTGGCTAGTCGCGTGTCGCCGTACATGCGAAGGCTCTCCGCCCTCAGTTCGCCGTATCGCAGCCAAAGCTTTTCATCCGTTGGGAACGAATAAACCATTCGCGTTCGTTCGCCGTTCCATTCGGGATGCTTTTCCCTCGAGAGAATGTTGTCTGCCATATCCCCCGGTCGAATGACTGTGCACGGCATAATCCCTGAGATCTTTTTCCCCGGGCCGGCCAACCCAAGAATCGCACCTGCGAGAATGCTTTCCCGCGTTGCGCACTGAGACAGGGATCGGGCAGATTCGTCCGTTTGCGGGTCGTCGATCACAACCAACGTCGGCCGAACAGTCCGTCCATCCGCGCGTTTGTACTTCATTCCCCGTATGCGACCAGTAATACCGGCTACTTTGACAATGGCGCCGCTGGCAACACTTCCTGGCATAGTTGGAAGCACAATCTCTCTCGCGGTCCAACCGATATGCGTACGTTGTCCTTGATAAAGCTGGCCATTGCAGCGATTAGCGATCCCGTCGAGGGCCTGAATCGGAAAGACCACCTCGGGATAATCCGCTAACAAAAGTTCATTGCCATCGAGCTCCATCTTGATCGATTCGAGCATATCCATCGCGTGCCCCTCGTCACTTCCGATGAGACAAACGAACTCACGATGTCCATTGAGTGCAGCCCAAATGCATGCGCATTCGCAGATGGTCGTCTTGCCCGAACCACGGGGCATCGCCATAGAGAAGAGACCACCACTCAAAACAGCTTGCTCAATACGATTGATAACCTTGAGATGGTCGTCTGACCAATTCAGATGAAAGGTTAACGGAAAATAGGATTCGCAGAAGAAGCGAAAGTCTCTTGCAGCGCGAGCCTTCCGCTCCGGATCAGCAACGGGCGGCAGCTCGCCGATGTCTCGGCCTGCCAGAGCGATGGCAACGTTTCGCGCACGAGCACGTTCTTTCAGCTTTCCATACGGATCCCCTTCTGGTTCGTTACGAGGTGTGTGCCTTATCTCGATGAGCCACGCAACATAGCGGAGCAGATCTACAAAGCGAGCGTCACCGATACGCATGCCGGCTCGAGTGCGATGGCGATGTAATTGCCGTTCGTTGATAACCTCACCAAGTGGCGTTGAGTTCAACAATCGACATAGATCGCTTGGTCTTAATTTTCTAGGGTCAGTTGCCACGGCCCATCTCCTTCACCATCCATGCTGCGTAATGCATCAAGTTGATCGTTCCGTCTGGATTCCTTGGCGCTCCCGCCTCGATGTCTTCCAGGATTAATTCCGTCTGCACCCGGATCTTTGCAGCCGCTGAGAGCAGCTTGGATGCCTGCTCGACCGTAAGCCGATTCGGATCGATCGGTTTCTTTCCGTCACTCATGCCAGACTCCATTCTTCAATGCTTCGCACAGTCGCGAACGCGGGCCCCACCGGTGCGTTTTCTTTTGAGGTCCGCCCCCTTGGGCAAGCATGTTTTGCATGCCACACGGGCCCATGTGTGGCGTTTGTGGGGGTGCCTGAAAACATGAAAAAAGACTGGGGAAAACATGCTTTATCGGCTGGATGTTCTCTCTGCGGCAGGGCTTCATGTGACACACGCCAGCAACATGGCGATCGCAACCAACCGACCCAACCAACCCAAACAGAGAGACAAAGATGAACGCAAACGAAATCCACTTCGGTCTGGAGTTCGAAACGACGCTGCCCAACAGCGACACCACACCGATTGGCCCCTACCACCACGGCTACCAAGTGCCTTGGCTCCCCACCGGATGGCGAGCCGAACGGGATGCGAGCATCAAACCCGAGACACCCAACCGCAAGGGATGCGAGTTCGTAAGCCCCAAGCTTAAAGGGTACGAAGGCCTCAAACAAATCGAAGAAGCGATCGACAAGATCAACGAACACGGAGGACGGGTTAATAAAACCTGCGGGCTCCATGTGAGTATCTCTTGGGATGGCGACGCAGCCGCCTTGGCCAGATTGATTTCCTTGGTCGGCAACCACGAGAAGGCGATCTTCGCAA